>CALWFY010000054.1 GCA_944377775.1 uncultured Mediterraneibacter sp.
AGCATAAGAGAACCGTCCTTAAGGAAATGCTGGGTCCATGCGTATTGCTCCGGAAAAGAGGTTCCGCTGTCTCCCTCCATATAGCCTTTCCCCTGACAGAAACGCAGCAGTTTTCCGTTTATCATGATTTCCCCATCCACCGAGTGGCTCATGCTGTACACCGCATGTCTGCACTCCATAGCCGGAATATAGCGAAACGGACCCATGATATCATACCTGGGCTTTTTCAGCTCTCCAAACCGCAGGATACCGCTGATTTTCATGGTGCCCCGGTCTGTTTCCAACTGATTCCAGCTTCCTGTCTCTGTAATGACCTGTATGGAACAGGTCTTTTTCCGGTCAGAAATGTGTACTGCAGGTATGACGGCGAAAGTTCCGTCTTCCCCCTGGCACCGGAAATACCATCCATAGAAATATTCATTCATAACAGATGCCCTCCTGTGCCGGTCCTTCCAGAAGGTTTCCTTCATAGTCAAAGCGGGAACCGTGGCACGGACAGTCCCACGTCTTCTCATCCGGATTCCATACCAGTTCGCATCCCAGATGTGGACAGACAATATCTACTTGATAGATTTGTCCATCTTCTTCCTTATAGACTCCTGCTTTCCCGCTTTCGGTCTCCACCACTCCCCCATGCCCCGGCCTGAGCTGTTCAAGACTCTCATCCGGGATATGAAAGAAGCGTTTCGTCAGACCTTTTACCGCTTTTCCGCTGTCTTTTACAATCTGCGGAAGTTCCTCTGAAGAAAAGCGGGACGGCGAAAATACTTCCGCATGATCATTTTCCTTTTTACAGATGATATCCCGCAGAATCA
Source organism: uncultured Mediterraneibacter sp. (assembly GCA_944377775.1). Classification (GTDB taxonomy): domain Bacteria; phylum Bacillota; class Clostridia; order Lachnospirales; family Lachnospiraceae; genus Mediterraneibacter. The sequence goes on from CALWFY010000054.1 coordinate 816, forward strand.
TTGCGGATACCATGGAGGACGTCATCCCCCATTTTTGAAAACCAGTGGCCACGAGCCAGTCCGGACGATCCTGCGCGTACCTGCCGATAAAAGGCACCTGGTCTGCCGTAATACAGTCCTGTGCAGACCAGCAGGCTGCTTCCCGGCTTCCGGGATAAAGACGGCGGGCTGCTTCCCGAAGCCCCTCATAGCTTCCGCCTTCATACTTTCCGCCACCTTCCGACTCGCCTGTCCGGTGTCCCCTGCCGCCAAGCAGGACATATTTCCCATACTGACGAAACGAAAGAGAATCCTTGCCGTCTCCGATATACATGCCCTCAAGCGTCCCGGCATTTTCCAGTGCTAGTACATAAGAGCGCTCCTGATGCATCCGCGCAAAGTACATGCCCGGAAAATTGACAAACGGAAAATGTGTGGCAAAGACAATCTTGTCTGCTCTCACGCTTCCGCATGCGGTCCTCACCAGGTTTTCTTCCACCTCTGTTACCCGGGAGCCCTCGTATACAGTCAGTTTCTCTGACAAGGCTCTCATAAATTTCAACGGATGAAACAAAGCCTGATCCGGAAATTTCACGGCGCCTGCGCAGGAAACCGGAATCTCAATCTGCTTTTCAACAGAGGCATTGATTCCCAGCTCCCGCGCTGCCGCTGCCTCAGACTCGATTTTCTCAGCATCCTGCGAATAGACATAAGCGTCCGCCTCCGTCAGATCACAATCAATCTTTTCATCACATATTACTTTTTTGTATTCTTTGATTGCCGCCTGGTTCGCCTGAACATATTTCTCAGCAGTATCTTTTCCTTTTTTCTCGATAAATGTCCGGCAGTACAGGCCGTGCTGCGATGTAATCTTGGCGGTCGTGTTCTTTGTCTGTCCGCCTCCGATACGTCCTGCTTCCAGAACAACTGTGCGTATCCCGGAGCGCTCCAGTTCATACGCAGTCAAAAGTCCGGCCATTCCGCCGCCGATCACAACTGTATCTGCCTGAATATCGCCTTTTAGCGCCTCTTTCTTCCCAATCTCACAGGTTTTACTCCATATGGATTCCATACAATGCCTCCTATGTTCTTTTACCTATAAGGTTTCCCACAGGAGGCAGTTTATACCATTTTTCTGTCAATCCGCCGTCTGATATACATACAGCTCGTGAAGCGCTCTTGTGGCGCAGATGTATGCAGCCTGGTCCGACAGGGGAGTCTGCCGGCTTTCTCTGACTGCAAACACCTGATCGAACTCAAGTCCTTTCGCCAGATAAAAGGTGGTCACAGTCAGTCCTTTGCGAAATGCAGAACTGTTCTTATCTACATAAGAGACTTCCAGACCGCGTTTTTCCAGAAGTCTGTATATATCAAAAGCTTCCTCCTCTGTCATTGTAAGGAGTGCGGCAGTCTCAAAGCCTTCCGGGCCCACATTCAGATTTTCCCTGACTGCGGACAGCAGTTCTTCTTCTGAGGAAAACATCTTTTCTTCCACTTCTTTCCCATGCCGCTTCAGGAGTTCAATATCCGTTATCCCGCTGATCTTTGCCGCATAAGTGGCAATCTCCCATGTGTTGCGGTAGCTCTTATTCATGATCACGGTGCGGATTCCCTTTCCGAACAGTTTGGGGAGAAATTTCAGTACGTCCTGCTGTTCCTTATCCAGCGTCTGTGCCCTGTCTCCCAGGATCGTCATCCTGCACTGGAACAGTCTCTGAAGAATAACATACTGAAGATAAGAATAATCCTGCATCTCGTCAATTACAAGATGCTTGATGTTCTTGTGCACACTTCCTCCCGTCAGCCTGTATTTCAGATACAGCATGGGGAACACATCTTCATAGGGAATCTTTCTTTTCTCATAAGGCACATCGGAAAGCACGTCTTGTCCGCAGAATTCAAGCAGCCGGTTATAGATCACATAGACGTCTTTTACCGCATACATGCTGTCAAATTTTCTCTGAAGGAACTCTCTGTCCTCCTCTTCCAGGTCGCGCCCCCACAGTGTCTCACAGGAGTCGATAAAATATTCCATCACCACATCCATACGCTTTAATATGGGCGTATCGTAAAACTTGTCATAAAAGAGGTGGATCAGCTCTTTCTCCGAAAGGCGCATGCCTCGGAACTCAATGTCCCTAAACTCCATCAGGCCATCTTCCAGAAAGACGAGAAAGCCTTCCACTTCCCCTACAAACTCCGCCGACTGCTTCCACTGGAACCGTTCATCCGCTCTTTCATCCGGAAAGCGCATCATACGCTCCAGATGGTCGTACCTGTCCTCACAGTCAGCCGCAGTATCTTTCAGCTCTCTGTATGCAAACAGATCAAAACTCATCTCCCGGATATTTTCTTCTCCCAGTTCCGGAAGAATGTGGGAAATATAATCCGAAAACACACTGTTGGGCGAAAGAATCAGTACGTTGGAAGATTTCAGATTTTTCCGGTCATGATACAGAAGATAGGCAATCCTGTGGAGGGCGATGGACGTCTTTCCGCTGCCCGCGGCGCCCTGGATCACAAGTATCCTGTCATTCGTGTTCCGAATGATTGCGTTCTGCTCTTTCTGAATCGTCCGCACGATATTCTTTAACTGAGTATCACCGCTGTTTCCCAATTCCTGCTTTAAAATCTCGTCATCAATCTTCACGTCGCTCTCAAAGCCGTAAACCATCCGTCCGTCTCTGATTTTATACTGCCATTTTGACGCGATCTCTCCGCTGATCGTTCCAGAGGGTGCTTCATAGGAAGCCGGTCCCTTGTCATAATCATAAAACAGCCCGCTCACAGGCGCGCGCCAGTCGTAGATAAGAGGTGTCATGCCCGCCTTTTCCGCGAAATTTCCGATGCCGATGTAAAAAGGTTCTGCCTCATCTTCTCCCTGGAATTTAAAATCCACCCGCCCGAAAAAAGGCGAGTCCAGCATCTTTTCAAACCTGTGCTTTAATGCCGTCTTTTCCTGATTGGCATTGACCTGATGGAGAAGCGCCTGCTGGTTATCATAGTCCTCATACCCGTACTGGTCCATCTCCGTATAGTTTTCCCAGTAATACTCGTGCATGTTCTCGATCTCTTTCTGGCCCTCATCCAGTTCCCTGCCGATCTGTACAAGTCTCTGTTTCAGTTTCTTCTCTATATCCTCAAGAAAAAGAGTCCCGTCAAAACATCTTCTGTTTTCTGTCATTTCTCTTCTCTCCAGCCTGTCCTTTCAATTTCTCATAGTTTACAATATGCCGCACATACAGCATGCAATTATTTTATTATATCATGTATTTTTTGAAAAGAAATTCTAATTTGAATATCAGTAAATTATGACCTCTCAACAGAGGTTACAGTGTTTTAATAAAATCCTCCAAAAGCCTTGAAAATAAAGGATTTATCGCAATGTGTTCGCCTTATCTCTTTATATGGTTACACA
>CALWFY010000055.1 GCA_944377775.1 uncultured Mediterraneibacter sp.
AAAAGAAAGAAGTGCTTCATGAACCAGTCTATTTTAAAGGAGAAGCCGATGGGATAGAAGTAGAAGCAGCGCTTCAGTATGTGAATGAATTTCATGAAAATGTGCTTGGTTTCTGCAACAATATCTATAATGCCGAGGGCGGAACCCATCTGACCGGATTTAAGACGACCTTTACCACGGTCATGAACCAGTATGCAAGAGAGATCGGCATCTTAAAGGACAAGGATGCCAACTTTACCGGAGCGGATATTCGAAACGGAATGACCGCCATTGTTTCCATTAAACATCCGGACCCCAGATTTGAGGGACAGACAAAAACAAAGCTGGACAATCCTGATGCAGCCAAGGCAGTGGGAAAAGTGACAGGCGAGGAGATTGTCCGTTATTTTGACCGAAATCTGGATACATTAAAGACTGTCCTCTCCAGCGCGGAAAAAGCGGCCAAAATCCGAAAGACTGAGGAAAAAGCAAAGACAAACCTGCTTACAAAGCAGAAGTACTCCTTAGACAGTAACGAAAAACTGGCTAACTGCGAAAGCCGTGACCCGAAAAAATGTGAGATTTTCATTGTGGAGGGAGATTCTGCGGGCGGTTCGGCGAAAACAGCCAGAGACAGAAGTTTCCAGGCCATCCTTCCTATCCGCGGAAAGATTCTCAATGTGGAGAAAGCGAGCATAGACAAGATTCTGGCTAATGCTGAGATCAAGACGATGATCAATGCTTTTGGGTGTGGGTTTTCAGAAGGATATGGAAATGACTTTGATATTTCAAAGCTGAAGTATGACAAGATTATTATTATGGCGGATGCAGACGTGGACGGCGCGCATATTTCCACACTCCTTTTGACGCTGTTCTATCGGTTTATGCCTGAACTGATCTATGAGGGACATGTGTATATCGCTATGCCGCCGCTTTATAAGGCGATCCCGAAACATGGGGAGGAAGAATATCTCTATGATGATAAGGCGCTGGAAAAATACCGGAAGACCCACAAAGGGCCTTTTACTCTGCAGAGATACAAAGGACTTGGAGAGATGGATGCAGAGCAGCTCTGGGAGACGACTCTGGACCCGGAGAGAAGAATCTTAAAACTGGTGGAAATCGAGGATGCACGGATGGCATCAGGTGTGACCGAGATGCTTATGGGGACAGAAGTGCCGCCCAGGCGCGCGTTTATCTATGAAAATGCAACAGAAGCAGAATTGGATATCTGAGGAGAAAGAACATGAACAGTGAATCACAGATCATAAGGACCGAATATTCGGACCTTATGAAGAAATCTTATATTGACTATGCCATGAGCGTCATTATTTCCCGTGCCCTGCCGGATGTAAGGGACGGGCTTAAGCCCGTACAGCGCCGGACCCTCTATGACATGTATGAACTGGGCATCCGCTATGACAAGCCGTACCGTAAATGTGCCCGTATTGTGGGAGATACGATGGGTAAATACCACCCTCACGGAGACAGTTGTATCTATGAGGCACTTGTGGTCATGGCACAGGACTTTAAGAAAGGTCAGACGCTGGTGGACGGCCATGGAAACGTCGGTTCCATAGAAGGGGACGGAGCTGCGGCCATGCGTTATACGGAGGCGCGGCTTACAAAGTTTACCCAGGAGGTGTGCCTTTCAGACCTGGATAAAGATGTCATTGATTTTGGACCGAATTTTGACGAGACGGAGAAAGAGCCTCTTGTTCTGCCTGTGCGCGTTCCTAATCTGCTCGTAAACGGGGCGGAGGGAATAGCGGTCGGTATGGCAACAAGCATTCCCACCCACAATCTGGGCGAGGTCATTGACGCAGTGAAAGCTTACATGAAAAACGATGCCATCAGTACCCGCCAGCTTATGAAATACATTAAAGGACCGGATTTCCCCACCGGGGGCATTGTGGTCAACAAGGACGATCTGGCCGATATCTATGAGACCGGACAGGGCAAAATCAAGATCAGAGGGAAAGTTGAGGTCGAGGAGTTAAAAGGCGGGAAAAAGCAGATTGTGATCAGCGAGATCCCCTATACTATGATCGGAGCCGGCATCGGTAAGTTCTTAAACGATGTGGCAAACCTTGTAGAGACAAAAAAGACTACGGACATCGTGGATATTTCCAACCAATCTTCAAAAGAAGGCATCCGCATTGTACTGGAACTTAAAAGAGGGGCAGATGCAGAGAATCTTAAAAACATGCTCTATAAAAAGACCCGGCTGGAGGATACGTTCGGTGTAAATATGCTGGCTGTGGCAGACGGCCGGCCGGAGACGCTGAGTCTTAAGAAAATCATAGAACATCACGTGGATTTCCAGTTTGAACTGGCGACAAGAAAATATAAGACACTGCTGGCCCGCGAGCAGGAGAAAAGTGAAGTACAGGAAGGGCTGATCAAGGCCTGTGATGTAATCGACCTGATTATTGAAATCCTTCGAGGCAGTAAGAATGTAAAAGATGCCAGGGCGTGTCTTGTAAATGGTGTGACGGAGAATATTACTTTTAAAAGTAGTATTTCAAAGAAAATGGCGGCGCTCCTCCGATTTACTGATCGTCAGGCTACAGCAATTCTCGAGATGCGCCTGTACCGGCTGATCGGACTGGAGATAGAGGCACTCATGGCAGAGCACGAACAGACTCTTAAAAATATTGCAAGATATGAAGACATTCTCAATAACTATGACTCCATGGCCGGAGTTATCATGGAAGAACTGGACGCATTCAAAAAGGAATATGCGGTGAAACGTCGGACGGTTGTGGAAAATGCTGAGGAGGCTGTATTTGAAGAGAAGAAGATCGAGGAACAGGAGGTCGTATTCCTCATGGATCGGTTCGGATACGCCAAGACAATAGACGCTGCCACCTATGAGCGAAATAAAGAAGCGGCGGACAGTGAAAACAAATATGTGATCCATTGCATGAACACCGGAAAACTCTGTATCTTTACCGACAAAGGAAAGATGCACCAGGTAAAGGTTCTCGATCTGCCTTACGGAAAATTCCGGGATAAAGGGACTCCTGTCGATAATGTCAGCAATTACTCCACCAGTGAGGAGCAGATTGTTATGGTATGTGACGCAGAACAGATGCGGTTTGCCAGCCTTTTGTTTGCCACAGCCCAGGGTATGATCAAGAAAGTGGAGGGAACGGAGTTCCAGGTGTCAAAGCGGACCATTGCTGCCACAAAGCTGCAGGAAGATGACGCACTGATTGCCGTCAAAGTGGTGAATGATACACAGAATGTGGTGCTGCAGTCGAAAAACGGTTATTTCCTCAGATTCCCGGCCGCTGAAATTCCAGTGAAGAAAAAAGCTGCTGTCGGAGTCAGGGGTATTCGGCTCCAGAAAAATGATACGCTGGAAAACGCTTATCTGTTTGAGGAGGGCACGGAGACAAAAATCCTCTTTGGAGAAAAGGAAGTGACACTGAACAGATTGAAATCAGCAAAACGCGACGGCACGGGAACAAAGTACCGGGGATAGTTCCTGATTAAAAAAGTGAAATAATCTTTTATGGACAACGAAAACCCGTTGACTTTAAAGTCAACGGGTTTTCGCTGTTTTATAAGTTATCTAAAAAGGAATGAGAGTAAAGTGGGCTTCCCGTCATGCGGGACGGCCCTGCTTTATGAGGGGGGAAGATA
>CALWFY010000056.1 GCA_944377775.1 uncultured Mediterraneibacter sp.
AGTAAACTTAACTGTCGGCGGTTTAAGTAATATGACAAATGCTGTTTTTTTAGACGCACTAAAAGAAGCAGTTTATATGGGATTATTTGTTATTCTGTTTTCAAATTTATGGGGGAACCGAATTGGAAGTGCAATCGCTTCAAAACATTGCAATCCAGAACAAGATAATCCTTACATCTGTCAGTTGCTTCGTCAAGCTGGAACGATTGCAGTTATGTGCCCAACTATGAGTCTGGTAGCGTCTGTTCTTTTCAATATTATTTTTGCCAACGCCCCGCTTTCTCAGTTGCCAGCAATTTGGATAGGAACAACCTTAAAAAATTTCCCAATGGCCTTTTTCTGGAATATGTTTGCCGCAGCACCATTTACACATTGGTTATTTGGAAAAGTATTTCAAAATAAACAGGAAATAAAATAACAAAGCCCACCTTTGCCGGAATGCAGATAACTACAAGAAGAAGGTATGAAAATATGAAAAATTTGATATATCGATTAGGCATTTATATAATAGGAGTAATATCTGTATCATTAGGGATTGTATTGTGCGTGAAATGCGAACTTGGAGTATCGCCGATCAGCAGTGTTCCATATGTGTTGGGGTATCTGACCCCATTAACATTTGGAACGCTGACGATGCTGTTTCACTTTTGCAATAGTATGATTCAATACATTCTTGAAAAAAAGTTAATCAACGCTAAGGTATTACTGCAAATACCAGTGGCATTTTTATTTGGCATTATCATTGATTTTTTCAAAAATATTATGAGTTTTAATGCTGAAGATATGATATTTAAAATATTTCTAATGATTATGAGCATTGTATGTACTGCACTTGGAATGCATCTTATGCTCTCAATGAAGTTAGTACAAAATCCGCCGGATGGAACTGTGAATATACTTGCGCGCCTGCTAAATATAAATATTGGAACAATTAAAATCTACTATGATATTTTTATGGTAATCATATCTGTTATATTAGGAATTGCTTTCCTGCATGATTTAAAAGGGTTTGGAATTGCAACGATCCTTTCTGCGATATTTGTGGGTAAAACACTCACAGTGATGAAAAAACATATTCCATTAGAAATATAAGAAAATCCCTGTCCAGCAGGTATCTGACAGCCTTTGAAATGTATCTTTAGTGGAAAGAAAAAAGACCTCCCAGAACAACTGTCCTGGGAGGCCATGCAGCGCCTTGCGGCGTTCTGAGTCGTATATAATTGTATCCGATTAACGTTTGGAGAACTGCGGAGCTCTACGAGCTGCTTTGAGACCGTACTTCTTACGCTCTTTCATTCTCGGGTCACGTGTAAGGAATCCTGCGCTCTTGAGCACCGGTCTGTAATCCGCATCTGCTTCAAGAAGAGCTCTTGCGATTCCGTGACGGATTGCTCCGGCCTGTCCTGTGTAACCGCCTCCGTGTACGTTAACAATCACATCAAATTTGTCTGTTGTGTTTGTAGCCACAAGCGGCTGACGAACAACAACTTTCAGAGTCTCAAGTCCGAGATAATCGTCGATGTCTCTTTTATTGATCGTGATCTTGCCTGTTCCAGGTACAAGGTAAACTCTTGCTACTGATTTTTTTCTTCTTCCTGTTCCGTAATATTTTGCGTTAGCCACTGTTATTTCCTCCTTTCAACCTTTCACTAAAATGTCAGAACTTCCGGCTTCTGAGCCTGATTAGCATGCTCTGGGCCAGCGTAGACATGAAGCTTCTTGATCATGCTTCTTCCCATAGGTCCTTTCGGGAGCATTCCTTTAACAGCCAGCTCAATTACCTTCTCCGGTTTCTTTGCCATCATCTCGGCAAGAGTAGTCTCTTTCATTCCGCCTACATACTCGGAGTGATTGTAATAAATCTTCTGCTGAAGTTTCTTTCCTGTAACCTTTACTTTCTCTGCATTTACAACGATTACATAATCGCCTGTATCAATGTGCGGTGTGTACTCCGGCTTATTCTTTCCTCTGAGCACTTTAGCGACCTCAGATGCAAGACGTCCTAATGTGCAGCCTTCAGCGTCAACCACATACCATTTTCTTTCAATCTTGTCAGGGTTAGCCATATAAGTTTTCATGGGTGTTCCTCCTATAAAATCATCAAATAACATTTACTTGTATATGTGAAATCAGCACACTCCGGGGCTATGGCGTATACTGTTTCTCCTTTAGTCATGCTGTAATATTATAGTATCTGCTATCCTCTGTGTCAAGATTTTTTTCAACATTTCTGCCCTATTTTCTCTTTCTGATTATCCAGATAACTACAATACCGACCGCTGCTGCCGCCAGAAGTGAAACCCACAATACCGCTGATGAATCATCACCTGTCCGGGGAACAGCAGAATATGCAGTCAGGCTTGTTTGTGAAAGCTCTACCGGATCATGCTTTGTAAGCTCAAGTTTTGCAATTTTTTCCGTTGGTTCAAGATGCCCCGGCAGCTCCGTCTGTTCTTCGTCCGCCTGAACAGTCTCTCCGCCGTTTTCTTCAACCGTTCCCTCGTCTGAATTTTGCTCCATATTTTCCTGCTCTGTCAGAATGTCCTGCTGTGGTTCCTGGGCCTGTACTGTTTTCGGCACAATCATCCACATCATCAAAAGAAACAGGCAAAAAAGAGCGATCTTCTTTCCTGTATCATACTGTCTTTCCAATTCGCTCCCTCCAAGATCATAGATTTTATTACCTATGTTTAAGTATAACTTTCACCTATAATGGTGTCAATTCACGATGCCCTTTTTCATCTCTTATTTCCGCCGACCGCATCGGTTCTGCTTCTTTTTCCTGCCAATCTGTGGTATACTGACAGACAGTATTTGAAAAAATTTTATAGAAGAAGGAGTTGTAACTATGTGGGCTTACAATGAAACTTTTTATCAGATATATCCCATCGGATTCTGCGGGGCGCCCGCACACAATGACGGCGTCACAGCACACCGGATTTTAAAGATCGCCGAATGGGCAGAATATCTTGAACACCTCGGCATCGGGTCCATCATCCTCAATCCTGTTTTTGAATCCGACAATCACGGGTATGATACAAGGGATTTCAGGAAGATTGACTGCCGCCTGGGAACAAACGATGATTTTAGAACCGTATGCAAAAAACTCCACGAGCATAATGTAAAAATCATGCTGGACGGTGTATTCAACCATGTCGGCAGGGGATTCTGGGCATTTCAGGATGTTCAGGAGAAAAAATGGGACTCTGCATACAAAGACTGGTTCCATATCAACTTTGACGGAAACAGCGGATACAATGACGGTTTCTGGTACGAAGGATGGGAGGGCCACTATGAACTTGTGAAATTAAACCTCCAGAATCCTGCTGTTGTGGACTATCTTCTTGACTGTATAAAAATGTGGATTGATGAATTCGATATCGACGGGCTCCGCCTGGACGTAGCGTATTCCCTTGATCATAATTTCATGCGGCGGCTCCGCTCTTTCTGTGAGGAAATCAAACCGGGATTCGCCCTGATCGGGGAGGTGCTCTTCGGCGACTACAACCTGATCGTCAATGATGAAATGCTCCACAGCTGTACGAACTACGAGTGTTACAAAGGCATTTATTCCAGCTTCAACAGTATGAATCTTTTTGAGATTGCCCACTCTTTAAACCGCCAGTACGGCCCTGAACAATGGTGCATTTACCGCGGCAAGCATCTGATGACTTTTGTGGACAATCACGATGTATCAAGGCTTGCCACCATACTGACAAATAAAAATCACATTCCGCTGGCATATGGCTTTCTCTTTGGTATGCCGGGCATCCCCTGCATTTATTACGGAAGCGAGTGGGGAGAGGAAGGCGCCAAAGCCCCTGACAACGACTATGCACTGAGGCCATGCTTTGAGGCGCCAAAACCGAATGCCCTGACTGATTTCATCCGGGAACTGATCGCTGTAAGACGGGAGAGCAACGCACTGTGCAGCGGTTCCTACCGAAATGTAGTCATTACGAACCACCAGCTGATCTTTGAACGCAGGACAGACAACGAGCGCATCCTTGTGGCAGTCAATGCAGGAGATTATGAATTTACGGCAGGCAGCCATGAGCTGCAGGGCTGTTTCTCTCAGATGCTCACTGGGCAAAAAGCAGAAACAGATTCCGTTTCCGCGGACCCGGAGAATGATCAAAACACTGTCACCCTTCAGGGAGAGATGACTCTGCCGCCTTTCAGCGTACAGTACCTTAAGCAGATTTAATTCTTACAGAACCCATTTTGCATGGCTTCCGCGCTCACTTTTCTCCACAACCAGCTTCCAGTCGATCTGCTCTTTTAATTCATTGACATGGGAGATGATTCCAACCAGCCCTTTTTCTCCGGCGAGCTCTTTCAATATGTGGATGGCCCGCTCCCGGGAGGCATCGTCAAGTGAGCCGAAGTCCTCGTCCACAAACATGGTCTCAAGGCTCACGGCCCCGGCCGTGTTCTGCACGATATCCGCGAGCCCCAGCGCCATAGATAACGCCGCCATAAAGGACTCTCCTCCGGATAAGGACTTTACATCCCTTACAGAATCTGTCACCAGGTCATATACATCCAGATCAAGTCCCGCCTGCCCCTGACTGCTCAGGTCTTTGATCTCGCGGCACTGCAGGATGAATCCGTTTGATGTCATGCGCGCCAGCCGCCGGTTGGCCGCCTGTATGATCCGGCGGAAATATTTTCTCTGTACATAGGTCTCAAAGTCCAGCTTCACGCTTCCGCTTAAATTCCCGTTGGCAGTCCTGCTCAGATTCCTCGCTACTTCATATTGTTTCCTTAAGTCTTTCTGGGCGTCAAAATATCTTTTCAGAGCTTCATACGCACTCCGGTTGCCTGCATTTTTCCCATGAATCTCAAGTCGCTGCGCTTTTACCGCCTTTATTTTAACAGTAAGCGCTTCCTGTTTTTCCCGATCTGCGTCCGTGTCCTCCCTCTTTCGCCCTTCTGTCTGCTGCTTAAGCGTCTCCGCCCGGGCGCGGGCCTGCAGCATCGCATCCTCACAGGCTTTCACCCGCTCTGCCTTTTCTTGCCAGCCGACGATCCAGCGCTTTGCCTCCTGATACTCTTCCTCTTCTTCAAACCTTGTACGCAGCTCCCGGGAAAAGTCTTCCTCTTCTTCCCGGAGACGGCCTTCTAGCTGTTCTCTCTGTGTGGCCAGTGTTTCAAGCTGCCCCGCTCTCTGCCGGTTCTCCTGAGCACATGTCTGAAGCGCATCCAGGCTCCTGCGAAGCGCTTCTTTTTTATCATTCAGTTCTTTTTCCAGCGCTTGAAGATGCGTCCGTGCATCTTCCTCCGTTTTTCCACCGTTTTTAAGAATCGTTTCTTCCGCCTCCAGGCCGGCGCGGACTTTCTGATACGCATCCTGCACTTGCGCGCGCTTCTCTTCTGCCTGATCGCGGATTTCCTTTGCCTCCTCCACGGCTTTCTGATCTACCGCTGTCTCCGAAAGCTGTGCAGGGACCGGATGATGGGTGGAACCGCACACCGGACAGGGTACTCCCTCTCTCAGCTCTTTCGCCAGTATCCCCGCCTGTTCAAAAAAGAATAGCCTGTATTTCTCTTCATAATCCTCCGAGGCCCTCCGGCACATATCCATGCAGCCGGCCAGCTCCTTTTCTCTGGCTTCGCACTCCCTGCAGAGCCTGCGCGCGCTCTCATAGTGCGGAAGCAGCGTCCTTAAACGCACGATCTCCGCCTGTATCCGCGGCTCTGTCCGGGACAGTTCTTTTTCCAATATCCCGACTTCCTCCTGCAGCTTCTGCCCGGAAGCCTCGCTTTCCTCTTTCTGTGCCGCAATCTTCCCGATTTTCTCTGCCGTGTCTCTTAATTCTTTACGCGTGCGTTCCGCCTGCGTCTCCAGGGTACTGACATGTTCTGCGCGCTCACCCAGACTGGCCTGTCTTTTCAGTTCCCGGTTTTCCGTCTGCCCGGCCTCGAGTTTTATACACGCTGTTTCTGCTTCCTCAAGAAGATCAAAAATACGATTTATCTCCTGTTTTTTCTCGATTGAGGCGCGCAGTTCCTCTGATGCTTTCTGAAGTGCCTCTTCCTCCTCTTCGAGCCGGGAAGCCTTTGCCGTCCCGATATCAAGGATATCCCTCAGTTCTTCCAGTACTTCTTCAGCCGGAGGCACAGTCATCTGAAGGAGTTCCTCCCAACGGTCCGCTGCTGTTTCTTCCTCCCCTGTGACATCCACCCGGTTCATCTCCCGCTGTATATCTGTCTCATTTTCTTTGAGACGGATGTACATCTGTTTCCCCTGCTCCTTTAATTCCTCCTGTATCTTCCAGTAAATCTGCGTCTGAAATATCCGGGAAAATATCTTTTTCCGCTCCTTTGACTCCGCATGAAGGAGTTTTAAAAACTCTCCCTGCGCAATCATGGCAATCTGGGTAAACTGTCCCGCGTCCAGTCCGATGATTTCCTCGATCTTCCTGTCAATCTCTCTCTTTTTCCCCTGATACTCTCTCCCGTCCGGCAAAAGCAGACTCACTTTCGCCGTCTCTTTTACTAACCGGAGAGTACCGTCCGCATTTTTCCTCTTCCCGATGCGCATATACTCAGGATTTCTCCTCACTGTATACTGCTTGCCTCTGTAAGAAAAAACATATTCCACATAAGTGTCTGTTTCCTCTCCCGCATACTGGCTGCGCATCATATTTCCGTCCCGGCGTCCTCCGCTCGTCCTGTCATACAAAGCATATGTGACAGCATCAAAGATCGTTGTCTTTCCCGCGCCGGTATCCCCGGTAACAAGGAAGAGTCCTCCCTGCACTTTTGTGAAATCAATGACCTCCACACCGGAATACGAGCCAAACGCAGACATGGTAAGCCTGATCGGTCTCATCGTTCCTCCCCTTTCACTGCATCCAATACCCTGTTCAAAATTTCCCTCTCCTGCTCAGAGAGTTCGCGCCCCTGCATCTCTCTGTAAAAATCTTCAAACACGGACAGAGGATTCTGCACTCGGATTTCCTCCTCTGAAAACTCCAGCTTCTTTCTTGTCCGCTCGTTATCCATCCGCACTTCAAGAATATGGCTGTACACCTTTTCAAGCTGTTCTTTCGGTTTGTACGGGTCAATCTCGTCCGTCAGCGTGACGCTCACATAATCCTCTCTATGCGCCGGGTCCGCCCGGGCGATGATCTCTTCCAGATTTCCCCTGAGTTTACGCACGTCTCTGAGCGGATGCAGAGGAAGTTTTTGTACGAAGACAGGCTTCCCCTTTTCTTCCATAACGATCATGTGAAGGGACTTTTCCTGTCCGGCTTCACTGACTGAATATTTCAGCAGCGTCCCGCAGTAACGGATGTGTTCTGCCCCCACCTTCTGCGGGCTGTGAAGGTGTCCCAAAGCCACATAATCAAAACCATCAAGCACTGAGACATCAACATTGTCAATCCCGCCCACGCTTAAAAGTTCTGAATCACAGGTACTGGGCGTTTCTTTTCCCCCTGTATAAAACTGGTGGGAAAGAAGGACATTGCGCCGGGTTGTATCAATATTCTCCCGCTCAATGACCGCTTTTACTGCCTCCGTGTAGCTTCCGGGCGCTTCTCCGCCGCATAATCCCCTCACATATCCGGGCTTTAAAAAGGGCAGCAGATAAAAATCCACGCTCCCGTATTCATCCTCCAGCGTAACTTTCTGCAGGAATTCCTCCTCTGATTCCGGCGCCTTTCCCGAAATGTAGATCAGATGGCTTCCCAGCAGACGGCTTGCATAATCAAGCCGCTGGCCGGAATCATGGTTCCCTCCTATGATCAGAACCGGAACCGCCGGACGCACTTTCGAAAGCCGTGTCAGGAAATCATCAAACAGGCTCACCGCCTCCCCGGAAGGCACCGACTTGTCATAGATATCCCCAGCTATCAAAACAGCGTCAGGCCGCTCGCTTTCCACATAGGAAATAACCTCTCCGAGAATGTGTTCCTGATCTTCCCGGAGAGAATAGTGATGGAGCTGTTTCCCGATATGCAGGTCTGATAAATGAAAAAATTTCATCCTTTGCTCCTTCTCCTTCTTACAGCTTCACCAGCTCCGGTTCATGCCCCAGAGCTGGTATGACTTTCTCTTTCAAATCCACTGTCCGCATCCTGAGACTCGATGTGTTTATACACGGATGGCATGCAAAATACTCTCCGTCAAGCACATCCTCGTCAATCAGAAGCCTCACTTTTCTTTCATGGTCATTCATCAGACCCATGACACTGACGGAACCAGGCGTAATATCCAGATATTTCTCCATGTATTCTGCTTTTGCAAAAGACAAACGGGAAGAACCGATCTGGGCAGACAGGTACTTCGTCTTAAACGGCTTGTCACCGGGAAGAAGCAGAAGGTAAAACTCAGTCTCCTGCCGATTGCACAAAAACAGATTCTTGCAGATGGATACATCACCGCCTGCGCCTTCACTTAGAGCCCTGTCTATCTCCTCGCACGCTTCCATCGTCATTGCCGCCTCATGGTCAACCCTTTTATAAGGCACTTCCAGAGAATCCAGAAGATCATACACCCGCAGCTCTTTTTCAAGCCTGCCCGCACAATTTTCCGGTCTTCCGTCTACTAATTTCATCATATCTTCAACCCCCGATATCTATTAAAACATGCAAATATCTCCTGCCTTCTGGGCACAGCCATGCAGGAGACGCTGGAACTGCTTTCGCACAGCGCTGCCAGCGAGCCGTTCTCGATTACTTTTTCAAGCTCATCCACTGCCTGGCGCAGGTCTTTCCTGCCGTCCAGCACCCGTTTCTGCGCATACCGCATACAATATCCCAGCGCTGTTACCTGCTCGCTGTCCGTGATCTGCTCCACATAGCGCAGGTCAATGGTCTCTTTATTGATCATCACGGCCTCCCGTCCCATGGTTTTCATCTTGATCCTGTCATTTCCCTTAAATGCCTGTCCCGGTCTCGGACAGCGTTTAAATTCCGGCCTTTTGGCAGGAGTCTCCGGTCCGCTGATTGCCGGGAAGTTCTCCGCCTCCTTTTTTGCATATTCAGTGATGTCCTTCGGAATATAGCGGTCCATCTGGATAATGCTGTCGGCAATATGGAAATAAGCTCCCGAACTTCCTGCCACGATCACAGTGGAAATTCCGTAATCGTCATACAGCTCTCTGATGCGCTCAATAAACGGAGTGATCGGTTCCATTTCCCGGTGAATCACTCTCTGCATCAGCTCGTCCCGAATCATAAAGTTTGTAGCACTCGTGTCCTCGTCAATCAAAAGCAGGGAAGTCCCGGCCTCAATACTCTCCACCACATTAGCAGCCTGGGAGGTGCTTCCGCTGGCGTCCTCCGTACAGAATCTGACAGTATCCTTTCCATTGGGCAGGTCATTGATGAACATGGAAATATCCGTTTTCTGAATGCTGCGCCCGTCCTCTGCCCGAATTTTCATGGCTGTATCGTCTGTGATTACATATTCCCGGCCGTCCCCGGCAATATGATTGTACACTCCAAGCTCCAGAGCTTTCAAAAGCGTGGATTTCCCGTGATATCCTCCTCCCACAATCAAGGTGATACCCTTTCGGATTCCCATTCCCGTGATCTTTCCTTTATGAGGCAGGTCAAGCGTCACTTCCAGCTCTGCCGGGGATTTGAATTTCACGCCTCCTCTCATGGGTCTGGGAGAAATTCCGGACTCTCTGGGCAGGATGCTCCCGTCTGCGACAAATGCGCACAGCCCCATCTTGGGAAGCATTTCCCGAATGTACTGCTGGTCCTCTGCCAGATCAATAATCGCCCTTAAGCGTTTCGCATCCATGTTTTTATAAAAGAGAGAAGATTTCACACACTCCGGCACAAAATCAAAAAGAATCTTCTCAAGTTCCCTTGCATTGATTGTTCTCCCGTTCGCCGGGAACCCGATCTCCATGCGCAGAATAATGTCTCCGTTTCCGGGGTTCAGCCTGCATGCTGTCCGCTCCAGCACCTCCTGATAACACCGGCTCACAGAGATAAGCCCGCTCTTTCCGGAGCCTTTCGCCTTAAATGCAAAAGTTTCCGCCTTCTTCCCAAACTGCCTTGTCAGTTCATCCTGAAGGGCAATTCTCTGATGTGCGGATTTATACAGTTCCGCCGGGAATCCTGCCGTCTTTCCGCTCACATGCACACTCACCTTTGACGGCGATGCAAACGGGTCTCCCTGTACATGGTCAATAGACAGCACATAGCCCGGAAACTGATATGTTCCCTTTGTATCTTTATAGGCAGGATAGCCCCGATGATCTATCCTGTTCAGTAAATTTCTCAACTCTGCTGATGACTGCATAGATGTTTCTCCCTTCAACTAATAAATAAAAAAGCACTTCCTGGGTTCTATTTTACCCGCAGGAAGTGCTTTCAGCAACAGGAATATCCTTATACCTCAAAAATCAGATCACCGTAAGACGGCATAGGCCATGCTTCTTTATCTACAATCATCTCCAACTTGTCAATCGGATCACGCAGCGCATCCATGGCAGGATGTACGACACGATAATATTTCTGTGCCTTCTCCGGGCCATCCGGAAGTTCCGCCATTTCGGCAGTCACCTTTTCAAGTTCCATCAGCGCAGCACGGGCTTCTTTTAACAGGACCGTGATTTCTGCAAGCGTATCCTCCTGCACGCCGGCGTCCGCCCCGGCTTCGTTCACCGCGTTCACCGTGTCCGCAAGAGTTTTTGTATACTTAATGATGGCCGGAAGGAACTGTTTTCTCGCCATATCGATCATTGTACGCGCCTCAATATTGATCGCCTTAGAATAGTTTTCATAACTGATCTCCGCACGGGATTCAAGCTCCGTCCTGGTAAACACACCGAACTTCTCAAACAATTCCACTGCCTTGTCAGACACAAGAGCCGGTATGGCCTCCACCATGGAGGTGATATTCGGAAGCCCTCTCCTCTCGGCTTCTTCCACCCATTCCTGGGAATATCCGTCGCCGTTGAAGATAATCCGCTGATTCTCGATGGCATACTGTTTGATCAGATCATGTACCGCTTTCTGGAAGTCATCTGACTTCTCCAGCACATCACACGCCTCGGAGAATGCTTCGGCAACAATCGTGTTGAGCACAATATTGGCAGAAGCCACGGAATCCCTTGAACCAACCATGCGGAACTCAAACTTGTTTCCCGTAAAAGCAAAGGGTGACGTTCTGTTCCTGTCCGTAGCGTCTTTTGTAAACTCCGGAAGGGTGCGCACACTCGTCTCCAGCTTCTCACCTTTTAAGCTGTGAGTAGCTTCTCCCGTGCTCACAAGCTGCTCGATCACATCCTCCAACTGCTCGCCGAGGAACACAGAAATAATGGCCGGGGGAGCTTCGTTTGCCCCAAGTCTGTGATCATTCCCCGGGTCTGCCGCAGATTCCCTTAAAAGGTCTGCATGACGGTTGACCGCCTTTAAGATACAGGTAAGTACAAGCAGGAACTGGATATTCTCATGAGGCGTCTTTCCAGGGTCCAGCATGTTAATTCCGTCATCCGTAATCAGTGACCAGTTATTATGTTTGCCGGAACCACTCACCCCTTTAAACGGTTTTTCATGAAGCAGACATTTCATGCCGTGCAGCCCGGCCACTCTTTTGAGCG
>CALWFY010000057.1 GCA_944377775.1 uncultured Mediterraneibacter sp.
AAGACTTATGAAATAATGGTGAACATGGCTAAAAATCAGCATAAAATAACAATAGGAGGATTTCTGTTTGAAATCCCGGAATATCTTTCATGCACATTCGCAGGAGTCCGCGAAGTAACAAAATAATGTTTTCAAATTATCCATGAAAACTTATTTTTCGCTTTAAAAACCAAAAAACAGGAGTGCTGCTCTATCATCTGCCCAGATGTTTTTACAGCACTCCTTACATTTATCATTTTCCCAGTTTTATTATTCTGGAACTATTTATTCAATATAACCCTAGTTCAACTGTTCTCCTTCTGTCAGCGTCCTTCCTTCTTCCACCACATTCACCAGATGAATAATTTCATTCACTGACTCTTCATCCGGATAGAGTACATATACCAGACTATCCGGCATGGAATACGGATAATCCTCCCCGTCATATCCTGTGGCTGCCACAGACTGGATCGTCCAATCCGCACCCGAACTAAGCTGGTATTTTACGAGTGAATTCAACTGTCCCTGTGTCACATTCGTTTCTATATCCTCACTTACCTGATTGATAATCCGGTCAGCTTTCAGAAGCATTGTCGGTGAAAGCGCCTTTTTGAGCATTGCCGTGATGACTGCCTGCTGATTCCTGCCTCGCTGATTATCTCCATCCATAAGATTATGTCTCTCGCGGCAGAAAGCTAACGTCTGCTGTCCATCAAAATGATTCATTCCTTCCTGAACTTCCATCTCATATCCGGACTCCCAGCCTGTGGTAAATGCCTGCTCTGAATATACATCCACCCCTCCGAGAATGTCCACAATATCAATCATCGCACTGAAATTCAGTTTTACATAATAATTAATATCCGTCTGATAAAGCTCTCCCAGAGTTTCCATGGAGGCATCAATTCCATAAGTTCCCGCATGAGTCAGCTTATCGTTCATCCCCCCGGAAACACCAGGTATGGGAACAAAATAATCCCTTGGCGTTGTGACAAGGAGAATCTGATGGGTCGTTGGATTCACCACTGCAATGATATTCACATCGCTGCGCTCAGAATCCCTGTTTTCTCCGTCTCTTTCATCCCCATACACGTCCATTCCGCTGATGTAGACAGTAAACGGTTCTTTTGTCAGGCTGTCATCTTCAGCAGAACCTCCCAGATTGAGTTTTGTCTCTATCTCATGGCTATATATGATCTTGATCTGGCTGCTGTAGCCTTCCACTGCCTCATCCATTAATTCTGTATAGGACTGATTATAAACAATGGCCTGCACTTCTCCGCCTGTCAGCGCCTGTGCCTGCTGCTGAACTGAATTATATTCTGTCATATTGATATCCATGCCCAGCTGATTCTGGATATCCACCACAACGGCCTGCATATTCTCGGCGCCCTGAGCAAACTGAACTCCATATGAATAACCCGCGGCATCCTCCAGAGTCTCAGCCGGATCATCTGCCAGAACAGCAACCACCATTTTGTCCACTTTATAGCCGCCGCTTGTGATCATTGAGATCATATTGTTTGTCTTTGCCACATAATAAGTTCCGACCGCCAGTATAAAAATAACGAGCAGACTGAACAGTTTCCCTAATCCCCCTTTTTTCTTCCTGACCGCCTGGGTCGTAAAAGTAATACACCAAAGGAAGAACAGTACCATGGCGATCAGCGCCAGATAATTTGCCGGAAGCATGTTCAGCAGAAGAACCACTCCCATAAACGCTGCGCTGACCAGCGCCTGAAGAACCAGGCAGAATGTTCCGAATCGGTTTTTCTTTGGGCGCAGAGAAGTCTTTGCGCCCTTTCTATTCTTTTGTTCACTATTCCCGGAGGATCTGCGTTTTTTTGCCATTATAAAACCCTTTTCTTATTTATCTTCCGCGCCGGCAGATGAACTGTACAGCTCTGCCGGATAAACTCCCGCATCCACCAGTGATCTTACCACATTCATCACGGATTTACGGTCTTCTTTGTATGTCACGCCGAACCACTGATCCTCTGACTTCAGCACTTTCACACGCACTTTTTTTTCTTCAAGGAGCTCCCCGATAATCGTGGGAAGCAGGTATTCTGCTTTCAGGTCCTGCGCAGACGTTTTCTCCAAAAATGCATCAAACCCTGACTTCAGCACTTCGAAAAACGCAGGTGTGAGTCCCCACATGTTCATGGATACCGGAGTCTCAGCGTCAAGCACTGTTTCTTCAGCGTCCTGACGGACAACCGCGCGGATGCCATCCTTTTCTATATTATGCGTCTCAATGATCTCCGTCAGCATGCCTGCATCATCCACCTGACACAATCCTCTGGTCACGCCGCCGTTGTCACTGAGTGTATTTTTCAATACAAATCCAATCATACAAACCTGTATTTTACCAGTATCCGGAAGACTTGTCAAATAAGCATATGCTTCTTTAAACGCATTCTTCCCATAATAATCATCCGCATTGATCACCAGAAAAGGTGTATCCACCACTTCACTGCAGCAGAGAATTGCCTGCCCGGTTCCCCATGGCTTTATCCTTCCTGAAAATTTCTCTTTGTATTTTTCAGGAATGTCGTCAAGCTCCTGATATACATATGCAACCTCAACATATTTTTCTATCCGGTTTCCGATCACTTCTTTGAAGTCTTTCTCCAGGTCTTTCCTTATGACGAATACAACCTTGTCAAACCCTGCCTCCACTGCATCATAAATGGAATAATCCATGATAATCTCTCCGTTCGGACCGACCGGTGCAAGCTGTTTGATCCCGCCTCCGAACCGGCTGCCGATGCCGGCTGCCATGATCACAAGAGTTGCTCTGCTCATATTTACTTCCTCCGTTTTACTGATTTCTTTCTCTGCTGATCAAAACTGCCCTGTCAGCCGTGATGTCTGTTATTCTCCTAGCCCGTCCTCCACAAGCTGCGCCATCTCCCTGAGGGCTTCCTCCTCGTCCGCGCCCTCACAGATGATCTCGATCTCATCTCCGCTTTTTATGCAGGCTCCCAGTACACTGAGCACGCTTTTCGCATTAGCGGTCACATCCTCATGCTTTGTCATTTTATGAACTGTTATCTTACTTTCAAACTGCATCGCTGTCTTGCAGAACAGTCCTGCCGGCCTTAAATGAAGGCCGGTCGGATTTTTGATCCTGACTTTTCCGTTAACCATCCTGTATCCACTCCTTGTATTTTCTAATGAAAAATTCTATTCTTCCTATCCGTTTTCTCCGGCAGGACTGTTCGGATTATCCTCCGCTGCTTTCTCTTCTATGGTAAGCCGCACTGTAACCTGTTCATCCAGTGTGATCCCTGCAGGCAGATTGACTTTTACCGGGATATCATATGTACCCGGCTGTGTATGACCGCTCATATCCACGGACACTGCATTGCTGATGTCAAGCGTGCTCAAAAGTGACTCGTCTCCGCTGAAATGCAGCGTGATCTCTGCATCCGCGTCATAACTCACCTGGAGATCCTCCGCCAGGTTATTGATCTTGATCGAACTTACCAGAAACTCTATGGTGCGCGTACCCTCTCGCTCAATTTTTACGGTGACCGTAACGTTTCCCGCATTTTCATCTGCCAGCCTTATTCCTTCAGGTAAATATTCTGTGATATCCACGGTCATCTCTATTGACTCTGAGGCCCCGGTGATATCTATCACGGACGCAGGAACTGCAATCTGGCTCAATTCATCCAGAGCATCACTTGCGCCGCAGACCTGTATACTCTCCGGCATGCTTGTGTATCCGGTATACTTATAGCCCTCAGCAGGACTTCCAGATACCTCAAACGCTATGGGAACACTCTTTACTTTCAGCACATCCACGGAGACGGAAATCCCCTCATCCCCCAGATTATTCCCCAGCTGAGTCTGATTCAGTTCGTTTCCATAAACATCATACAGCACTAAAGTTCCATCCAGAGCCGAATCCTCGGAGATTCCGTCTATATTAACCTGTGCAGCCGCTCTGTCTACCTGCTCCAACAGAGACTCCGCGCCTGTCAAGGTGACATTCTCAGGACTTACGGTTATATCTCCGAGTTCATATCCATCCGCCTGTTTTCCCACTGTCTCCACGGTGAGAGCCAAAGATTTTTTCCCTGATTTTTCCCGCTGGATCGTGAGATTGCGCGGAACCGCCTCCGCGGATTCATACTGTCCGCTATAATCAGGGATAGATATCTCAATGGGAACCAGCTTTCCAGTGGAGTCTATCTGTTTGATATCCGCTGTTGCTACAATATCCTCTTTCTGGAGTTTCTGCCGGACCTCACGGGTGGCATAGACGACCACATTCACCGTGCCTTCTCCTTCTACCTGATACACTTCTCCTGCAGATTTTATGATATCGTCATTTACAATTGTTACCGGTATGTCCGTAAACAGCTTACTGTCAACCGGATTGTCCAGATTCACCACGATCAGCCATAGAAAAGCGGCAAAAATAAATGCAATGATTTTCAGACCCAGATTGTTTGTCAGCTTGTATTTTTTCATTTTCTGCGCCATCCTTTCCATATAGAGAATCTTTCCTTTTCAGATTTTCTATACTGAATCTGGCTCAGCATCTCCCTTAACTCCTCACGCTTAATCCCGCGGGCAAGCCTGCCTCCCATTGCAGCAGACACCGCCCCGGTCTCCTCGGAGACAACGATCACAAGAGCGTCGCACACCTCGCTCATCCCCAGAGCCGCCCTGTGTCTTGTGCCCAGGTCTTTGCTGATCGTCATATTGTCAGACAGGGGAAGATAACAGGTAGCTGATGTAATTCTGTCTCCCCGGATGATAATGGCCCCGTCATGAAGAGGCGTATTGTGTTCAAAAATATTAATCAGCACCTGTGAGGATACTTTACAGTCCAGTTCAATCCCAGTCATCTCGTATTCGTTGAGACGGATCGCCTGCTCAACCACGATGAGAGCCCCCGTGCACACGCTCCCCATCTCATAACATGCCGCCACAATACTGTCAGCAGTCTCGTCAGAAAAGCGCTCATTCTCCCTGTTCTTATCAAAGGGGTTGACGCTGCTTAACAGGTTCTTCTCCCCCAGTTTCTCCAGCGCGCGCCTAAGCTCCGGCTGAAATACGACCACGGCCGCAACAGCCAGCACATTCAAAGACTGCGCCGCCAGATAAAGGATCGTCTGCATCCGCAGTATCCAGGCGAGGAAGATAAAGATGCCCAGCATGATAATTCCCCTGAGAAGCATCCATGCCTTTGTATTTTTAATCCACAGCATGATCTCATACACGATCACAGCGATGATCAATATCTCAATGACATCTTTGATCTCGATCGAGGGAAAATACATATCGCGTGTATAATTGTCGAAAAAGTTTCTGACCCAGTCCATCATACTGTGTTTCACCGCCTTGTTTACTCAGATTTCTCCTTCTCAAGCCCCAGCTCTTTACTCAGACTCCTTGTAAGAAGGATATCGTCTGTATTACTGTTCTTGTCCCCCGTCTCATCCGTGATATGCTTCACCTTTTTTTCCGGCACAGATACCCCGATCTTGGGAACTGCTTTCACATAATAGTAGTATTCATCATCCTCAAACTGGATATTCTCTGTCCTCGAGTAATCCACGCTGAAGAACAAAAATTCCAGCACCAGTCCAAGCACGGCTCCGAGCACTCCGCTCACCACAATGGAGACATAAGATATATGTCCGCCCAGAACAATGTTTCCGACAGAAGCGATCACCACGCACACTACTGCGCCGGAAGCGGATGCGATCTTCCATGCATTATTCACAGAACGGGTACGCACCATGTTCACCACAAGTATGCCCACTGCCACAGCCAGAACCATAAGCCACATTTCCTTATTTCCCAGCACCTGCCTGGTGAAACTGATCAGACTTCCCGCAACCCCGTCTGCGTCCGCGCTCTTTAACGCTGTTGCCGAACCTTTTACAAAATCCACCATATAGTAAGCGACAACACCGAATGCTGCCGGAACCACCCATACCGGACTACCCATAAGTCCGAATACAACCGGGACAACGAAAGGTATCTTCAGCCCGAACGCAAGCGCTGATACAAGTACAAGCCATGTTTTTTTCGGAGTAAAACGAAAATAGAAAATATACATCAATAAAAACAGAACTGCAGACACAATGGCAATCGGTAACGAAAGTGTATAAAAATGTATGAGAATCAGTACTGTTGCCACTATGACCATCACGATCATCGGAAGAAACGCACAGACCACTGCAAGCCCAATCGTACAGAAAATTGAAGACGCCATTTTCATAAAACCGACATTCGCATTAATCAGCCCAAACAGAAGCAGTCCCATCACAAACTGCAGTCCTTTTAAGATATACACAGAATATCCAGCATAAATTTTCTGCAGTTTTTCTCTCCAAACAAGTAATGTACTCATGATCTGTTTCTCTCCTTTGTCTTATTCATCTTTTCCAGACGGGTTATGTCTCTTATATATTTTTTCACCCTCTGTTTCGCCCGAGCATGCTTTTTCGAATAAAAACTGCCTGCCCCGATCCCATATATGATGATAAGCGCCAGATACAGCGCGACTGCTACAGCAGCAAAGATCAAAAGCCTTGTGATCGTAATTCCTTCTATCAGAGTTTCTCCGTAGCACAGAAAGATAATTCCCCCGAAGAGAAAATATCCCACAGTAACCCAGATCAATGTGATCCATGTATTCAGACTGGAATAATCTTTCCTGTAATAACTGCTGATCTTTAAATCTTCTTCCCCGTATTCTTTTTCGTAGATTGCGGCCCTGGTCATCAGACGTATTTTTCTCTTATCCAACATAGCGCTTTTGACGTCCTTCCTATGTACTGTTCTTCTATTCTTATTTCAGTCCATTATGTTTTAGTATAACATATAGTCAAATACCTTGTCCAATGCTTATGGTCAAAAAGTAGACATTTTGAACCCCCGCTTTTTTCAGCATTTTCGCCGCCTGTCCAAGCGTTGCGCCCGTGGTGTAAATGTCATCTGCAAGAAGCACATTTCCGCAGGCTTTCCAGTTCTTTGAGACTGCAAAAGCTCCTTTAAGATTGCCTGCCCTTTCCCGGGCATCCAGTTTTTTCTGAGGCAGTGTCTTCCGGATTCGAAACAGAACATCCGTCCGGCACACTGTCCCCGTCAAACGCGCAAGTTCCTTCGCCACGATCTCAGACTGATTAAACCCTCTTTTTCGCCTGCGCGAGGCATGAAGAGGTATGGGAATGATCTCCTCTATCCCCCATCTTCTGATCTGCTCAGCATAATGCTCTGCCATTTCTGCGGCAAATATTCTGCCCCAGTTTCTCTTATTTTTATATTTAAACCGGTACACCGCGCCTGAGACAGGCTCTGTGTGAACCCACAGACTTCTCCCCTGAGTGAACCAGGATGTATGATTTTCACAGTCCCGGCAATATTCACGGGTCTCGTCTGCCAGAGGCTTTCCGCAGCGCATGCACCGTGGTTCTCCCGCATAAACAATCTTTTTCCGGCATTCTTCACAGATGCCTTCCGGGGATATTTCCCTGCAGAACGGACACACCTGGGGATAAAGGAGGTTTAAAAGCCGTTCCGAAATTCCTGTATCCGCTCTGTCAGACTGGTGTATCTGGCCTGTTCGTTTTTGTTTTGGATCATTTCCTGAAATACTTCATCACTCCCCACGATCGTAAGACATTTCTTTGCCCTTGTCACCGCCGTATACAAAAGGTTTCTGTTATAGAGAAGCCTTGGACCGGGAAGGAGAGGGATGATGACCGCAGGGTACTCGCTCCCCTGTGACTTATGCACTGTGATGGCGTATGCCAGCTCCAGTTCCTCCACCATGTCGAATCCATATTTCACCTTCCTGGATTCATCAAATTCTACTTCCACAGTCTCTGTGTACTGATTGATTTCCGTGATCACTCCCATGTCGCCGTTAAACACGCCCGTGCCCCGGTCCACAGCCAGACCGAACTTTGTGGTCACTTCCCACTCAAGCTGATAGTTATTTTTGATCTGCATGACCTTGTCCCCCTCCCGGAACAAGCGGCCGCCGATTTCTTTTTCTGCCTTTTTCGGGCTCTCCGGGTTTAAGTAGCGCTGAAGGATCGTATTCAAGCGCTCTACCCCCAGCAGCCCTTTCCGTGTCGGGGTCATAACCTGTATCTCCCCGGGCTGCGCTTCCACATATTTGGGCAGTTTCTTCTGAATCAGCATGATGGTCACACCGATGATCGTATCCGCATCCTGACGCCGCAGGAAGAAAAAATCCCTGCTTTTATTATCCAGAACCACCGGCTCTCCCGCATTGATCTTATGGGCGTTCACCACGATATCGCTGGTACCTGCCTGGCGGAAAATCCGGGTCAGTGTCACGACCGGAAAGCATTCTGATATGATAATATCCCTGAGCACACTTCCCGGCCCCACCGACGGAAGCTGATCCACATCTCCCACAAGCACAAGCCTTGTCCCCGGAACCACTGCAGAGAGGAGGGCGTGCATAAGCGTCAGGTCTACCATGGACATCTCATCAATGATGATCACATCTGCCTCAAGAGGATTCTGCCGGTTCCTCATAAACCCGCCTGTGCTGTCTGTTTCCTCAGGATTTATGTTCACCTCCAACAGTCTGTGGATCGTCTGCGCCTCATATCCTGTGGCCTCTGTCATCCGTTTTGCCGCGCGTCCGGTGGGCGCAGCCAGCAGAATACTCATCCCCTCGCTCTCAAAGAACTGTATCATCGTATTGATGGTTGTCGTCTTTCCGGTTCCCGGTCCTCCGGTGAGAATGAGAAGGCCATGCTTGATGGACTCAATCACCGCCCGGTGCTGCATGGCGTCCAGCTCAATCTGCTCTGCATCCTCCACTTTCTTAAGCCGGCGTTCCATCATATCTTCCGGCATCTTACAGTCAATATTCAAATCATGGAGCATTTTCGCTGTATTCAGTTCCAGATAATAATAGTGAGCGGGATATATCCGAATCTCATCCCCGCATTCTTTGAGCACGGTCTTTTTCTCAATGCACAAATCCATCACATGTTTGCTGATATCCTGTATCTCCACACCCAGCAGCTCACCTGCACGCCTTAAGAGAATATCCTGAGGAAGATAAATATGCCCCTCCCCAACCGCCTGCTGCAGCGTATAGAACAGACCGCTTTTGATTCTGTAATCCGAATCCGTATGTATTCCAATGCGGGAGGCAATCTCATCTGCTGTTTTAAACCCAACGCCTTCAATATTATCCGCGAGCTGATAAGGATTCTCTTCCAGCACTTTGTATACGCGCATGCCATAATACCGGTAAATCTTGGCCGCAAGCTTTGTGGAAATCCCATACTTCTGGAGATAGATCATAGCTTTGCGCATGTCTTTTTTCTCTTCCACCTGTTCAGCAATCTCTCTTGCCTTGCGCTCGCTGATACCTTTGATCTCTGCCAGACGCTCCGGTTCCTCCTCAATAATGCGAAATGTATCTTCCTTAAATTTTTTGACAATCCGGCCGGCCAGAGCTGCTCCCACTCCTTTAACCGCCCCCGAACCAAGATAACGCTCGATAGACACCACATCTTCCGGTTCTTTCACCACATGGGACGCCACTTTAAGCTGAGTGCCGTACACATTGTGATTGACATATTCCCCTGTCAGTTCCAGCATCTCGCCCTCATTTATAAAATTAAAATTCCCCACGCAGGTCACTTCACCGTCATCATTTTCCAGATGAAAAACCGTATATCCGTTTTCTTCATTTCGGAACACAATGTGCCCTACATATCCTGTAACTGTTTCCACTTCTTTATCCTCTCCTGCGCCTCTGTCCAACGCCTGCCAATCTTTCTGCCTTTACAGCAGAACAGGGATGCGCCCTGCTGCTCACATCCCTGTCGATAACTCTCTTACACTTTCTGTGTTCAGAAATCTTTTCTTCCGCTCATAAACTCCACAAACTGTCCGGTTCCAATGGCCACAACTTTCATCGGGTCTTCCGCTGTCATTGTGTTGATCCCCGTCTTTTCCTCGATCAATTCTTCCAATCCTCTGAGCATGGCCCCTCCTCCTGTCAGGACAATTCCCCGGTCAAGGATATCCGCCGAAAGCTCCGGCGGAGTCTGCTCAAGGACTGATATCACTGCCTCCACGATCTGACTGGTGGCCTCCCTCAAAGCCTCCTCAGTCTCAGACGAAGTCACTGTGACAGTCTTCGGAAGCCCGGTCACAAGATTTCTTCCCCTGACTTCCATTGTCTCCTCCTCCACAAGAGGATATGTTGTACCGATCTTAATCTTGATGTCTTCAGCAGTCCGCTCTCCGATCAAAAGATTATGTTTCTTCCGCATGTAGCGCACGATTGCCTCATCAAAATCATCGCCCGCCACCTTGATCGAAGTATTCACCACAGTGCCGCCCAGCGAGATCACGGCAATATCAGCCGTGCCGCCGCCAATGTCAACAATCATGTTTCCGCACGGTTTTGCAATGTCAATTCCGGCGCCAATGGCTGCTGCCACAGGCTCCTCAATCAGATGGACTTCTCTTGCGCCGGCGGCAAATGTAGCTTCCTCCACTGCTTTTTTCTCCACCTCTGTCACACCGCTCGGCACACAGATGCTGATCCTGGGTTTTTTAAACGTCCGCTTCCCCAGCGCCTTCTGGACAAAATACTTGATCATCTTTTCAGTCACCGTATAGTCCGAGATAACGCCCTGCCGCAGAGGCCGCACTGCCACAATGTTGCCCGGCGTCCTGCCAAGCATCATACGGGCTTCTTCGCCGATCGCTTTTATCACATTTGTATCTCTGTCAAAGGCAACCACAGAGGGCTCTTTTAATACGACGCCCTTGCCGCGTACATATACCAGTACGCTCGCGGTTCCCAGATCGATCCCGATATCTACCGACATATTCACTTCTCCCTTCCAAATCTTCATACTCTTTCCCGTATATCGCGTATTTCTCTCCCCGACGGGTCTCATCCTTTCCGTATAAAGCGGATCAGGACAGCCTCCCTCACTGCTGTCCGTCCGCATAATCAGTATAATCGACTTTACAGAAAATGGAAAGCTCTTTTTTACTTTTTCAGCATTGCACTTATATATTTCCCTGTATAGGATTTTTCATTCTCAGCCACTTCCTCCGGTGTTCCGCAGGCAACCACGGTTCCGCCTCTGTCGCCGCCTTCCGGACCGATATCAATGATATAATCTGCTGTTTTGATCACATCTAAGTTGTGCTCTATCACGACGACCGTGTTCCCGTCACCGGAAAGTCTTCTCAATATCTCTGTCAGCTTGTGCACGTCTGCAAAATGCAGTCCTGTTGTAGGCTCATCCAGAATGTACACAGTCTTTCCTGTGCTGCGCTTGCTCAGCTCACTTGCCAGTTTGATCCTCTGCGCCTCTCCACCGGAGAGTTCCGTGGAAGGCTGCCCCAGCCGGATATAGGAAAGTCCCACGTCATTAAGTGTCTCCATCTTTCTGCGGATGCTCGGAACATGATCGAAAAACTCCAGGGCTTCCTCCACAGTCATGTTAAGCACATCGTAAATTGTCTTTCCTTTATATTTGACTTCCAGCGTCTCCCGGTTGTACCGTTTTCCTCCGCAGACCTCGCAGGGAACGTACACATCCGGCAGGAAATGCATCTCGATCTTCAGGATACCGTCGCCGGAGCACGCCTCACAGCGTCCGCCTTTTACGTTAAAGCTGAACCTGCCTTTTTTATATCCCCGCGCCTTGGCGTCAGGTGTTGCCGCAAATAAATCCCTTATCAGATCGAAAACTCCCGTGTAAGTAGCCGGATTAGAACGGGGGGTTCTTCCGATCGGCGACTGGTCGATAGCGATGACCTTGTCTACCTGATCAAGCCCTGTGATCTTTTTATGTTTCCCGGAAATAGTCCGCGCGTGATTCAAGTCATGGGCCAGCTTTTTATACAGGATCTCATTTACAAGAGAACTTTTTCCTGAACCGGAAACTCCGGTCACACAAGTCATCACACCCAGCGGGAACTCTACATCAATGTTTTTAAGATTGTTCTCCTGAGCGCCTATCACTTTCAGCCATCCAGTCGGCTTTTTGCGCTCATCAGGCACTGGTATCCTGATCTTTCCTGATAAGTATGCCCCTGTCACAGAATTTTTATTTTTCATGATTTCCTGTGCATTGCCCACGGCAACCACCTCGCCGCCGTGTTCACCCGCACCAGGACCGATATCCACAATATAATCTGCGGCCAGCATTGTGTCTTCATCATGCTCCACAACGATCAGAGTATTGCCCAGATCACGAAGATGTTTCAGGGTTGCCAGCAGCTTGTCATTGTCTCTCTGGTGCAGTC
>CALWFY010000058.1 GCA_944377775.1 uncultured Mediterraneibacter sp.
AGCATTCGTACAAGATGCGGGAGAATCTGTTAAATTCTCTGTCTGTATATAATGTGGGCTATCAGAAATGTGAGCCTGAATACCAGTGGGGGCCGGGCGTGCGGGATCATTACTGCATCCACCATATTTTGTCCGGGAGCGGATATTATACGACCGGAGGGGTGTCGCGCCGGCTTACGGCAGGGGACACTTTTATTTTGTACCCCGGGGTTGAGCTTCAGTATCAGGCGGACGGGAAAGAACCGTGGGAGTATGCATGGGCAGGGTTTATGGGAGCGGATGCAGCTTCCATCATCCGAAATACCGGGTTTGGAAAAGAGACGCCCTATATCTTAAAGGGGAAAATCCCGGAGAATAAGATCAGAGATGGTCTGGAGCGGATATACAGAAAGAAAGGCAATACCTATGAGGCGGCAGTGGCAATGACAGGGGAACTGTACAGTCTTCTGGCTCTGTTCATGCACTATTCAGACAGGGGAGAACAGGAGAAGGACGTGCAGCTTACTTATGTGGAAAAGGCACAGAGCTATATTGGAACAAACTATTCGTATCCCATCACGGTGGAAGATGTTGCCGCATATGTGGGCATCAGCCGTAGCCATCTGTTCCGCGCGTTTCAAAGTTACATGGGGAAATCCCCCAAGGAATATCTGACAGAATACCGCACGCAGCAGGCGTGCCATCTGCTGAAAGAGACGGATTTGTCTGTGTCAGCCATCGCTTATTCCGTTGGATTTGCCAACAACCTTTATTTTTCCAAGGCCTTTAAAAAACAGAAAGGTATCGGGCCGTCAGAGTACAGGAAAACAAGAGCCGGCCGGGCACAGACGGAAAACTGACCGTGCTGTTTTGTACACGGATGAATGAGGACAGGGGGCGCCACATAATCTGTATCATAATGATGAAATGCGAGGACGGCGTTGGAGAATATAAAAAAGCGCAGGAAGCTGAAAATATGGATGCAGATGCTGGCATTGACAGCCATATTTATGATGTATCCGGTATCTGCCTTAAGGGGGCAATGGCAGGAGGCTTTTGCAGACCTGGAGGCAGGCGGCAGCGTAAGACCCAGGATTGCCCTGACCTTTGATGACGGGCCCAGTGCAAAGTACACCCCTGTTCTTCTGGACGGGCTGAAAGAGCGAAATGTAAAAGCTACATTTTTTGTAATTGGCGCAAATATTGAAAAAGACGGGAATGAGGCGCTGATAAAGCGAATGCAGGAGGAGGGGCATTTGATCGGCAACCATACATATCATCATGTTGATCTCTCTGATCTGAATGCTGAAGATGCGCGCAGAGAGCTTGAGATGACAGAACAGCTGATCTTTAATATTACAGGGGAGGAGACATCTGTAGTGCGGCCGCCTTTCGGTGAATTTCCCGCAGGGGAGGATACGGATAAACTGTATGTAAAATGGACGGTGGATTCCGGCGACTGGGTGACGAAAAATACCCGGGAGATCGTGAGAAAGGTAGTGACGGACACAGAAGAAAATGATATCATTCTCATGCATGATTGCTATGAGACTTCTGTTGAGGCAGCACTTCAGATCATTGATGTGCTTCAGGAGAAGGGCTATGAATTTGTCACAGTGGACCAGCTCCTTATAGAGTGATGTAACAGAGGGAAGCCGGAATCGGCAGAGAATGATAAAGACAGGAGAAGATTTATGATAAACGAGTATTCAAGGACAGAACTGCTGGTTGGGAGTGAGGCGCTTGAAAGGCTGAAAAAAGCGTCTGTGATGGTGTTCGGTATAGGAGGCGTGGGGTCTCACTGTGTGGAAGCGCTGGCAAGGTCAGGGGTCGGAAGGCTGACGTTGATTGACAATGACAAAGTATCGGTTACAAATATCAACAGACAGTCCATTGCTTACCACAGTACTGTGGGGCGTTATAAGACGGAAGTCATGAAAGAGCGGATCAGGGACATCTGCCCGGAAATCCGGGTGGACACCTGTGAGATGTTCGTTCTGCCGGATAATGTGGAGGCATTGTTTGAAAAGACCGGGACCCCGGACTATATGATTGACGCCATAGATACGGTGAGCGCAAAGCTCGCTCTTGTGGAGCTGGCTAAGTCCAGGAATATTCCCATTATCAGCAGCATGGGCACGGGCAACAAACTTCATGCAGAATTATTTCAGATCGCGGACCTGTCAGAGACGAGTGTATGCCCGCTGTGCAGGGTGATGAGAAAGGAACTCAAAAGCAGGGGAATCACACACTTAAAAGTACTTTATTCTGCGGAAAAGCCTGTTGATGTCAGTGGACGGACAACCGGGGAGGATACCGGGGTAAGGCGGGCTGTGCCGGGGAGTGTTTCGTTTATACCGCCTGTTGCAGGTCTTTTGATCGCAGGAGAGGTGATCAGAGAACTGGCAGGGCTGTAAAGATTGGAGGAAGACGATGGATTTATTTGATTATATGAGGGAGAAAGAACAGGAAAAAGAATCGCCCCTTGCATCAAGGATGCGCCCCACGACCCTTGACGAAGTGGTGGGACAGCAGCATATTATCGGAAAGGACAAGCTGCTCTACCGCGCGATCAAGGCGGATAAATTAAGTTCGGTGATTTTTTACGGACCGCCGGGGACAGGGAAGACAACTCTTGCCAAAGTCATCGCCAATACGACCAGTGCGGAGTTTAAACAGATCAACGCTACGGTTGCAGGGAAAAAGGATATGGAAGAAGTTGTGCGGCAGGCAAAGGATATGCAGGGAATGTACGGCAAAAAGACCATCCTTTTTATCGACGAGATACACAGGTTTAACAAGGGGCAGCAGGACTATCTGCTTCCGTTTGTTGAAGACGGAACAGTGATCCTGATCGGCGCGACAACGGAGAACCCGTATTTTGAGGTGAACGGGGCGCTCATTTCCCGCTCCAGCATCTTTGAACTTAAGCCTCTGGAAAAGGAAGATATCAAAGTCCTTCTGAAGCGGGCTGTGGCAGACACGGAAAAAGGAATGGGCAGTTTTCGTGCACAGATTGATGAGGATGCGCTGGAGTTCCTGGCTGATATGTCCGGAGGGGATGCGAGAAATGCGCTGAATGCCATTGAATTGGGTGTGCTGACTACGGAGCGCAGTGAGGACGGTATTATCCACATCACAGTGGAAGTGGCATCCGAGTGCATTCAGAAGCGGGCTGTAAATTACGATAAGAAAGGCGACAATCACTATGATATTATCTCAGCTTTTATCAAGAGCATGAGAGGGTCGGACCCAGATGCGGCAGTCTACTATCTGGCAAAAATGCTGTATGCCGGTGAGGATGTGAAATTTATCGCCCGGCGTATTATGATCTGCGCTTCCGAGGATGTGGGGAATGCAGACCCCATGGCCCTGACGGTTGCAGTGTCCGCGGCCCAGGCTGTGGAGCGTGTCGGCATGCCGGAGTCTCAGATCATTCTGGCTCAGGCGGTGACGTATGTGGCGTGCGCTCCCAAGAGTAATTCTGCCGTGGAAGCCATTTTTGCGGCAAACCGGGCAGTACAGCAGTATCAGACTACGGTTCCGTCCCATTTGAGGGATGCACACTATAAAGGTTCGGAGAAACTGGGGAGAGGCATCGGGTATAAGTATGCCCATGATTATCCGGCACATTATGTAAAACAGCAGTATCTTCCCGATGAAATAAAAGACGCCAGATTCTATGAACCCGGCGTTCTTGGTTATGAGAAAACGATCAGAGAGTATCTGGAAAAAATACAGAAGACAGAAGAAAACTAAAGGCTGCTGCTTACAGAAGATGGGAGAGCAGCAGTGTATAGATTTCCTGACTTTTTGCATTCCAGCGGCTTACAATGGCTTCAGCCTCTTTTTCGGTCGGAACAGTAAGTTTCAGATCAATGAGGCTTAAGCCATTTTCTACGATCTGGCAGCGCACCTCATATTCCTTGTGTGTGTTTAAATAATAGTCTGATTTTACGGAAGATTCCTCTTTTAAGTCATACTGTTTTTCTTTAAGAAAATCGTCCATATCCTTTCGGATGGCAGAAGAAATTTTATTGCTGAAATAGTGGATGGTCTCAGCGCCGTTTTCGGTCAAGTGGTACAGCGTCCTGTTGTGAGTTGTCTCAGACCGGATCAGTTCGGACTGTGCCAGTTCGGAGAGTGCTTCCTGCAGTTTGAAATATGAAGTATACCCCTTGTCCAGGACGAACTCCGAAATCTGAGAAGTAGTGAGAGGAAAATCCACCTTGTTCAGCAGATATAATATGATCAGTTTATATAGTGTAAATGTTTCAGCCATGATACTCCTTTCCCTGCCAGATATCTTCTTCTTTCAGATATTGGTTCAGTCGGTTTAATACAGTCCGCTTCGCGCCTGTCCACAAGGGGGCGATGAGAAGCTCTTTGGGGCCGTCCCCGGTCAGTCTGTGGATGACAATGTCCGGATTTAATCGTGACACACATTTTCCGAGAAGCCGGATATATTCTTCCATGTCAGGGACGTGGAATGGTTCCTTTCGGTAAAGGACCGCCAGATCGGTTCCCTCCAGCACATGGAGAAGCTGGAGCTTGACGCCCTGAATATCAAGGCGGTTCAGGCAGTCGATCGTCTCAAGCATCATATTCTGTGTCTCGCCGGGGAGGAACAGGATAACATGGACGATCACCGTGATGCCTGCTTCCCGGAGAGATTTTACAGCCTGCTCAAACACTTTAAGATCGTAGCCTCTTCGGATGAAGCGGGCGCTTTCAGGGTGGATCGTCTGCAGACCAAGCTCCACCCACACGGGTTTGATCTTATTAAGCTGTGTCAGCAATTTTAAAACATCGCTTCCCAGGCAGTCTGGCCGTGTGGCAATGGAGAGTACTTTCACTTCCGGATCCTGGATGGCTTCCAGGAAAATCTTTTTCAGATAGTCCACTGGTGCGTAAGTGTTGGTAAATGCCTGAAAATACGCGATGTAAGAGTGGACGGGACGCTTTGACAAAAGTTCCTGTTTTCCGCGGGAGAGCTGTTCTGTGATGGACAAAGAGGCATCTCCGGCAAAATCGCCGGAGCCTTTTGCGCTGCAGAAAATGCAGCCCCCGGTTCCAATATACCCGTCCCGGTTAGGGCAGGACATCCCTCCGTTTAAAGTGATCTTGTACACTTTTTCACCGAATGTCTGCCTGAGATGGAAGTCAAGCGAGTGATAACGCTTTTCACCCCAGCGGTGCGGCGCTGTTATGTTATCCATCAGATACGTTCCTTTATAGCACGGCTCACCGTGTCTGCAACACGCGGGTCAAATGCCTGCGGGAGAATGTTGTCCTCGTTTAATTCTTCCTCTGGCACAAGTCCTGCGATGGCTTCTGCGGCAGCCAGCTTCATTTCCTCTGTAATCTGTGAGGCCCGTCCCTCAAGAGCTCCTTTGAAGATGCCCGGGAAAGCCACCACATTGTTGACCTGGTTCGGGAAGTCAGAGCGTCCGGTTCCGACGACTTTCGCGCCCGCAGCTTTTGCCAGATCAGGCATGATTTCGGGCACCGGGTTCGCCATGGCAAAGAGGATGGCGTTCTCATTCATGGAGGAGACCATGTCCTGGGTGACAATGCCCGGAGCAGAGACTCCGATAAAGATATCTGCGCCTTTTAAGGCGTCTGCGAGAGTTCCGGTGCGCTTTTCAAGGTTTGTCACCTGAGCCATTTCTTTCTGCATCCAGTTCAGGTCCTGAGACTGCTGTGATATGATCCCGTTTATATCGCACATTGTAATGTGGGGGAATCCATAGGTGAGAAGCAGTTTTGTGATCGCAACTCCTGCGCTTCCCGCACCGTTTACAACGATGCGGCAGTCTTCTTTCTTCTTTTTAGTGACTTTCAGAGCATTGATAATACCTGCCAGAACGACAATGGCAGTGCCGTGCTGGTCATCGTGAAAGACAGGGATGTCAAGAAGCTCCTTTAAGCGGGATTCAATCTCAAAGCATCTGGGTGCTGAGATGTCCTCCAGATTAATGCCGCCGAAAGCCGGGGCAATGTTGACGATTGTGCGGATGATCTCCTCTGTATCCTGTGTGTCAAGACAGATGGGGACGGTGTTCACGCCTCCAAACTCCTTGAAAAGAACAGCTTTTCCCTCCATGACCGGCATGGCTGCGAGAGCGCCGATGTTTCCCAGACCGAGGACAGCGCTGCCGTCGGATATGACGGCCACCGTGTTCGCTTTCATCGTATATTTGTATGCGGCTTCGGGATTTTCGGCAATTACTTTGCAGGGCTCTGCAACTCCCGGCGTATAGGCGATGGCCAGGTCCTCCCGGGAACCCACATGTGCCTTTGCCGTTGTCTCCAGTTTGCCGTTCCACTGTTCGTGCATTTGAAGTGCTTTTTCACTGTTTGACATCTTAAAATACCTCTCTTATCTGAACTGTTTTTTATCATAGCACTATTGTGCCCGGGTTGACAAGAGCAGGGCTGAAATGTATAATATATTGCATATTTGATGCAATTATCAATTTTATGTCAATTCAGACGAAAAATTCCCGAAGCATTTGATAAAACATATAAAATAAATCCAGTCAGCGGCAAAGATAATTTATTTGTTGGGAAAGGAAAGGTATATGACGAGAGAAAAGTATGAATCACTCCCACTGGCAACTTTGAAGGAACTTGCCAAAGCGAGAAAGATGAAAGGAGTCTCTGCACTGAAGAAAAGCGAATTGATTGATGCCAT
The DNA here is from genome assembly GCA_944377775.1 of uncultured Mediterraneibacter sp. Taxonomy (GTDB): domain Bacteria; phylum Bacillota; class Clostridia; order Lachnospirales; family Lachnospiraceae; genus Mediterraneibacter. Next base: position 6,677 of record CALWFY010000058.1, read on the forward strand.
GCTTGCTCTGGATGAGCAGGAGGCGGCTGATGAGGCAAAAGAAGAAGTCAGAGAAGAGATGAAAGAGAAGAAGGCGGAGACTGATATCGAACAGCTGGACAGCGGGTGCACGGCCAACGGTATTCTGGAAGTCATGCAGGATGGTTTTGGTTTTATCCGCAGTGACAACTATCTTCCGGGAGAGAATGATGTCTATGTGTCTCCGGCCCAGATTCGCAGATTTGGATTAAAGACAGGGGATATTCTCACGGGAAATACAAGGGTGAAAACTCAGGGGGAGAAGTTCAGCGCTCTGCTCTATGTGTCCACCATCAACGGGATGCGTCCGGCGGAAGCCATGAGGCGGAAAAATTTCGAGGACCTTACGCCGATTTTCCCAAATCAGAGAATCCGTCTTGAGACTCCGGGCAGCAGTACGGCCATGCGCATCGTGGACCTGGTATCCCCTATCGGAAAGGGACAGCGAGGAATGATTGTATCACCGCCGAAAGCAGGAAAGACAACTCTTTTAAAGGAAGTTGCGCTCTCTGTGCAGAAGACAGAGCCAAACATGCATCTGCTCATTCTTCTGATTGATGAACGCCCGGAGGAAGTGACAGACATCAGGGAGGCGATTGCGGGTCCAAATGTGGAAGTCATTTATTCTACTTTTGATGAACTTCCGGAGCACCACAAACGAGTATCCGAGATGGTGATCGCAAGGGCGAAACGTCTGGTGGAGCACGGTAAGGACGTGATGATCCTTCTGGACAGTATCACCAGATTATCCCGCGCCTACAATTTGATCGTGCCCCCATCGGGAAGGACGCTCTCAGGAGGTCTTGATCCGGCAGCGCTCTACAGTCCGAAGCGATTTTTCGGAGCAGCAAGAAATATGAGGGAAGGTGGAAGTCTGACGATTCTGGCGACCGCGCTTGTGGATACAGGAAGCAAGATGGACGATGTCATATATGAGGAATTTAAAGGAACCGGAAACATGGAACTGATGCTGGACCGCAAGTTGCAGGAAAAGAGAGTGTTCCCGGCTATTGATATCCCCAGATCAGGGACAAGGCGTGAAGACCTTCTTTTAAATAAAGAAGAACAGGAAGCAATCTACATTATGCGCAGAGCCATGAACGGCATGAAAGCAGATGAGGCTGTGGATAATCTGCTGAATATGTTTACGCGGACAAAATCAAACGCCGAACTGGTGCATCAGGTAGTACGTCAGAAGTTTATCTAAAAAACAGTTGCAAAAGAAATTATCTTATGCTACAATTAGAAAGCTGTTTAGAGACTATAATAAGTATTTTAAAATAGAGAGGTGAAAAACATGCGCGAAGGAAACCATCCAGAATATCATCAGGCAACAGTGACCTGCAACTGTGGCAACACTTTTGTGACAGGTTCCACAAAGGAGAATATCCACGTTGAGATCTGCTCCAAGTGCCATCCGTTCTACACAGGACAGCAAAAAGCAGCACAGGCACGCGGCCGTGTTGATAAATTCAACAAGAAATACGGTATTAAATAAGAAACAGATCAGCAGGCTGAGGTGGAAGCATCTCAGCCTCTTTTGTTAATCACAACAGAAACAGGAGGAAACATGAGATCATCAAACATAGGCGGACAGGCGGTTTTAGAAGGTATTATGATGAGAAACGGCGGTAAATATTCTGTGGCAGTGCGCAAATCGGACGGGGAAATCGCAGTGGATGTGCAGGATTACCACAGTTTTATTCCCTGGAAGACGCCGCTTAAGATTCCATTCATCCGGGGAATATTTAATTTTATAGATTCACTGGTGGTGGGGATGAAAACGCTGATGTATTCCGCCAGTTTTTTCGAGGAAGAAGAGGAAGTGCTGCTGACAGAAGAGGAGGCGGCAAAACAGGAGAAGAAAGATAAGCTGATCATGAGCGTGACAGTGGCCATAGCGGTCGTGCTTGCGGCAGTGCTTTTCATGGTGCTCCCGTATTTCCTGAGCAGTTTTGTGGAAAAATATACATCTTCGAGGATGGTTATGAGTATATTTGAGGGTGTGATCAGGGTTGCGATTTTTCTAATCTACATCTTTCTGATCTCCAGGACAAAGGATATTAAACGTACATTTATGTACCACGGCGCAGAACACAAATGCATTAACTGTATTGAGCATGGGCTGGAGCTGAATGTGGAAAACGTCAGAAAAAGCTCCAAGCAGCACAAACGCTGCGGCACCAGTTTTCTCTTTTTTGTTATGATTGTAAGTATTATCTTCTGTTTCTTCATCACGGCAGAGTCTCAGGTTCTGCGCGTTGTCATAAGGATTGCACTTCTGCCCATTATTGCAGGGGTGTCCTATGAGCTTATCCGTCTTGCAGGGAGCAGTGACAATGCGGTGATCAATGTACTGAGCCAGCCGGGGATGCTGGTGCAGAATATGACAACAAAAGAGCCGGATGACAGTATGATTGAGGTGGCGATCAGGGCCGTGGAGGAAGTGTTTGACTGGCGGACATGGCAGAAGGAGAACAGATGACTCTGAAAGATACATATGCCGACGGAAAACAAAGACTGGAGCAGGCGGGTGTCCCTGAGGCAGACTTAAATGCCTGGTATCTGCTGGAATATGTGACAGGCATAAGCCGGGCCGCTTTTTATGCAGACCCGGACAGGGAGGTGACAAAGGCGCAGAAAGAACAGTATGAGGACTGTCTTAAAAGGCGCGTCCGCCGCATCCCGCTGCAGCACATCACAGGGGAGCAGGAGTTCATGGGGCTTAATTTCCGGGTGAATGAGCATGTGCTGATTCCCAGACAGGATACGGAGACGCTTGTGGAACAGGCTCTGGACCTTCTAAAGGCAAAAGCGGTGCCCCGGACAGAACAAAAATGCCGCTTTCTGGATATGTGCACGGGGTCGGGCTGCATTCTTTTAAGCATGCTTTTCCATACCCGGTATCCGGCGTCCGGCATTGGCGCAGACATTTCTGAAAAAGCACTTGCAGTTGCCAGGGAAAATGCAGAGGTTCTGGGGGTGAAAGCGGATTTCATACAGGGAGACCTGTTTGAGAATGTGAAAGGAATATTCAGTATGATCCTGTCCAATCCCCCTTATATTCCGAGCGCTGTGATTGAGACGCTTCAGGAAGAAGTCAGGCTACATGATCCCAGAGAAGCGCTTGACGGAAAAGAGGACGGGCTTTACTTTTACCGCCGGATTGTGGAAGAGAGCAGAGAATATCTTCTGCAGGGAGGATATCTTCTGCTGGAGATCGGGCACGATCAGGCGGAGGAGGTAAGCAGGCTGATGCACCGGGCCGGATACAGTGATGTTCGGGTGAAAAAGGACCTTGCAGGGCTTGACCGTGTTGTGTATGGGCGATATATTAAATGAGAGATGCGTTTTGCATTTGCAGGCAGGTAAGATGAGAGATACGGATTTTTATAGAAAAGGATAAGAGGACAATGTTTGACAGATTAGACGATCTTTTGATTCGGTATGAAGAAGTGATGGGAGAACTGCAGGAACCGGATGTGGCGGATGATCCGCAACGGTTTCGGAAGCTGATGAAAGAACAAAGTGATCTGGCTCCTATCGTGGAAGCATACCATGAGTATAAGAAATGTAAACAGAATATTGACGACAGCCTGGCTCTTTTGGAGGAAGAATCCGATGAGGAGATGCGGGAGCTGGCAAAAGAAGAATTGAATGAGTCCAAAAAACGTGTGGAAGAGCTGGAGCAGGAGTTAAAGATACTTCTTCTTCCGAAAGACCCGAATGACGAGAAGAATGTAATCGTGGAAATCCGCGCAGGCGCAGGCGGGGATGAGGCAGCTCTTTTTGCCGCAGAGATATACCGTATGTATGTGCACTATGCGGACAGCAGGGGCTGGAGGACAGAGATGATCTCCTTAAATGAAAACGGTATCGGAGGCTTTAAGGAGTGCGTATTCATGATTACAGGACAGGGGGCCTACTCCCGCCTGAAATACGAAAGCGGTGTTCACCGTGTTCAGAGAGTTCCGGAGACAGAGAGCGGAGGAAGAATACACACATCCACTATAACAGTGGCGATCATGCCTGAGGCAGAGGAAGTGGATGTTGTGATTGATGAAAAAGATATTCGAATTGACGTAATGCGCGCTTCAGGAAACGGAGGACAGTGCGTTAATACGACAGACTCGGCAGTCCGTCTGACTCACTTCCCGACAGGAATCGTGATCTACAGTCAGACTGAGAAATCTCAGTTACAGAATAAGGAGAAGGCATTCCGTCTGCTCCGCTCCAAACTGTATGACCTGGAACTTGAGAAACAGCAGGCTTCTGAGGCAGAGGCAAGGAGAAGCCAGATCGGAACAGGGGACCGTTCAGAGAAGATACGAACTTATAATTTCCCGCAGGGGCGTGTAACAGATCACCGCATCAAGCTGACACTGCACAAGCTGGATACGATTTTGAACGGCGACCTGGATGAAGTGATCGACAGCCGGATCGCAGCGGATCAGACCGCAAAACTGGCAAAGATGGAGGACTGATGATAAATGACAGAACCAGAATTTAAACGACCGGAGCTGGAGGATAAGGAGCTGATTGAATCCTATTTCGAGAAGTGTCCGAGCCGAAGCTGTGAACGTACATTTGTGAATGTGTATCTCTGGTCAAGACATTACAGGGTAAAATATGCTGTGATCGAGGATGCGCTTGTATTTGTGAACGAGGGGGAAGAACTATTGTTTGCCTATCCGGCAGGAGAGCCGGCGGCTGTTAAAAAAGCGCTTGAATTTCTCATGGAGTATTGCGGAGAAAAAGAGTGTCCTTTTATACTGTACAATGTGACCTCTGAGATGTTTGATCAGCTGGACGGCTGGTATCCAAGCAGGTTTACGATAGAGTACAACCGTGATCTGGCAGATTATGTGTATGAAACAGAAAAGCTGGCCACTCTGGCCGGAAAGAAGCTGCACGGGAAACGGAATCATATCAACAAGTTCAAAGCTCTGCATCCGGACTGGACTTATGAAACGCTCAGTGATGACAATGTGGAAGACTGTTTTCAGATGGCACTTAAATGGAGAAATCAGAATGGGTGTGAGGATGACCCGGAGAAGAATGCCGAGATGTGCGTGACACTCAATTCTCTTCGGCTTTATAAAGAACTTGGGTTAAAAGGCGGAGTCCTGAAAGCAGAGGGCAGAATCGTGGCATTTACAGTAGGAGAACCGCTGTGTTCGGACACGTTTGTGGTGCATATCGAGAAAGCCTTTCCGGACGTGGAGGGAGCTTACCCCATGATCAATCAGCAGTTTGTACAGCATGAGTGCATGGACTTTGCTTATGTAAACAGGGAAGAAGATACCGGAGCAGAGGGGCTTCGAAAAGCGAAACTCTCATACCGCCCGGCATTTTTGGAAGAAAAAGGAATTGTAAAAGAAACGGAGTGACAGCAATGATATCGAAAAAGATGGAAAACATGGTAGCAAACAGTTCGGCGATCCGTGCGATGTTTGAGGAAGGCAACCGGCTGTCAAAGCTGTATGGACCGGAGAATGTGTTTGATTTCAGCCTGGGGAACCCCAATGTTCCTGCTCCGGAGGCAGTGAAAAAGGCAATTATCGGACTGCTTGATACAGAAAATCCGGTTGTGCTTCACGGTTACACGAACAGCAATGCCGGATACGAGGACGTGAGAGAGGCTGTTGCAGCATCTTTGAATGAGCGGTTCGGCACTGCATTTTCAGCTGAAAATATTACTATGACAGTGGGGGCTGCGGGCGGTCTTAACGTGATACTCAAATCCCTGTTGAATCCGGGAGATGAGGTGATCGTGTTTGCCCCATATTTTGGAGAGTACAGAAGCTATGTAAATAATTATGACGGCGTGCTGGTTGAGATATCGCCGGATATGGCTAATTTCCAGCCAAAATTGGATGAATTTGAGGAAAAGATCACAGCCAGGACAAAAGCCGTGATCGTAAATACTCCGAACAATCCTACAGGTGTTGTTTATTCTGAGGAAACGATCAGGAAGATGGCGGCTGTCATGGAGAAGAAGCAAAAAGAATTCGGAACAGACATCTATCTGATCTCCGATGAACCTTACAGAGAGCTTGCATATGACGGGGTGGAAGTGCCTTATCTGACCCAATATTATGCAAACACGATCGTAGGGTACTCTTACAGTAAATCTCTTTCTCTGCCGGGTGAGCGAATCGGTTATCTTGTGATCCCTGACGAGGCGGCAGACAGTAAAAACCTGATGGCAGCAGCCAATGTGGCCACCCGTATACTCGGGTTTGTGAATGCTCCTACACTCCAGCAGAAAGCAGTGAAGGCATGTCTGAATGAAAAGACAGACATCTCTTTCTATAACAGGAACAGAGAGACCCTTTACAATGGACTTAAGGAACTGGGATTTGACTGCATTAAACCGGAAGGAGCTTTTTATCTGTTCGTGAAATCGCCTGTGGAAGATGAGAAAGAGTTCTGCGCGGCAGCGAAGAAATATAATATCCTGATTGTGCCGGGAAGTTCTTTCGGATGTCCGGGATATGTGAGGATCGCATACTGTGTATCCTATGAGACGATCGTGAATTCTTTGCCGAAGTTTAAAGAACTGGCGCAGGAGTATAAAGAAAGAGTATAGGCTTCCAGTCACTGTTCTGTATGACAACGATATATATGAATAAATAAGTTCCCGGGGCTGTATCCTAAGAGCGGAAGGTTTTGCGTTAGGATACAGCCCCGGGAATATATGTCGTTTATAACAGAAAGATGTATTTTGTAGTAAGATATTTTATCAGCCTACTTTTACACGGCTGTTGAATTTATCCAGAGCCAGAGCACATATGACGCCGACTGCCATGCAGATAAGATTGACAATGGCGGAATCTGCACTCAGAAAACTTTCAACAGGGATGATCATTATGGTCGCGGCGATCACGATGCCGACGATACCGTGAAAAGCGATGGAATAATAGTTGTCAAACAGTGCGTTGACTGCTTTGGCAAATAAAATGACTGTGATAACTGTCCCGATGCCTCCTGGAATGAGAACGCTCATGTCAAAGTGACCGATACCATCCACAAAAGGAGTGTAGAGCCCAAGCGGCATCAGCAGGGTAGAAAAGCTCATACCCGGTGCGATGAGGCTGAGGGCAAGGCAGAATCCGCAGAACAGATACCAGAAGAAATTCGGGGTCACTTCTACAGATGTCATTCGAAGGCCGATGAGCAGGGCAAAGATAAAGCACATGCATACCAGAAAAGAAATCCAGGATCCCCGGGTACGTCCCTGTTCGCCCGCTTCACGGAACAGGGAGGGAAGCATGCCGCCGATCAGCCCGATAAAGAGGCAGACGGATGGGTCCGGGTATTTGTTCAGGAAGAAGGCCAGAATATTGGCAACTCCCAGAAAGCCGATAGCTCCGCCGATTATAACCGGGATAAGTTTTGGCACATGGGTTTTAAAATGTCGGACAGGATTGGATAAAAGTTCCATGATCGGCTTGTATATGCCGAAAATGACACTTAAGACGCCGCCTGATATGCCGGGCAGAACAGCGCCAAGGCCGATGAGCGCACCCTGAATGATTCGTATGATAAGCTGCAGGGGATTGTTAGTATGTTGTTTTTTATTCATAGATTTGTGAATCCTTTCGTTTTCATATACTTATTATAGAGACAATAGTAGTTATACTATTTTTTGGGAGTTTTTGCAAGAGTACAGGTTACTGCAGGCATATAAGCAGGAGATGACTCTTTGGCAGACGTTGACAGCACCGGGTGAATTCCGTATAATGAAAGCAGAAAAAGAAAGGGAATATTTTATGATCTTAGAAAATAATGAGGAAAAACGAAGTACGCTTTGGAGAATGGTTCTGACAGTGTCTTCGCTTCTTGTCATCATTGTGGCGGTATTTTTTATTGTCCGGCTTTTTACGGGAAATCCTCTTGAGGGGACCTGGATTAATGAAGACAGCGGCGCTGTCCTTGAGATCAGGGATAACGGCGAGCTGACTGTCACTGAGGGAGAAGGATCAGAGCCGTTGACAGCCGGGTACAGTGTGGACACGAAGATCAAAGTATTTACGGTCCAGACAGACATGGGGACTGCCGAGGGTATCTTGTCAGGCTCTTACAATTATAATGTGGAGAACAATGTGCTGACACTGACGGAGCGTGAATACGGCGATCAGATGGTGTTCGAGCGCAGGTAAGGAGAAAGAGGAGTTCCGTTTGCGGGACTCTCTTCTGTTGTAAAAAGAAGTTTTATAAAATAAATTTCAGGCGGAGGAGAAAATGATGTACAGGAATCAGACGAAAACAGTTTCCATAGGGAATGTAAAGATCGGCGGAGATCATCCTGTGGCCATCCAGTCCATGACCAACACAAAGACAGAGAACGTAGAAGCGACCGTGGCGCAGATACACAGGCTGGAGGATGCCGGATGCCAGATTGTCAGATGTGCGGTCCCTGCCATGGAGGCAGCGCAGGCGTTAAAGGAGATAAAAAAGCAGATACACATTCCTCTTGTGGCAGATATTCATTTTGATTACAGGCTTGCTATTGCATCCATTGAGAACGGGGCTGACAAGATTCGAATCAATCCGGGGAATATCGGATCAGAGAAAAAAGTAAAAGCCGTGGTTGACAAGGCGAAAGAGTACAATATCCCCATACGCGTGGGAGTCAACAGCGGTTCTCTGGAGAAACCGCTCCTTGAAAAATACGGCGCGGTCACGGCGGAAGCCATCGTGGAGAGCGCGCTTGACAAGGTGCACATGATCGAGAACATGGGGTATGACAACCTGGTGGTGAGCATTAAGTCCTCAGACGTGATGATGTGCGTGCGCGCCCATGAACTGATTGCCAGAGAGTGCCCTTACCCGCTTCATGTGGGAATCACGGAATCAGGAACCGTTTATTCAGGAAATATTAAATCCTCAGTGGGACTGGGAATCATCCTGCATGAAGGAATCGGAAATACGATCCGCGTGTCCCTGACCGGAGATCCGGCAGAGGAAATCCGCACTGCAAAACTGATCTTAAAGACGCTGGGACTGAGAAAAGGCGGAATAGAAGTGGTATCCTGTCCTACATGCGGAAGGACGAAGATTGATCTTATCGGACTGGCGGAGCAGGTGGAAAAGATGGTAGCAGACATTCCACTTGATATTAAGGTGGCAGTCATGGGATGTGCTGTGAATGGACCGGGCGAAGCAAAAGAGGCGGACATCGGTATCGCAGGAGGCGTCGGCGAGGGACTTTTGATCAAAAAGGGCGAGATCGTCAAAAAAGTGAAAGAAGAAGAACTTCTCAGCACACTCCAGCAGGAGCTGTTAAACTGGGAAATTCAGGAGAGGTAAAATTGGAGCAGGTAAAAAGCCATAAGACATTTTTTCAGGTATTTCCCACGCTGAAAGTAGAGGATGATATTCAGATACTTTTTACAGATGTGGAGGTAAAGAAGATCACGACGAATTCACGCCGTGATTTTCTTCGCGTACACATTTTCAGCCGCCATCTGCTCCAAAAAAAGCAGGTATGGCAGATGGAACAGCGTATTAAGGAACAGCTTTTTGCCGGGGCGGCGGTGAGCGTTCAGATTATAGAGGAATATGCCCTTTCCGGTCAGTATACGCCGGAAGCGCTGATGCAGGAGTATCGTGAGAGCATGATACTGGAGCTTCGGGAGATCAGTGTGCTCGCGGCAAATATGTTTGCCCAGGCGAATATCAGGTATGAAGACGGGAATGTACTTTGCCTGGAACTTCTGGATACCATTGTGTCAGAGGGACGCAAAGAGGAGATACTGACCTTTTTACAGAAGGTTTTCTCAAAACGGTTTCACATGGCGGCAGATATCCGTGTAACCTACAGGGAACCTGACAGCAGCAGAACAAGAGAGTACGGTGAGCAGAGGATACAGCAGGAGATCAATGCCATCTTTGAGCGGCGCGCAAGGCAGCGCGGGGAAGAAAATGAGCAGGACAAAGAATCGGAGAGCGGACAGAGTTCCAGACAGACCGGAGACGCCGGGGGTTCAAAAACTTCCGGCAGGACCGCGGGTTCAGGAAAAACCACTGCCGCAACAGGCCGAGGAACTTCAAAAGGCTTCAGGAAAGGCGAGTTTAAGAAAAAGGATTTCTATCGTCCTCTTAAGAGCGGTGATGATCCGAACCTGATCTATGGCAGGAACTTTGACGATGAACCCATCACCCTTGATCAGGTTATCACTGAGATGGGAGAAATTACGATTCACGGGAAAATCATCAATTTTGATACAAGGGAAATCCGGAATGAAAAGACTATTGTCATGTTTGCGGTCACGGATTTTACGGACACGATCACTGTCAAAATGTTTGCCCGAAACGATCAGCTGCCGGAGCTTTTAGGAGAGCTGAAAAAAGGAGCGTTTGTCAAGATCAAAGGGGTGACCACCATTGATAAGTTTGACGGGGAACTGACCATCGGCTCTGTTACAGGGATCAAAAAGATCGGAGACTTTACGGTCTCAAGGAAAGACTTAAGCCCTGTCAAGCGGGTGGAACTTCAC
>CALWFY010000059.1 GCA_944377775.1 uncultured Mediterraneibacter sp.
AGTAGTGAATCCAATGTCGGTAGGGATTCATGAATTGGTAAAAGTACTTGAAAAAAGGAAAGTGCATATTTCCTATTCTGGTAAAATTTATAAATAAAATAGGTTTGTGCAATATCCGTTTTCCTTACGTACGGAAAGAGAGGAGAGAACCTGTATGGGAACCAGGGAGAGATGCAGGAAGATTCGCAGGGAGGGGTGTAATTCCGGGGAACGTGAGAACACCATTTACGATGAACAGATGAAATGAATAATGGTTTCTTCGGGATGTATACAATAGAAGATAATTTGGAGGGGAAAATGAGGGAAAGAAATATTATTTTGCCATTGGCAGGATTTTTATCTGGATTTTTGCTCTATGGTCTTATTGGAGCTGTGATATCTGATAAATCCGGAATTATGAAAATAGATAATGCATATCTCTATACTTTACTAATCGGTTTATTAGGCGGCTATATAATTTTTTCCATTATCACTGGCAACATGCTGACTGTGAGATGGATATCTAACCGAACATTTAAACAGAAGATCGCTCTTGCGGTATTTTGGTTTATTCCTCTCTATTCTGTGATGCTGGGGCTATTTTACAGTATTCCATATTTTGTTTACCATTGCATAAAATATATGAAAAGTCCCGAAAGAGGAAAGGAAATCAGAAAAGCGATCTTGATTATTGTAATCGCCTTTTTCTTAGCTTTAGCACTGATATTTGGTATAAGAATATTAGCAGGTCATAGTTATTTTGAGACATTTACAGAAGTGTCTGATGAGAACGAGGAATACAGATTATACAATACGAATATTCTGGCAGACGAAGAATCCATACCGGACTCAGATTACTACGAATCTCCGGAGGAAGCCTTAAAGCATAGTAAGTCAGATGGGAGATCCAGGTATTCCTATCAGAAAAATATTGATGAAATTATCGCTCAGTTTGAAAATGAGGATTATATTTCCATATATTTCAGATCCGTTAAAGATAAAGACACAGAAACGCTGACTTTTGCAAAATTTAAAAAGAAAATGATTGGTAACGAGAAGAAATATACCTTTTTGTTAAGTAATCCCACAGAAGTAAAAAGAGGGACCCCATCAGGTGATAACATCGAGGATTGGATTAAGAGCAGATTGGTATTAAGTGATTATGAACAGAATGTCAATATCGATCCGGAAAATAGCAGATTTATATATGGAGACTGTACTTTTAAAGAAATATACAGTTTGAAAGTGGAAGGTCAGAAGCCATCGAATATTATACCGTATGAATTATTCGGTGAAACTCGATATTTCTGGTATTATGAAAATATAGAGAGCAGTGTGGAGGGAAGTAAGCTGACATTCACATTAGAATGATTGATCTGAGGGAAAGGAGAAAATCCAATCACTATCTAATATGATTGAATTATACGAGAATGCTAGTGAAAAAGAGAAGAGGATACATATTTGCTATAATTGTATTTTTTTTAATTATTATAATGTTTCCTTATGCCCGGGCAGAAGTGCTGACAAAATTGCATGGAAATGAGTTTAAAGAATTATATAAGACAACAGGATGGTTAAATCAACTAGATTATCTAAAAGTAAATCATTATTCTAAAACTCAGGCGGAAGTATATTATATAGGCGATGACCATCAAGCTGTATTTATTTATTATTTTATTTTTGATAATGGATGGAAATTAGATGATTGGAAATGTGTATGGGCTAAACATGGAAATGCGAACGAGTTTGTATGGCCTTATTATCGGTAAGAAAACTTTAAAAATAGGCTTGAATGAATATTATAATAACGCTGTATGACACAAATTCAGAAAAGAAGGCAATGGCATGGATATTAAATTACTGGCGGTAGATATGGATGAGACTGCTGTGAACAGCAGGCACAGAATGACTAATGAAACAAAAGAGGCTCTGGAGGCTGCGGCAGAAAAAGGAGTTTTTGTTGTGCCCGTGACGGGAAGGTGTCTGGAGGGACTTCCGACAAAACTGCGGGGAATGGAACAGCTGAATTATATTATTACTTCAAATGGGGCAAAAGTATATGACTGGAAGAATAAAACAGTTATTTATCGGAAACTCATTCCTGTCCATACGGCGTGCGAAGTGATCGGGATATGCCAGGAGTCTGGGCTTGGGATTGCCATACACTGTGAGGGAAAATGTTATGACAATTCTAAGGTTCAGGCGGCTTACCGTTATCTTGTATATCACCGGGATTTTAAAGCACACCCGGTTATTGAGAATTTAGAGGAGTGGGTAAGAGAAAATGGAAAACCCCTGGAGAAAATTCAGGTATTTTCCCGCAGACAGACTGTCCTAGAGAACGTCAGGGAAAAACTAGAGAATTTTGAAACACTTGAACTGGCGCTTTCTACAAGTGGATACATTGAGATTACACACAGGGAGGCCAGGAAAGGCCAGGCGCTGGTACAACTGTGCGGGCATCTTGGGATATCCATGGAACAGGTTATGGCCATAGGGGACAATGCCAACGATTATTCTATGCTGTCAAAGGCTGGTTATCCTGTGGCCATGGGAAATGCGGGAGAGGATCTTAAAAAGATTGCCAAAGCTGTGACAGTAAGCAATGATGAGAATGGTGTGGCATATGCCATTTATAATTATCTGCTGTAGGGCCTCGAAATTTATATACGGATTATTCGAATAAAAGTTATATTGTATTTCCACTATAAATTCAATACAACTTTTTATTTTTTGCCAAAAACCGGGTGAAATTTTTATAAAAACTGCGAATTGTATTGAAAGTTATTATGCTATATAGTTGATATGAAGAGATTATGTTCGGGATAAAATGAAATGATAAAGAGGAGGTGAACGGATGCAGAAAAAATATGAGAAAATCGTTTCCTGGGTTAGTGATGAGATCACCGGAGGAAACTTAAAACAGGGCGACCGCCTTCCATCAGAAAACAGCCTGATGGAGCGCTTTGAGGTGAGCCGCCAGACGGTGAGACGTGCCATGGAGGAACTGGCGGGGAGAGGTATGGTCGAGAGCAGGCGCGGCAGCGGAACCTATGTGTCTGTGAATACCCGAAGATATACAGGGAGGGAACCCCGGGTGGCCGTCATGCTGACTTATGTGGATACTTATATATTCCCCTCCATTATCCGTGGAATAGAGGCGGTTTTATCCGAGGAGGGATGTGCGCTTCAGATTGCGGTGACAGACAATTCGGTGGAGAAAGAGAGACGGCTTTTAAAAGAATTTATCCGCAGCCGTTCCATAGACGGATTGATCGCAGAGACCGTAAAGAGCGGACTGCCAAACCCGAATCTGGAATTATATGTTCAGCTTGAAAGACAGGGCATTCCGGTGTTGTTCGTCAATAGTTTTTACAGGGAACTGGATATTTCCCATGTGGGAATGAACGATTATAAAGCCGGGTATGTTGCCGCCAGGCATTTGATCGACTGTGGGCATACGCAGATCGGAGGAATATTCAAGTCAGATGATGGGCAGGGACATCTCAGGTATGCCGGTTACACGGAGGCGCTCATGGAGGAGGATATTCCCATCAGAAGCGAGAATATTCTCTGGATTGACTCCGAAGAAATGCGGGACATGGAAGAAGAAAGTAATAAATTTCTTAAGAGACTTAAAAAATGCACTGCTTGTGTCTGCTACAATGACGAGACAGCCTACAGGCTGGTCAGTATTTTCCGGAAAGAAGGGAGAATTATTCCGGATGAATTGTCAGTGGTAGGAATCGACGATTCCGGGCTTGCAAGGTTCTGCTCGGTTCCCCTTACTTCGGTGAAAAATCCGGTAGAGGAGCTTGGGAAGACGGCGGCCGGACAGATGGCGGAATGTATATGTAAGAACGGGGAGCTTAGGACGGTTGAGTTTGAACCCGAACTGGTGATGCGCAGTTCTGTGAAAATATTAAGAGAGATGCCGGGATACAGTTCTGTGTGATGCGGCAGGGCAGAAAGGAGAAATAAGATGCTGGAAAAGCTGAAAAAGGAAGTGTATGAGGCAAATATGCTGCTTCCAAAGTATGGCTTGGTCACATTTACATGGGGAAATGTAAGCGGTATCGACCGGGAGAGCGGCCTGTTTGTCATTAAACCGAGCGGGGTGGAGTACGAGAGACTGACTCCGGAGGACATGGTGGTGGTTGATCTTGACGGAAACAAGGTGGAAGGGAAATACAATCCATCTTCGGATACACCTACACATGTGGTTCTCTACAACAGGTTTCCGGACGTAGGAGGTATTGTCCACACACATTCCGCGTGGGCGACAAGCTGGGCGCAGGCAGGGAGAGATATTCCCTGCTATGGAACAACCCATGCAGACTATATTTACGGGGAGATTCCCTGTGTCAGAAATCTGACCAAAGAGGAGATTGAAGAGGCGTATGAGAAAAATACAGGCGTACTGATCGCCGATGAATTTGCGGCAAAGGGAAAGGATTATATTGCTGTTCCCGCGGTCCTCTGTAAAAATCACGGCGTGTTTACCTGGGGAAAAGACGCTCATGAGGCAGTGCACAACGCGGTGGTGACAGAAGAAGTGGCAAAGATGGCTGCAAGGTGCGAGATGCTTAATCCGGATGTAAAGCCCGCCCCGCAGGAGCTGCAGGATAAGCATTATTACCGGAAGCACGGAGCAGGAGCCTACTACGGGCAGCAGACAGAAAAATAAAAAATTATATAATAAGGAGGCAAACAACATGTTAAAAAGAAAAGCGTACAAATTCTGGTTTTGCACAGGGTCTCAGGACCTGTATGGAGAGGAGTGCCTGGCCCATGTGGAGGAGCATGCAAGGATTATTGTAGAAAAACTGAATGAATCAGGGACACTCCCTTATGAGGTAGTGTGGAAACCTACGCTGATTACCAACGAACTGATAAGGAAAACATTTAATGAGGCGAACACAGATGAGACATGTGCGGGCGTTATTGCCTGGATGCATACATTTTCTCCGGCAAAATCATGGATTCTCGGACTTCAGGAGTACAGAAAGCCATTGCTGCATCTGCACACACAGTTTAATGAGGAAATCCCGTATGATACCATTGACATGGACTTTATGAATGAGAATCAGTCAGCGCACGGCGGCAGGGAGTTTGGGCATATCTTTGCCCGCATGGGTATTGAACGCAAGGTGATCGCAGGACACTGGGCTGATGAGAATATCCGTCGGAGAATTGCTTCCTGGATGCGCACGGCAGTGGGTATCATCGAGAGCAGTCATGTGCGGGTCATGAGGATCGCGGACAACATGAGGAATGTTGCAGTGACTGAGGGTGACAAGGTAGAGGCTCAGATTCGGTTTGGCTGGGAAGTGGACGCTTATCCGGTAAATGAAATCACGGAAGCAGTGGAAGCAGTGTCTGAGAGTGATGTGAAAGCGCTCGTGGACGAGTATTATGATACCTATGATATTCTGACAGAAGGGAGAGACCCGGAAGAATTCCGCCGCCATGTGGCTGTCCAGGCTCAGATCGAACTTGGATTTGAGCGGTTCCTGGAGAAAAAAGATTATCAGGCCATTGTCACTCATTTCGGAGACCTGGGGAACTTAAAGCAGCTGCCGGGACTGGCAATCCAGAGACTTATGCAGAAAGGATACGGATTCGGAGCGGAGGGAGACTGGAAGACAGCGGCAATGGTCCGCATTATGAAGATCATGACAGAGGGCATGAAGGATGCAAAAGGCACATCTTTTATGGAGGATTATACATACAATCTGGTACCCGGAAAAGAAGGAATCCTTCAGGCCCATATGCTGGAAGTGTGCCCGTCTATTGCTGAAGGGCCTGTTAGTATTAAGGTAAATCCGCTTACAATGGGAGACAGAGAGGATCCGGCAAGGCTGGTGTTCACATCAAAGACCGGGCCTGCTGTTGCCACGTCTCTTATTGACTTGGGCGATAGGTTCCGCCTCATTATTAATGATGTAAACTGCAGGAAAACGGAGAAGCCTATGCCGAAACTTCCGGTGGCAACAGCTTTCTGGACGCCGGAGCCGAACCTCCAGACGGGCGCGGAGGCGTGGATTCTCTGCGGAGGCGCGCACCATACGGCGTTTTCCTATGACCTGACTTCCGAGCAGATGGGAGACTGGGCGGCAGCAATGGGCATTGAGGCAGTGTATATTGATAAGGATACAACGATCAGGAACCTGAAAAATGAGCTGAGATGGAATGAGATTGCATACAGCCGTTGAAAACTTGCTCTGCCGCCTGTATAATAACAGAGGGGCTGGGACAGACAAGCCCCTCATACGAAACTGAAAGGAGCAGACAAAAATGAGTATTCGAATTGGTATCTTAGGTTATGGAAACCTTGGAAAAGGTGTAGAGTGCGCGATAAAGCAGAATCCGGATATGACTCTGGCGGCAGTGTTTACCCGCAGAGCGCCGGAGAGCGTCAACATTCTGACAGAAGGAGTGCCGGTGTGCCGGCTTGAAGAGGCGTCCGCATGGAAAGACAAGATCGACGTCATGATACTGTGCGGCGGAAGCGCTACAGATCTGCCGGAGCAGACGCCGGAGTTTGCCCGCATGTTCAATGTGATCGACAGTTTTGACACACATGCAAGGATTCCGGAGCATTATGCAAACGTGGATGCGGCAGCAAAAGAAGGAAATAAGGTGGGCATTATTTCAGTGGGCTGGGACCCAGGTATGTTCTCCTTAAACAGGCTGTACGCAAACGCGATCCTGCCGGATGGAAAAGACTATACGTTCTGGGGAAAAGGCGTAAGCCAGGGACATTCTGACGCAATCCGCAGAGTGGCCGGAGTAAAAGATGCAAAACAGTACACGATCCCTGTTGATGCAGCATTGGAGGCGGTAAGAGACGGTGAGAACCCGGAACTGACAACAAGGCAGAAACACACAAGAGAGTGCTTTGTTGTTCTTGAGGAGGGAGCAGATGCGGCAAAGGTGGCAGAAGAAATCAAAACCATGCCAAACTATTTCTCGGATTATGATACGACCGTGCACTTTATCAGCGAAGAAGAGTTAAAGAGGGACCACAGTGGGATTCCTCACGGCGGATTTGTCTTAAGAAGCGGAAAGAGCGGATGGAATGGAGAGAACAGCCATCTGATCGAGTACAGTCTGAAGCTGGATTCTAACCCGGAATTTACATCTTCTGTTCTTGTGGCATATGCGCGCGCAGCGTACAGACTGTCCCAGGAAGGCGTGTCAGGCTGTCGGACAGTATTTGATATTGCTCCTGCATATTTAAGTGCAAAGAGCGCGGAAGAATTAAGAAAGACAATGTTATAAAAAACAGATGGTATCAGGTGTGTAAGGTCATAAGGAGGAGTGCGGGATGCAAAGTGCAGAACAGATCAGAGAAACAATAAGTGCAGGGAAAGCCGTGCTGGGAATTGAGCTTGGCTCTACGAGAATAAAAGCGGTACTCATTGATGAGGATAAATCCCCGGTTGCTTCAGGAAGCTATGACTGGGAGAATCAATATGTGGACCATATCTGGACGTATGATATCAATGAGGTATGGAGAGGTCTGCAGGGATGCTACAGCAATCTGGTAAAAGATGTAAAGGATAAATATGGCGTACAGCTCACTAGGTTTGCAGCCCTTGGCATCAGCGCCATGATGCACGGGTATCTTGCATTTGATGAAAACGGTGAGCTGCTTGTTCCCTTCCGCACATGGCGCAATACGATCACAGGCGAGGCTTCCGGAAAGCTGTCTGATCTGTTCTCTTACCACATTCCTCAGCGTTGGAGCATTGCTCACCTGTATCAGGCTGTTTTAAACGGAGAGGAGCATGTGAGCAGGGTTCGCTTTATCACGACGCTGTCCGGATACATTCACTGGAAACTGACCGGGCAGAAAGTTCTGGGAAGCGGTGATGCTGCGGGAATGTTCCCCATCAATATCGCAGATAAAGACTATGACAGCACGATGCTGGATAAGTTTGACGACCTGGTTTCTGACAAAGGGTTCCCGTGGAAAATCCGTGACCTGCTTCCGAAAGTTCTGGTGGCGGGACAGGATGCGGGCAGCCTGACAGACGAGGGGGCTCGGCTTCTTGATCCAGAGGGCAATCTTGTATCCGGTATTCCCATGTGTCCTCCGGAGGGTGATGCGGGCACAGGCATGACTGCTACAAACAGTGTGGCCGTGAGAACAGGAAATGTATCTGCCGGGACAAGTGTATTTGCCATGGCAGTGCTTGAAAAAGATTTGTCAAGACCTTATGAGGAGATCGACCTTGTCACAACGCCTGCAGGTGATCTAGTGGCAATGGTGCACTGCAATAACTGTACATCTGACCTCAATGCATGGGTTGGCCTGTTTAAGGAGTTCGCAGAGAGCTTCGGCATGGAAGTGGATATGAATCAGCTGTTCGGTACGCTCTACAACAAAGCGCTGGAAGGAGATGCTGACTGCGGAGGCCTGCTGGCATACAATTATTTTTCCGGTGAGCATATCACGGGATTTGACGAGGGGCGGCCGTTGTTCGTGCGTTCTCCTGAGAGCAGATTTAATCTGGCAAACTTTATGAGAGTGCATCTGTACACCTCGCTCGGCGCGCTTAAGACAGGAATGGATATTCTGCTGAAAAAAGAGAATGTCACACTGGACCGCATGATGGGACATGGGGGACTGTTCAAGACAAAAGGCGTGGGACAGAGAGTTCTGGCAGGAGCGATCAATACGCCTGTCTATGTCATGGAAACAGCAGGAGAAGGCGGCGCGTGGGGAATCGCCCTGCTGGCCGATTATCTTGTGCATCGGGAAGATGGCGAGAGCCTCACGGATTACCTGAACAATAAGGTGTTCCATGACGCGGAAGGATCAGGCATGGATCCTGTTGCAAAAGATGTGGCCGGGTATGAGAAATTTATGGAGAAATATGCCCGGGGACTGGCAATCGAGAGAGCGGCAGTGGATGTCGGGATATAAAGTTTGCTGAAAATCATCTTTGTGACATAAATTAAAAATACGTTCCCGGAAGCTGTATCATATAACCAAAGCAGAACAATTTTGCGTTATGATACAGCTTCCGGGAGCCTTTTTATTTAAGTCGGGAAAATGTTTACAGCAACTGTTCAAAGGTATCATAGAATGTAGGATAAGACACGTCCACGCACTTGCTGTTCAGTATTTTTGTGTTTCCTTCTGCCACCAGCGCCGCAATGCTGAATGCCATGGCAATCCGGTGGTCAAGAAGCGTGTGGATGGAGGCACCCTTTAATTGTCCGCCCGTGATGATCATTCCGTCTGCAGTGGGGGAGGCATTGCATCCCATTGCTTTTAAGTTGTCCGTGACAGTCTCGATCCGGTCTGTCTCTTTTACTTTCAATTCTGCAGCGTCTTTTATAATTGTTGTTCCCTCTGCCACGGCTGCCATTACTGCGATTATGGGGATTTCGTCGATCAGTGTGGGGATGATATCGCCCTCAATGGTGATTCCGTGCAGTGCGCTTGTCTTTACGAGGATGTCGGCAACTTTTTCTCCGCCCTCGAAGCGCTCATTAAGAAGCGTGATATCTCCGCCCATGTCTTCACACACTTTCAGGATTCCCGCCCGGGTTTGGTTGATGCCTACATTCTCAATCAGAATTTCAGAGTCCGGCACGATCAGTCCTGCGGCAATAAAGTAAGCGGCGGAAGAGATGTCGCCCGGAACAGTGATTTTCTGTCCGCAGAGCTGGGGGCACGGTTGGATGACAGCAGTGGATTTTGTGCTGTCAAGAGCATGGAAAGTGTGAACGTCCGCGCCGAACTCTTTTAGCATCAGCTCTGTGTGATTGCGGGAGAGAGAAGGCTCTGTGACAGAGGTTTCTCCTTCTGCGTATAATCCGGCCAGCAGGACACAGGATTTTACCTGCGCGGAAGCGACCGGCGAGGTATAGTGAATGCCGTGAAGCCTGCCCGGAGTGATGTAAAGAGGGGCGCATCCATTTCTTAAAATGCTTGAAATATGGGCGCCCATCTGTGTGAGCGGGTCTATGATACGCTTCATGGGACGGGAGTTCAGGGATTCATCTCCTGAAAGTTTGGAGTCAAAGGTCTGGCCTGCAAGAATGCCGGACAGAAGCCGGGTAGTAGTGCCGCTGTTGCCCACATCCAATATGTCGGACGGAGCAGCGAGCCCGTGAAGTCCTTTTCCGTGGATGGTGACCGTGGAGTCGTTTTCCCCAATGTCAATCCCCAATGTGCGGAAGCAGCGGATAGTGGCAAGACAGTCGGCTCCTTTTAAAAAATTGTGGACCTCTGTGGTGCCGTCGGCAATAGAACCGAACATGATGCTTCTGTGTGAGATTGATTTGTCTCCGGGAACTGTCACTTTTCCTCTTAGCCCCGTGATTTTACATAATTCCATTTTTTATCCTTTCCGCAGCGCCTGCGCGCAGAGCTGCATGCCCCGGCGTCCTGGCTTTAAATATAAAAGTATATGTTACGTTTCGTACACAATATAGCGGTATTTCTGGAGCAGGTCCGCAGCTTTTGCTGAAGAGGCTTCATCATAGAACTCTATTCGAAGCACGCCTTCTTCAAATTCTCTGTTGTGTACAATGCCGATATTTTTGATATTGATATTGTTGCTCGCCAGAATCGTGGCAATCGTGGCGATCCCTCCTGCTTCGTCAATGATGTCGCAGTAGACGGCAAACTGTTTCTTGATGGGTCCGGCAGAACTGTTGGGCATGGAGTCCCGGTAGTCCCTGGAGGTTTCAAACAGAGAATACAGAGCCTTCTCATCGCCGGAGTCCACTGCTTCTTTTGCCTTCCTGAGTGATTCCATGTATTCACTTAGAATACGCGAAATATTTTCCCTGTTTTTCAGACATATCTGCTGCCACATGACAGGGGAGGAGGACGCGATTCTCGTAATATCTTTAAAGCCGCCGGCCGCAAGAGCTTTCATCAATTCATCTTTGGTGTCTGTGTCACGCACAAAATTAACCAGTGAGGAAGCGATGATGTGCGGAAGATGGCTGATTGTCCCGGTGACATAATCGTGTTCACGATACCCCAGAATAACTGGAAGGGCCTTTAAAGATGAGACAAAATCGCGGTATGCTCTGACTTTTTCTTCTGAAACTTTTGCCGAGGGCGTCAGAATGTAGTAGGCGTTTTCTATGAGATGTGCTTTTGAATTGGCAAAACCGCTCTTTTCTGATCCTGCCATAGGGTGCCCTCCGATAAAATTTTCTTCCATGCCGAGGGCAATGACCTCCTCGTGGATGGAAGTCTTTACGCTTCCTGCATCCGTCAGGATGCAGTCATTCCCGATCATATCTTTAAGCTGGGCGAGATATGCGCTGTTGCAGGAGACCGGAGCACACAGAAAAATATAACCGCATCCCCTGAAGTTGTCGTCAATGGAGGAACAGGCTGTGTCTATGATGCCCTCCTGTACTGCGAGAGCAAGAGTTTCACGGCTTTTGTCAAATGCGATCAGCTCGTGATCGGGATAATATTTCCGGATGGCTTTGGCAATGGAACCCCCGATAAGGCCGAGACCGATAAAACCTGTTTTTGTTGATGCCATATTGTAAATAAATCCTTTCTTAAGCATGGTCGGTGCATAATATGTGTGTAAAACACAGCGCCTGGGTATACGGGGAAATAGTGACCCCTGCTGTGTACACCTGCGGCAAGGACATTTTAGCACGTTGCATTGTAAAAGTAAACAGTTCAGGTGCGCCATTCGTAAAATCGCACTGATGTGCTTACTGCAGCATACGCCGCATTTTTACCCATTAAAATATGTGAAAAGTATATAAAATAGTTGTAATTTCCTTCTGATTTTAGTACAATATATCCATGATATGCATGAGCGAAAGATATAAGTGCATGCAAAATAACTACATAACAAGGAGGCAGCAGCATGAAGGTTTACAGAACGGATGAAATCAGGAACGTGGTATTGCTTGGACACGGCGGAAGCGGAAAGACCAGTCTTGTCGAGGCAATGCTGTATGTATCAGGCGCCACGAACCGTATGGGCAAGGTCGCAGAGGCGAACGCTGTCAGCGATTTTGATAAAGAGGAGCAGAAACGCGGATTTTCTATCAGCACAAGTCTGATCCCTATCGAGTGGGAGAAAGCAAAGATCAATATCCTTGACACTCCCGGATACTTCGATTTTGTAGGAGAAGTAGAGGAGGCCGTCAGTGCGGCGGACGCGGCTGTCATCGTTGTGTCAGGTAAAGCGGGCGTGCAGGTAGGTACGGAGAAAGCTTGGGAGCTTTGCGACAAATATAATCTTCCGCGTATGATCTATGTGACAGAGATGGATGTGGACGATGCCAGCTTCCGTCAGGTGGTAGAGGATATGACAGCCAGATACGGAAAGAAGATTGCGCCTCATTTCCAGCCGATCCGTGAGAATGAAAAGCTGGTGGGATACATCAATATTATTAAAAATGCAGGCCGCAGATATACGGGCATCGGTCAGAGAGAAGAATGTGAGATTCCGGATTACTGTAAGCCCAACCTTCAGATTTTAAGAGATGCGCTCATGGAATCTGTTGCCGAGACGAGTGAAGAGTTTATGGAGCGTTATTTTAACGGCGAAGAGTTTTCTATCGAGGAAATCCGCGCCGCAATGCGTACCGAAGTTATGGATGGAGATATTGTCCCGGTAGCCATGGGCTCCAATATTCAGGCTCAGGGCGTTGCAAACCTTTTGTCTGACATTGTAAGATTTTTCCCGAGTCCGGATAAGAGAAAATGTGCGGGAATCAACCGCAGGACAAACGAGATTTTTGAGGCCGATTATGATTTCGCAAAAGCGAAGACAGCGTATGTATTCAAGACAATGGTGGATCCGTTTATCGGAAAGTACTCTTTTGTAAAGGTATGCTCAGGCGTGCTTAAAGGGGATGACGTTCTTTATAATGCGGATACGGATTCCGAGGAAAAGCCGGGCAAACTGTACACAATGTGCGGAAATAAACCGGCGGAAGTGTCAGAGCTGTTTGCAGGCGATATCGGCGCTATCGCAAAACTTGCGAATACCCGGACAGGAGATACACTGTCTGTAAAAGGCACTCCGATTTCTTATGCGAAGACAGATTACTCTGTTCCGTATACATATATGAGATACCGCGTGAAGAACAAGGGTGATGAGGATAAAGTATCCCAGGCGCTGGCAAAGATGACAGCCGAGGATGTGACGCTTAAAGCTGTCAACGACAGTGAGAACCGTCAGACGCTTCTTTACGGAATGGGAGATCAGCATCTGGAGATTGTGGCGAGCAAGCTGGCGGCAAGATATAAAGTGGAGATCGTGCTGGAGACTCCGAAAGTTGCGTTCAGAGAAACAATCCGCAAAAATTCGGACGTGGATATGAAATATAAGAAACAGACCGGAGGACATGGACAGTATGGACATGTAAAGATGAAGTTCGAGCCGTCCCACGACCTGGATACACCGTATATATTTGAGGAGTGTGTAGTCGGCGGAGCTGTCCCGAAGAACTATTTCAAAGAAGAAAAAAAAGGACTTCAGGAGTCTGTGGTAAAAGGACCTCTCGCAGGATATCCGGTAGTTGGTGTGAAAGCGATTCTCTACGACGGATCTTACCATCCGGTAGATTCTTCCGAGATGGCGTTCAAGACAGCCACGAGTCAGGCGTTCAAAAAAGGATTTATGGAGGCATCTCCGGTGCTGCTTGAGCCAATCGCATCTATCAAGGTGACTGTGCCGGATGATTATACAGGAGATGTGATGGGTGATCTGAATAAGAGGCGCGGGCGTGTGCTTGGCATGAACCCGGTTCAGGGAGGAAAACAGGTTATTGAGGCAGATATCCCGATGACCGGACTGTTCGGATATTG
The DNA here is from genome assembly GCA_944377775.1 of uncultured Mediterraneibacter sp. Taxonomy (GTDB): domain Bacteria; phylum Bacillota; class Clostridia; order Lachnospirales; family Lachnospiraceae; genus Mediterraneibacter. Next base: position 13,805 of record CALWFY010000059.1, read on the forward strand.
TACAGTTTTGCGTTCCATGACAGGCGGAAGAGGAACCTATGAGTATCAGTTCGCAAGATACGAGCAGGCTCCGTCCGATGTGCAGGAAAGAGAGATTGCGGCAAGAGCGTTTGAGGAGTAGTCTGAAGAAAACAAAGGCAGAAAATGATTCAGGGCATATGGACTTTTTCCATGTGCCCTGTGTGTATTTCAGAAGTGTTAAGAAAATGGCCGGGAATGTTGTACTTTATATATAAAGGTGCTATAATTGCTCTGCTGTGTAGGTGTCTTTTGTATATCGGCACAGCTCACTTTAAGAGAAGTATCAGAGGGAAAAGATAATGGAAATAGTGATTATTGGTGACGGGAAAGTGGGTTATAAACTGGCAAAGCATCTTTCTGTTGAAGATTATGATGTGGTGTTGATCGACAATAATGAAAAGAAGCTGAGGTTCGCCATGGACCGGCTTGATATCGCCTGCGTCACCGGTGACGGTGTGGATGCAGAAATTCAGAGAGAGGCCGGAGTGCCGCATGCGGATCTTGTCATTGCGTGTACGTCAGCGGATGAGCTTAATATGTTGAGCTGTCTGATTGCGAGACGTCTTGGCGCAAGGCATACGATCGCGCGTGTGCGAAATCCGATTTACTTCAAGCAGATCGGGCTTCTTAAGGAAGACCTTCATCTGAGTATGGCTGTCAACCCGGAATTGATCGTGGCGGATGAAATTTTCAGGATGTTGATGTTTCCGGACGCCAGCAAGGTTGAAACTTTTGTAAAAGGAAGGGTAGAGCTGATCGAGTACCCTGTCCACGAGGACAGCCGCCTTATTGGCATGTCCCTGGCTGATATGTATAATAAATACCAGATACGAGTGCTCGTGTGCGCGGTAGAGCACAGAGGAGAAGTGCTGATTCCTGATGGAGATTATGTGATTCGACAGGGAGACTGTCTTCATATCACTGCTCCCCACAGGGAAGTAGAGCTTTTCTTTAAGATGCTTGGAAAACACAGGCAGAAGATTAAAAAGGTAATTATCTGCGGCGGAGGAAGAGTGGCATACTATCTGTCCCGGCAGCTTTGCTCCATCGGGATGCAGGTAAAGATATTGGAGAAAGATGAGGTCAGAAGTGAGGAACTGTGCGAGCTGCTCCCCAAAGCAGTGATCATTCACGGGGACGCTACAGACCATGATCTTCTGCTCGAAGAAGGAATTGAAGACGCGGATGCTTTTGTAGCTCTGACAGGTATGGATGAGGAAAATATCATCACATCGCTTTTCGCACAGACTCAGGGCGTCGGAAAAATTATTGTGAAGATTAATGAAGACAGGCGGGCGCACATGGTGGAAGACCTTGGAATTGAAAGTATCGTATCGGCAAAGACAGCCACAGCGGACGCTATTTTAAGTTATGTGCGGGCGAGAAAGAATTCTCAGGGAAGCGCGAATGTAGAAACCATGTATCAGCTTGTGGATGAAAAGGTGGAGGCGCTTGAGTTTATTATCAAATCTGAGACAGACTATACGGGAATACCGCTTAAAAATCTGTCTCTTAAATCAAATAATCTGATCGCATGTATTGCGAGAAAAAGACAGATTATTATACCCGGCGGCGATGACTGTATGGAAGTGGGGGACAGCGTCATCGTGGTTACGATGGAGAAACAGATTGAAGATATTGAAGATATTCTGATATAGGGGCGGGGCAGATTGATGAATAAAAGAATGATCATTTATATTTTGTCAAAAATGCTCGGCGTCGAGGGTGCGGTGCTTATGATACCCGCTTTTGTTTCCCTTATCTATGGGGAGAAGAGCGGTGTGTCTTTCGTTATCGTGGGTGCGGTTCTCGGAATTATTTTTCTTCTTTTTGGCAGAAAACCGCCGGAAAGCACAAGGATTTACGGAAAAGAAGGGTTTGTCATTGTAGGGCTGGCCTGGATACTCTGGTCTCTGTTCGGAGCGCTTCCTTTTTATATCACAGGAAGCATCCCGAATTATATTGATGCATTTTTTGAGACAGTGTCAGGATTTACAACAACAGGATCGACAATTCTTCAGGATATTGAAGCCCTTCCCATGGGAATCTCTTTCTGGAGAAGTCTGACCCACTGGATAGGGGGCATGGGCGTGCTCGTGTTCGTCATGATGATCACGTCTCTGGATGATAAAAATTCCATGCCGCTTATGCGGGCGGAGATGCCCGGGCCGGACACAGATAAACTGGTCCCGAAAGCACGTTATACAGCCCGTATTCTGTATGGAATGTATTTCGCGCTGACAGCCATGGAAGTGATTCTTCTCATGGCGGGAGGGATGAATCTGTATGATGCCCTGCTGCATTCGTTCAGTACGGCGGGAACCGGAGGCTTCTCCAACAGAAATGCAAGTGTCAGCTTTTATGACAGTGCGTACATAGACGGTGTGATCACAGTGTTTATGATTCTGTTCGGAGTTAATTTTAATCTTTATTTTGTCCTTCTTATTAAACGGGGATGGAAGAGTGTGGTTAAAAACGAAGAACTCCGGGCATATCTTGGCATTATCGCTGCGTCGGTCGCGGTGATTACGGTGAATATACTGAATATGTATGGAAATGTAATGCATGCATTTCGCTATGCATCTTTCCAGGTCGCATCCATTATCACGACCACGGGATTCTATACTGCGGATTATGAACTTTGGCCGGAACTGTCAAAGGTGATTCTTTTGTCGCTTATGTTTATCGGGGCGTGTGCCGGTTCCACAGGAGGCGGTATCAAGGTTAGCCGTTTTGTCATCCTGTGCAAGTCGATTCGCCAGGAGATTAAAAAGATTCTCCATCCCAATGCCGTGACCGTGGTGAAGATGAACGGGAAAAAGGTGGGAGCAGACACACTTCGGGGCATCAATGTATATTTTGCGGCATATATTTTTATACTGGTTGCATCGGTGCTGATCGTTTCGATTGATAATTTTGATTTCGCGACTTCATTCAGCGGGGTATTGACGACTTTGAACAATGTGGGACCGGGAATTTCAAAACTGGGTCCGGTCGAGAATTTCCACATGTTTTCGCCGCTGTCAAAGCTTGTATTCTGCTTTGACATGCTGGTCGGGCGTCTGGAAATTATACCTTACCTTCTGATGTTCTCGCCGGATTTGTGGCGCAGAAGATTTTAAGCATGAGAGAACAGTAGTTTACCGTCAGGGAGAAAGGAAACAAAAATGGGAAAAGTGAAAAAAAGACTGCTTCTGACAGTGGCGATTATTTTGGTGCTGGGAATATATTACTATGTGGCGCTCCCGGCAATCAATATCCATTGCTCTGGATTTTGGGTGTTTCTGATAGTGCTGGGGCTTCTCCTGGCAGGGGTTTTTATACAAAAGAAGCATCTGAGCAGGTATGAACTGAAAGAATCAAAAGGACTCAAGATAATACTGGGGATCGTGGGCCTGATCGTGGCAGTATATCTGATAGGCATGCTTTTGTCTTCCCCTGTTGTAAATGCAAAAAAATATCAGCAGCTTATGACGGTGGAGACCGGAGAATTTGCACAGGATATCGAGGAACTGTCATTTGACCAGATTCCTCTTCTTGACAGGGATTCTGCCGCGCTTCTTGGAAACAGGAAGATGGGAAGCATGGTGGATATGGTATCCCAGTTCGAAGTGGATGAGCTGTATTCACAGATTAATTATAAGGATCGCCCGGTGAGAGTGTCCCCGCTTAAATATGCCAGCATCATCAAATGGTTTACAAACCAGAGTGAAGGGATTCCGGCATACATTACCATTGACATGGCAACGCAGAACACGGAGCTTGTCAAGCTGGACGAGGGGATGAAATACACTACCAGCGATCATTTTAACAGAAATATATACCGCCATTTAAGGTTCAGGTATCCAACTTATATTTTCAATGATTTAAGTTTTGAAGTGGATGACAATGGAGTTCCGTACTGGATTTGTCCGGTCAAACAGTTTAATATCGGTCTGTTCGGCGGGGAGACAGTCGGAAGAGTTGTTTTGTGCAATGCTGTTACAGGTGAAACGCAGGACTATGCTATCGAGGATGTGCCTCAGTGGGTTGACCGGGCGTACTCGGCGGACCTGCTTGTGGAACTTTATGATTATCATGGGACTTTAAAGCACGGATTCTTCAACAGTGTGCTGGGGCAGAAAGACTGCCTGAAAACAACAGACGGATATAACTATCTGGCGATTGATGATGATGTGTGGGTATACACGGGCGTTACTTCCATCACGGGAGATCAGTCGAATGTAGGATTTGTTCTCATGAATCAGAGGACAATGGAGACGAAATTCTATGAGGTAGAGGGCGCCACAGAAGCCTCCGCCATGTCGTCTGCGGAAGGGCAGGTTCAAAACCTGCATTACACTGCTACATTTCCGCTGCTTCTCAATATCTCCGGAGAGCCGACCTATTTCATTGCACTTAAAGATGATGCAGGTCTTGTCAAAAAGTACGCCATGGTTAATGTCCAGAAGTATCAGATTGTGGCGATCGGAGACACTGTGAGCGAGTGTGAAGAAAATTATGGGACTCTGATGTATGAGAACGGAATTAAACAGACGCCTGAGGATACAAGAGATATAAAGAGCCTGACAGCTCCGATCACAAAGATCGCACAGGGTGTTGTAGAGGGGAATTCTCATTATTATATTATGGTTGAGGGTTCTGATGCCATCTTTGACATCCCTGTTGTGGATTTTATTGATATCATTCGCTATAATGTGGGGGATGAGGTTACCCTTGAATACAAGGAGGGTGAACAAAGCAATACAGTGCTCTCTTTAAACGGAGTGGAGAAAACCACTTCTGAAACCGCTGAGGAGGAAAACGCATCTGAAGCCGTTGAGGCAGAATAGCAGGATTTTAGATAATGACGTTATAAAAAAGTACAGTCCGATTTGGACTGTACTTTTTTGTGTGTCAGTTTATCAACCGTTTCCCGACTGTTTTAACTGATCACGTTACAGTCATGTGAATCTATGCCGGGAATATCTTTATTCTCTGCGCTTACGCTGAGATAGAAGTCTATGTTGTTTTCAGTGGAAATCTTGTTCAGTTTCTGGAGGAATGCTGCAAGGCTTTCAAGAGTAATATTTGCCTGCTTTAATACGCTGTCGATAAAGATGGCCTCTATGTCGTGATTGCCGGCGGCCATGCCGTAAAGAAAACCGATGAATTCTTCAAGAGTGAGAATGTCCGGATAATCTGCCATACGAATTACACGGATGTTAAAGTCTACAGTATATGTATCCTTATGACTTTTTTTGATAAATACTACATTTCCATTGGATGTTTTAACCTTTTCGTTTGCAAGGTCAATCATTTTCTGAGTTTTTCCACTGCCTCTCGGGCCCGTTATTAAATTTACCATGGCGAATCTCTCCTTTATGTAAGTATTGTTTGAGACTTTCACCTCTCAAATATGTTAAACACATTATACACCATATTTATGTGTGGAACAACTAAAAAAATGATAAAAAAATAAAAATTTTTGAGCAATCTGCCTATAACATGGGTGAGTTATACAAATACTGTGCTTTAGAAGAAATGGTTTGGCTAAAGTGAGGTAATGAGAAATGTTTTCAAAAAGGGTATTGAAAAGTGTTTTCAAGTATGATAATATTTCGCTAGTTGAAAATCATTCTCAAAATACAGGAGGGATTATGTCGGGTGAAGTATTGTCATATTTTCTGAAAAACAGCGATCGCAGAGTGCGTCTGAGTTTCCAGATCGCCCTGCAGTGCGCGCCATTTTTGAAGGGGCTTAAAGTTTCCTGTGTGATCTCCATGGACAAAGCGCTCTACGGAGGGCTTGCCGAGATATTCGATAATATGGATATTGCATATCACAGACTGTCCTGCTCCGAGGGGAAATGCATGGTGCTTTTTTACCGCCCCGAGGAGCTTAAAAGATACCTGCAGCAGACACGGGTGCAGAACTTGATCAGAGAGTACGGATATATCGATATGAATATGCAGCAGATGCTTTTGCGCCTGTCCGAAAGGGTGCGGGATTTTACTGGCAGAGGCATGGGATTTCCTCATGAGATCGGGATTTTCCTTGGATATCCGCTGGAGGATGTAAAGGGATTTATTGAGAATAACGGAAAGAAATATCTAATGATCGGATACTGGAAAGTTTACAGCAATCCAGCTGGTGCGAGAATGGTGTTCAAACAGTATGACCGTGCGAAAGACTGTGCGGTCAGTGAGTTTCTGACCGGAAAGAGTATCCGGGAAATAGCATTGTAATCAGTATTGAGTCAGCGTGCGGGTTCCCGCACACTGACAGGCAGAAGAATGGAGGACAAAAGAATGCGAGTATCAGTTGTATATTGGAGTGGAACCGGAAATACACAGACTATGGCGAAGGCTGTGGCAGAAGGAATCGCGGATGCCGGAGCAGAGGCTGTTGTGACAGAAGTGGGGGAGGCTGATGCCGCAGCGCTCGCTTCGGAGAACGTATTTGCTCTTGGCTGCCCTTCCATGGGTGTGGAGCAGCTGGAGGAATCAGAGATGGAGCCTTTTGTGGAAGCGCTTGAACCTCATGTTTCCGGAAAAAAAGTACTGCTGTTTGGTTCCTATGGATGGGGTGATGGAGAGTGGATGAGAGACTGGACCCGGCGCATGAGAGATGCCGGAGCTGTGCTTGTGAGAGAAGATGGTGTGATCGCCAATGAAGCGCCGGATGAGGAAGCACTGGATGAGTGCCGGTCGGCTGGAAAGGAACTGGCGTCGGACACATAAAAGCTGATGATTGGCGCATAAGGCATTGACAAAATCTCTCCGAGATGCATATGATAGGATAGCGATGTAATCCATCACAAGTTTATGGCAGCGAAGGGAGAACAAAATGAATCAAAATACACTTCTTGGAATATTATTACCATTTGCCGGGACTGCACTTGGCTCGGCAATGGTATTTTTTATGAAAAAAGAGATGAATAAGCGGCTTGAGAAAATGCTGCTCGGATTCGCCTCCGGTGTTATGATGGCGGCGTCTGTCTGGTCACTTCTGATTCCGGCTATCAGCATGGCGGAACAAGAAGGAGGTCTCTCCTGGATGCCTCCGGCAGTTGGATTTCTGCTGGGGATGGGGTTCCTTTTGCTTCTGGATACGCTTACCCCGCATCTTCATTATACAGAGGAAAAGCCGGAAGGTGTTCCCGCACATTTAAAAAAAACAACCATGCTTGTCCTTGCAGTGACCCTGCACAATATACCGGAAGGCATGGCTGTGGGTGTGACATTTGCCGGGGTTCTCACAGAAAATACGGCAATGACGCTGGCGGGCGCCTTTGCTTTATCCGTAGGGATTGCCATCCAGAATTTTCCGGAGGGCGCGATCATATCCATGCCGCTTAAGAGCAACGGACTGTCAAAGAAGAAGGCTTTTATGTACGGCGCGCTGTCCGGTATTGTAGAGCCTGTGGCAGCGTTTATCACCATTCTTCTGACCGGGCTTGTAGTTCCGCTGCTTCCGTACCTGCTGTCTTTTGCGGCAGGAGCCATGATCTATGTGGTGGTGGAAGAACTCATTCCTGAGGCACAGAACGGAGAACATTCCAATATCGGCACTGTCGGGGTGGCTGTTGGGTTTGTGCTCATGATGATACTGGATGTAGCCCTGGGGTAGGATGCGAAATACATCTTTGTGACATAGATTAAGATACGTTCCCGGGAACTTTTTTATTCAAGTCAGAAAATCTGTATTCCGCAGCCGCCGGTATAAGTTCCCTGGCGGAAGTACCTGCCGTTTTGATACGTCTGTGCAAATATATCTTTCTTGTGCAGTGTAACAGCTGAGAGTATTTAGAAACTTCTGCTTCCAAAAAATAAGGTATTCGCAGAACTATGCTGCACGAGCGGCTCGTAGAGCGAAGCGGCCCGTAGCCGCGACGCAGTCATAGTTCTGCGGATGTCGTACGTTATGGAAATTAAAATTCCAAATATTCTCAGATGTTTGTCTGTAGAAGAAAGATGTATTTAACATTTCACTTTGCAAGTTCCGTCAGCGGCTTTATTTGATATCCCATCTCTTCCCATTTCGTCAGCAGTTCATCCAGTATGGCGGCGTTGGTATCTGACGTGCTGTGGAGAAGGACAATGGCGCCCGGGTGTATCCGGCCCAGCAGTTTGTCAAAAGCCTCTTCTTTTGTGGGCTGGTTATCGTCATACCAGTCTACATAGGCAAGGCTCCAGAAGAAGGTTTTATATCCCAGTTGCTGTGCCATTTTAAGATTGTCTTCGCTGTATTTCCCACCCGGCGGGCGATAAAATCTGGTCATTTCTTCCCCGGTGGTCTCTTGATAAATATCTTCTACATCCTGCAGTTCTTTTTGAAAGGACTCCATGGATGCAATCTGCGACATATCAGGATGATGCCATGTGTGGTTGCCCACTGTATGCCCCTCGTCCACCATCCGCCTGATCAGCTCCGGCTCTGATTCTATGTAAGTGCCGACTACAAAAAAAGTGGCGGATACACCGTGCTTTTTTAAGGCGTCCAGTATCTGTCCAGTATTTCCGTTTTCATATCCGCAGTCAAATGTCAGGTACATCACTTTTTCTTCTGTATCCTGTGCATAGAAGGCGTCGTACTGCGCCAGTTCTTCGAATGTGGCGTTGGCCACGGGCGGCTGTCCGTCTTCCTGAAAGCTCAGTCCCCAGTTTCCTTCAGCAGAAGCGGTGACAGCTTCTGCAGCAGTCTTTGTGTCTGCATGGTCCTGGAAATGGTCAGTGAGGAAACCGATACCCGCGCCGAGCGTGTAGGATGCCAGAAAGATCAGAAGCACGGCGCCTGTCTTTTTTGTCAGAAGGGTGTTTTTTAAGAACGGGCGAATAGTGTGTGTAAAAAACGATTTCAAAAAGAATGTACCTCCTGAATATGGAGTTTGTAACTAATATATGTGGTGAATTGCGTGATTTGCATAAAAAGACGGATAAAAACATTGACAAGAGACGAGAACAGGTGATAATAGAAATAAAGAAGTTTGCCTTGACGGCAAATGATCGCAGTATGGGAGGGAAATATGGCAGAACAGTATACAGGAATGGCTATAGGAATGTTTGAGCTGGACAGTGAATGCATCTGTTTTGTGGCGCTGGATGCGGCGGCAAAAGCGGCAAACGTAAAAATACAGGCAGTAGAGAGAAACCGTCTCTCTGCCGGAGCATGTGTGAAGATGAGAGGCACGGTGTCTGACGTGAAAGCAGCCATGGAGGCGGCTCTTGAGACAGCACGGCCGCTGGCAAAGATCGTGTCGCACAATGTGATTGCGGCTCCGTCGGAGGATACGGAGACAGCGATCGCTATGACGATTGGAAAATAAGGTGCATAATTGCGGAGAAAGGATAGATAGGGGTATGAAATACGGAGCTTATGGACTGGTGGAAGTGACAGGTGAAGCTAACGGCATTCTTGTGACCGACCGTATGCTTAAGACAGCGGAAGTAGAGTATGTGACACAGGACACAAAATGCGGCGGGCATGTGCTGATCTTTGTAGGCGGAAGTGTTGCGGCAGTCACGGCTGCGGTGGACAGTGTGCGTGAGGAGCCGCCGTGTCCGGTTGTGAAGTCAGCAGTGATATCAAATCCTTCACAGGAAATGACTGATATCGTGGAGATGTTCCGAAGCAGGCGCAAATAATAAAGGAAGAACTGTCGGGCACAGATGATAAAAAGATAACATAGAAAAGAAAATCAGAGACCGTATTCGCAGGGAAAAGGGTGAAGTGCCCGGCTTTCTGCGGACGCGGTTTTTCTGATGGCGGAATGGAGAACAAAGATGGAGAGATCAGTTTTATTTTTTGACATTGACGGGACCCTGCTCAGTGAAATTACGGGGGAAATTCCGAAGAGTGCTGTGGAAGCGCTTAAAGCGGCGAAAAAAGCAGGACATCTGCTGTTTATCAACACGGGCAGGACAATCAGCAGCCTCCCTGCGGAAATCCGCAGTTTCCCGTTTGATGGATTCCTGTGCGGATGCGGGACATATATTGTTTATCATGACGAGATACTGTTTTCACGTTCTTTGCCAAAGGAGCGCGGAAAGGCCATCATTGAGAAAGTGTCGGAATGCAGTCTGGGCGGTGTGGCAGAAGGGTCTGAGGATGTGTATTTTCCGGGGCATATAAGCCGGTTTGACAAACTGGAGACCACGAGAAGGTATTTTCGGGAAAAAGGAATGGGAATCGAGTGTTCTATCGAGAGCGGGAATTTTATCTATGACAAGCTGTTCATATATGCTGACGATAAGAGTGATCTGGAGGGATTTCTTGCGTTTATCAGTGAAGACATGGAGGCAATGGACAGAGGAGGAAATGCATACGAAGTGATTCAGAAAGAGTACTCCAAGGCAACAGCGTGCGCGTTTATTATGGACAAGCTGGGCATCCCAAAAGACCGGGCGTATGTGTTCGGGGACAGCAGCAATGATCTGGCGATGTTTGAGTTTGCGGATCATGCGGTGGCGTTGGGAAACCATGCGGAAGTGTTAAAACCTTATACAGAATTTGTGACAAAGACGGTGGAGGAAGACGGGATTGCCTATGCGATGCAGCATTACGGGCTGATCTGAACTCATTTTATTCATTGTGGGAAACGATTTTAAGAGGAGAGGTGAAAACGATGAAGATTTTCGTGTACAGTTACAGAGAGTTTGATGAGGCAGAGTATTTTCAGAAATTTTCAGAAGAATATAATGTGGAACTGGGTGTGTGTACGGATGCCCCCACTTTGGAGAACGCGCACCTGGCACAGGGATATGAATATGTGAGCATCATTACGTCAAAGATTGACAGGGAGCTGATGGAAAAGTTCCACAAAATGGGGGTAAAGATGATTTCCACACGGACGATAGGATATGACCATGTGGATACGGAAGCCGCAAAAGAGCTTGGCATCCATGTGAGCAATGTATCTTATTCTCCGGAATGTGTGGCAGATTATACGATCATGCTGATCTTGATGTCCATCCGCAAAATGAAGCGAATCATGCAGAGAGCGGAGATAAATGATTTCTCGCTGCCGGGCATTCAGGGGAGAGAACTTCCCAATTTTAAGGTGGGTGTTCTGGGTACAGGGCGTATCGGTCAGGCAGTTATACGTGATCTGTCGGGATTCGGATGTGAGATTTATGCTTATGACAAATATGAAACAGAGACTGTGAAAGAGTATGCCCGGTATGCAGACCTGGATACAATTTACAGAGAATGTGACCTGATCACTCTGCACATGCCTCTCCTTGAGGATAATTTTCATCTTATCGACGAGGAGGCCATCAGCAGAATGAAAGACGGAGTAGTGATCGTCAATACGGCAAGAGGAGGGCTGATTGATACAAAGGCTCTGATCAGAGGGATTGAGTCCGGGAAGATCGGCGCCGCGGGTCTGGATGTAATTGAAGATGAGCTTGGAATGTATTATTATGACCGGAAATCCGATGTGCTCAGCAAACAGGATATGTATATCCTGCGTGGATTCCCGAATGTGATCGTGACGCCGCACATGGCATTTTATACAGACCAGGCAGTGAGCGATATGGTGAAACATTCGATTGAAAGCTGTATTTTAAGGTCGGAGGGCAAAGAAGACCCATGGGCAGTTGTCTGAGAGTGCGGCTGGCGGGGGCTGATATTAACAAAAAATAAATTATATTGACAATATATTACAAAATTGTTACAATCCACATATATATTGCCGGAGAGGAGAATGTCTATGTTACAGATACAGAATGTGACAAAACATTTTGGAAGTGTGTGTGCGGTAAACAGGATATATCTGGAAATCCGGGAGGGGCAGATATATGGACTGCTGGGAACAAACGGCGCCGGAAAAACGACCTTGCTTCGGACGCTGAGCGGCATCCTTCAGCCGGATTCAGGGGAGATATATGTGGACGGAGACAGCCTGCAGGACGGAAAAAGAAAAATTTTTTATCTTCCTGATAACCCTTATTATTTTCCTAATGCGACAATGGAACAGATGGCGCGGTTTTATGAAGGACAGTATCCGGAAATGGACAGGGAGAGTGTCCGGTTCATGGCGGAAGCTCTGGAACTGGATACAAAGCGTCCGCTGCGCACGTTTTCCAAAGGAATGAAACGACAGGCATTCCTTATTCTTGCGCTGTGTGCCGGGACAAAGTATCTGCTATGTGATGAAGTGTTGGATGGCCTGGATCCGATTGTGGCAGAGGTGATGAAAAATCTGTTCCGTCAGGAGATGAAAGAACGGAAGTTTACGGCCGTAGTAGCATCCCACAGACTGAACGAACTGGAGGATATCTGCGGGAATATTGCAATACTGCACAGCGGCGGTCTTGTGACAGCAGGTGACATGAGAGGAAGATCAGAGGCTGTCAGAAAGTACCAGTGTGTATTTTCGGAGAGCACGGATGTGGAAAGATTAATAGAAACTCTGAAGCAAGAAGCAGACCTGATACGGGCCCATGTGGACGGCTGTTTTGTCACACTGATTCTGAGGGATAAGGAAGGTACTGTAAAAGGCGCTCTCTGGGAGAAGGATGCTGTGGTGGTAAAAGAAGCACCCATGAGTCTGGAGGAAATCTTTATTGCAGAAATGGAGGGGAAGGATTATGACATCCGTAAAGTGCTTCAGCAGCTGGTTTAAAGAAGCAGGCAGAGGGCATATGACTGCATTTCTGGGATGGGGAGCCATGGTTCTGTACGGTATTCTTATGCTGACTCGCTTAAGTTTTGATACAGAGTACACATTCTTCGGCATTGGAAATACGGAAGGCATATGGCTTTGCGCGGGACTTGGACTCTTTTTTGCATTTCTCGAATTTTTTTATTTATTTCAGCAGAAAAAACAGGACTTTTATTACAGTCTTCCCGTCAGCAGGAATATAATATTCTGGAGCAGGTATGTGCACGGGGTTTTTCATTTTTTTGTTCCGCTTATCCTGGTTATGATGGCCTGCGGGTTATATCAGGCCGGGATCGACACCCGGTTCGCTCCTTTTTCCGGAAGTTATACAGGGAAGAGTATCCTGATTTTTGCGGGAGTGTTCTTTCTTTTCTATCATATGGGGATACTCTGTGTCACAGTGTGCGGACATCTGATATCCGGGCTGCTCGTATGCGTCGGGATTATTTCCTATTTCCGGATTCTTATTGGAATGGCATTTGTTTTGTTTGCCTCTAATTTTTTTGAAACGTATTATAGAATCCCTCTTTTGGAAAAATTGCAGATTCTCCTTTCCCCTATGATGCTGGCAAAAAGCATGGGCGGGGGAGGATTATACAGGAAAGCAGATATCCTTGATTTTGTGCCCCGGGGAGAATGGATCGCCGGTCTTTTGATCTGGATCGTACTTCTGCTTTTTTTGTTTACTCTTTCACATCAGAAACGAAAAACAGAAAGCACGGGACAGGTTTTTGTACTTTTGCCGGCGGAGCGGGTGTGCGAGATCGGTTTTGCTTTTTTGGCGGGTGTGTGGACGGCAGGTTTTATTCTTGATTTATCCGGGCTTGGCAAGAGCAGCAGGCTGGCAGGCGGTTTATTGGGCGCTGCGATCAGTGTGGTGGCAGCAGCATTTGTACACTTCCTTCTGGAAGGGATCGTGAAAAATCCGGGCGCAAAGCTGTTAAGGAGGAAATATCAGCTTATCATATCCTGTGCTGCGGCAGCAGTCGTGGGAATTTCTTTTTCTGCAGGGGCTTCCTCTTATGATACATATTTTCCGGAAGAAGTGGCTGCTGTAGGTATCAGTATAGATGGAATCGGGATGAATTATGATGCCTATATGCAGGCTGCGGGGGATCGTGAGGAGTATGAGACGGAAGAACAGCTGGAAAAGTATGTGCTGACAGAAGAAGGCAGGAGCGCGGCTCTTGGCTGGCTTCGGGATATTGGTTCCGCAGAGGATGTATATACACGGGCAACCGTTTGTTATCATATGGAGAATGGGACCAGACGTTACCGCACCTATCCGCTGACAAGGGAAGAAGTGGAGGCATTTGCTTCTGTGTATGAAACCGAAGAATATAAACGGATTGCCTATCCTGTTGTGGAGTTGGAAGACGTGGAAGAGAATCGCTTTACATGGGATGATGGCGTAATGGAGACGGGGCTGAAACTGACAGAAGAAGATAAGAGAGCCCTCATTGAAGCATACAAGGCGGATGTATTCGATCTTACCATGGCAGAACTGGCAGAGGCGCCTCCGTCCGGCATAGTCAGGATTAAGTCCGCTGGAAATGGAGAGGTGACGGAGATGCCGGTCTATCCGTTTTTTGAGCGCACCTGTGAGCTCTTAAACGAGACTGGCACGGATACAGGAAGAACATTGGCGGATTATCCGATAGAATCCGTGGAAGTCCGGGAGAGCTTTTTGGGCGTTCCCACGGGTGAAAGCGGCAGAGTAAGTATGTCTTTTTATGAACAGCCGGAGGAAGTGGATGAGTGGAAGCGGAAACTGATATCTTATGAGTTGGACTTGCAGCCGCTCCTGTATCCGCTGGATCATTCAAAAGAAATCAAAGCCGTGATCGAAGATGTGGAGACAAACTCTTTGATTTATGTGGACTGTGTACAGCGACAGTGAAAATGATAAAATGGTTGAAAAGCATGTCTGTAAAAACAGGCATGTTTTTCTTTTGTGTGGGCGACAGGGTTCTTCTTTTTTCTTATCCGCACAGTGGTATACTGTGGCAGATCGGAGCAGACTGTGCGGTATCTCTGCCTGAAGAGAAGATGGTACATGCAGAAACCGCGGAAAAAAGGAGGAAAACTATGACTAAGAGGAAGATCATACTTATTTCGGCTGTGCTTGCAGTGCTCGTGGCAGGGGCTGTGATCGGAGTCAGCCTGTACAGGAACCGTTTTGACGCCGGAGAGTATGTACAGGCTGTACTGGATGTGTCTTACAAAAATGAGACAGAGCAGTATGTGGAGATCACGGGCGTAGGGGAAGAAGAGGCAGAAAAGATTTTTGACGATAATCTGGATGCGACCATGGAGGGATTTAAGACATCCGACATGCCGGAGGAACTTCTTCCGAAGTATCAGGAACTGTTTGGAGAACTGGCGCAAAAGGTCTGTTATACAGTGGAAAAACCGAAAAGAGGGGAAGATGGTGTTTACGAGGTGGTGGTAAAAGTAAAGCCGATCACTTTGTTCCCGGATACATATCAGACATTTCAGGAAAAGGCTCAGGAGTATGCCGATCAGGTGACGAACAGTGTGATGGCAGGAGAGGAGATGCCGTCGGACGAGGAGATGCAGAGTCAGATTTATCAGATATATTATGACGTGCTCAGAGAAAAAGTTGATTCCGGGATGCTCTACGGTGAGGTTAAAGATGTGGTGCTGCATGTGGAAAAAGAAAGCGGAAATGAATTTACCATTGATCAAGCGGATATGGATAAGTTGGATTCCGTGCTGATCGAGGATGTGCAGGCAGAAATTGAGACACAAGACTAGAAGTTTTTAGTGTTTATACATTTATAGTGGAGAGATTCATTCTGCTATGTGGAAGATGATTAAAAACAGTTCAAGATTAGCCGACAATATTTTAATAAAACGATATAGTAAAAGGCATCATCATGGAAAGAACTCCATGGCGATGCCTTTTTGACATTTGTTTTATTTGTAATATGACTTTATTTTTTGTATGAAGAGCGTCCGAGAAAATAATCAGAGGAAACATGGTAGTAATCACACAATTTAATAAGATGGCGAATGGGGAGTTCGTTAGCACCGCGTTCGTAACGGGCGTACATTGTCTGGGAAGTCCCCAAATAGTCGGCAATTTCCTGTTGTGTGCGGTCATTATCTTCTCTTAATTCACGCATGATTTGTACATAAGTCTTTCCCATAGAAGCCTCCTGAATATTAACAAAATATCACAGTAAAGAAATTTACTATTGAATTTAGTAAATATTTGTACTAAAATAGTTTTGGGATAATCTGTGGAAGTGTTAATGCTAGTTTGGGGAGACGGAATGGAAATATGTATGCTTTTGCAGAAAAAAATAACAAGGAAGGGAAAGAAGAAAAATGAATGTGAGGAAGAAACTAAAAAGGTTGATCGCCATGGTGGTGTGTGCGGTGATGGTGCTGGGGTGTACGATGGTGGTACAAGCGGCGGATTTAGGTTCAGCATCATACAATGATTTAAATCCATATAAAGGAAACCTTAAAGGTCAATGCACATGGTATGTTTGGGGAAGAACACATGAGAAGTTAGGAATTTCATTGAATAGTAAAAATAGATGGGGGAATGCATCTAGTTGGTATGACAGGGCATCAGCTGACGGATATGCTGTTGGGACTACTCCGCAGGCTAATTCAATAATGGTTTGGACAGGTGGTGCGTATGGGTATGGACATGTAGCTTTTGTAGAAGCTGTAAATGGAGATAGAATTTCAATTAGTGAAGGAAATTATGACGGAGCATACCATGAAGAAACTAATACAATTGCAGGATTTAACCGAAGGTATTCAATGGACTCTTCAGGAAATAAATATCCACAGACGGTAAAAGGTTTTATATACTTACAAAACACCTCTGTACCAGTTTCCCTCACCTGGAGTGGTGATCGCTGCGAGCCTGATTCAAGTAATGTCTTCGTTTATACGGAAGCTCATACTAATATCAGTGGTTCTTTCACAGAAGCCGGTATTACTATGTGGGATGAGTCTGGAAATGTTGTTGCATCCAAGTCTGAGAATCCGGCTCGAACAGGGACACAGCTTAATATCTACTATAATGTTACAGATGAATTAGGCGTTGTGTTAAAGAGCGGTACAAACTATACTTACCAGTTCTACACAGTATTTAACGGAACAAAATACACAACAGATGTAAAGAGTTTCCGTACAAAAGGTATGGCAGAAAATTCCTGGACGCAGGAACTGAATATTGCTGATTGGACATATGGTGAGGCTCCGAATGCTCCGACAGCGGCAGCGAAGTATGGCACACCATCCTTCACATACAGCAGTGAGAAAAATGGAACATATACAGCAGAAGTGCCTCAGGCAGCAGGAACATGTTATGTGAAAGCCACGGTTGCTGCCGTAAATGATCAGTATACAGGGCTGGAGGCAGTGAAAGAGTTCCAAATTAATAAGGCGAATCCGGAATATAGTGTACCTCAAGATTTAACAATGATTTACAGTAATCGGCTGGAATCTGTTACACTTCCAGAAGGCTTTACCTGGTATGATTCTACAGAATTGTCAGGACCTGTAGGAGAAAAAATCGCATATGCTTTTTATACACCGGCAGATACTGATAATTATAATGTTGTAGAGATGATCGAAATTCCAATTACAGTGCAGGCAAAAGACCTTTCCGGAATGAAGTTGGAGGGTATTGATAAGAACACGGATTTGGATAAATATGAGATTAAAGATGGAGATACTGTTCTCGTGAAAGATCAAGATTATGTGATTTCTTCTGAGACAAAGGGAGATACAGTGACAGTAACTGTTGAATTCAAAGGAAATTACACAGGGAAGACTCAGACATCTTATTCGCTGAAAACTACGGATAATAGTACAGATAAGGACAAAGATACAGTTGAAAAAGAATCTGATGCGCCGAAGACTGGAGATAGTTCTACATTTACAATGTGGGCGGCAATGCTTGTTCTGGCAGGCGGAGCGGTTGTGGTTGCAGCAAGGAAAAGAAAATTTAACAGATAATATAAAGATGGACTGATAAGGAGAACTACCCTGACAGATTTTGTTGAAAAGCATGATCTGCCAGGGTATTCTCTATATATAGGGAATGAAGGAGTGAAACTATGGAAAAAAAGAAAAGAATTATCGTAGGCGTAGCGGTGGCTGTTTGTGTGGTTTGTGCAGGCATTGTGATATGTTATGAGAATGCAACAAAAATTTCTATAAAAGAAAATATTGTTCTGGAGTTTGGTGAGCCTGTATCAGATCAGGCAGTAGATTATGCTAATCTGGGAAGTCTCGTAAAAGATAAGGCAACACTAGATGTTTCTGGTGTTGATAATATGAAAGTAGGGAACTATGAGATAATACTGAAAGTAGGAGAAAAAGAACAGAAAATTTCTGTATCTGTAGAAGATACCAGAAAGCCGGAGATAAAATTAAAAGCTACGGAATTTACTGCCGTGGCAGGACAGGAGTTAAATGCTTCGGATATAATAGAAAAAATATCTGATCTTGCAGGGATACGTTCGGTGACATTTAAAGATCATATGACAGTTCAAGATACGGTGATTTTAAATGAAGAGGGGATACCGGATTCGAAATTGAAATATGACGAAGAAGGAAAGTTTGAAAATACTATTATAGCAGAAGATAATAATGGGATGAAGCGGGAAATGAATTTTACAGTAAATGTCCGGGCAGACTATACAACTCATGTCCAGGGTATAGCAGATATTACTTTGGAACAGGGGCAAGAATGCGACTGGATGGCGGGAATTACCTATGACGAGCGGATTAAAGAAATAAAAGTCAATGCAGAAGCGGTAGATATAAATACCCCTGGAGAATATGAACTCATATATATTTTAATAGGTGATGACGATTCTGAGACGGAAATCAAGAAAAAGGTAATTGTAGAAGAAAAGTGGGTCCCATCAGCAGAGGAAGTCAAGGCTATGATTGTTCAATATTATAATAATCAGAGTGCGACAGACGGGACTTATGTAATTGCCGGTCCGGCTGATGAATTTGTCGAGACAGATGCAGAATATCGGGCAGTTGTAAGATATCAGATGTCGGACGAAGAAGCAGAAAATCTTTTGCGTCAGGGGCGTATGCCAAGTGCAAATACACTGTATGCTACTGTGACTGTGTCAAAAGCTACATGGCTTGCACAGGATAATCTCGGAAATTCGTGGTATCTTTTTTGATTATGGATTTATAAAAATTTCATCTTATTCAGCGGCCAGTAGCGGAACACAGCTTTCCCCAGTATCTCGTCCTCTGTGACAAAGGTGTGCTCCCAGTAGCGGGAATCCCGGGAGTTATTCCGGTTGTCACCCATGACGAAATAGCAGCCTTCAGGCACAGTGTAAGGCCCGAAAGAACCCTCCATGGGTTCTTTTGTCTCAACATCTTCAAGAGGTGTGTCAGAACCGTTGATATAAATGTGTCCGTCCCTGATTTCCACTGTCTCACCGGGCAGCCCTATGATTCGCTTGATAAAAAGCTGGCTTTCGTCATCCGGGTATTTGAAGATGATGATGTCAAAGCGCTCCGGGTCTTTAAAAGTATAGGCAAGGCGATTGCCGAAAACACGGTCGCCGGTCATGATAGTATTTTCCATGGAACCGGATGGAATCTGGGCGTTGACGATAAGAAATGCGTTTATAAAAAGGGCGAGCGCGACCGCAATGACAAGGACGGCCGCCCACTGGAATAATTCTTTTTTCCAGGAAGTGTTTTTATCTGTATGAGCGTTTTTGTGTTTTTTCTGTATCATATGAAAACTCCTGTTTCTGTTAATAAAAATTCAGGGTCAGCGTACGGTCTGTTTCGTATGCTGACCCTGCTATTATAGCAGATGTCTTGGGAAATGTACATGTACTTGTATATTACCCCTGGCCGGAGTGTGTAAGGAGTAGAAAGAAAATATAGAAATGGTTATTACGGATTAAAACGGCTAAATAGTGGAAATAATTATGACAAAACGGTTGAAAAATGGATAAATTTATGATATATAGAATATAAGAAGATAAAGTGCAGTACGGGAAGGAGGATGCAGCATGACGGTGAAAGAGATGCAGGAGAGGAAAAAGGAGATGGGGTTTACTTATGAACAGATATCAGAACTGTCCGGCGTTCCACTTGGGACCGTGCAGAAGGTGCTGGGAGGGATCACATCAGCGCCCAGATATGAGACGCTTGCAGCCTTGGAGAGAGTGCTAGGAAGAAATGAGCCCATGGCTGTTCGGGAAGAGAGGGCAGCGTATATCGTCAGACCCCAGGGCGCCTATACGCTGGATGATTACTATGCCCTCCCTGATGATGTCAGGGCAGAGCTGATTGACGGGGTTATTTACGACATGACGGCGCCCACATCAATCCATCAGATCATCGGCGGATATATTTACAGCAAACTGCTTCAGCATGTGTTGGAGAAAGGTGGGGAATGCCTGCCCATGATTTCCCCCCTTGATGTTCAGCTGGACTGTGATAATAAGACTATGGTACAGCCGGATGTGGTTATTGTATGCGACAGGGATAAGATCATTGACCGCTGTGTGTACGGCGCTCCGGACTTTATCATTGAGGTGCTTTCAAAGTCTACAAAAAAGAAAGATTCTGTGATCAAGCTGAATAAGTATCTGAATGCAGGAGTGAGGGAGTACTGGATGATTGATCCTGTGAAAAAGACGGTTATTGTTTACGATTTTGAACATGATGAATACCCTGTGCTCTACGGGTTTGACGCGAAAATTCCCATAGCCATATGGAATGGGGAACTGGAGATTAATTTCGCGCAAGTGTATGAGCACGTTCGGTTTCTGTATGAGAGGGGAAAATAGGAAAGACACGGAATTTTCACCTTTGTAAATGAAACATAAACAATTCTAAAATAAGTGATAAAGTCACTGACAAGTCGGAAGCTTTCTGGTAAAATGCACACTGTAACATGCAGATGGGATTTAATCAGGAGGAAAAGCAATGACCATGGAAGTTTATTATAGAATGATTAACAGCGGAGTTGGAAAGAAATTAAAGGAGATATTAAACGGTCTTATCCCGGGACTGATCCCGGAACCGATTCCGGTAAGAGTGCCTGTGAGAAGGCCGGAACAGAGGGGAAATAAATAAATCATTAAGAAGAGGGGAAGAAAGATGTTCCGCAAAAAATATAGGATTTGGTCTGCGGCTGCGATATTCTGTCTTTCGGCGGCATTGACTGCCTGCGGTGCGTTTGACGGAACACTGGCGGTCAGTGCGGGTGCACAGGATACTGCTGTTCAGCCAGAGTCCGTGGATACTATTGCCGAAGTGCCGGAATATGATGGCATACCCTATGTGGAGATCAATGATAATGAACCGGGATTTACAGAGGAAGAACTGACTACAGTGTCTTATGAGGAGTACAGTGAGCTGGATTCTCTTGGCAGATGCGGAACTGCGGAGGCGTGTATCGGAGAGGAGCTGATGCCTGAAGGAGAGCGGGAAGACATCAGTGAGGTGAAGCCTACCGGATGGGAGAATAAAGAGTATGACATTGTGGACGGCGGTTATGTGTATAACCGATGTCATCTCATTGGCTTTCAGCTCTCCGGGGAAAATGCCAATGAGAAAAACCTGATTACAGGGACCAGGTACATGAATACGGAGGGAATGCTGCCCTTTGAAAATATGGTGGCAGAGTATGTGCATGAAACTGACAACCATGTGATGTACAGGGTGACTCCTGTTTTTGAGGGGGAAAACCTGGTGGCTTCCGGTGTACAGATGGAGGCAGAATCCGTGGAGGACAACGGAGAGGGTCTCAGTTTCAATGTGTACGTTTACAATATACAGCCGGATATTGTGATCGACTATGAGACGGGTGACAGTTGGGAATCTATGGGATATTGGGCGTCTGACGCAGAAGAACAGGTGACTGATACAAAAGAAGATAATAATGCTGAAAGAAACTATATTATAAATAAAAATACGAAAAAATTTCATAAAGAAGACTGCAAGAGCGTACACGATATAAAGAAAAAGAATAGGGAACAATATTACGGAAGCCGCGAAGAACTGCTGCAGAACGGATATGAGCCATGCGGACGATGCAAGCCTTAAGGAAAAGTGAAAAAAATTATTGACAAATGTACTGCATCAAAGTATACTGAATAAGCGGCCTGCAAAAGCGGGCGTAATACAGGGGACTGGTCAAATGGTATGATAGGGGTCTCCAAAACCTTTGGTGGGAGTTCGATTCTCTCGTCCCCTGCTGAAAACCGCCGAATTTCGGCGGTTTTTTTATGTCAAAATACAATAATAGAATACAAAATTCGATACTTTTGCCTTGATATACCGATGTCGGGTACGATATAATAATACCTGATTTAAAACAAGCTGTATTGGCAGGAGGAAATTATGGCAGATTATGTAATTACCACGGATTCTAATTCAGATGTGCGGCCGGAGTTTGTCAAAGAGAATAATTTGACGATTATTCCACAGTATTATGCGTTTGGGGATACAGTTTATGGGGATGAGCTGAACATGGAGCCTCATGAGTTCTACGAAACCATGAGAAGCGGTGAGCTGCCCAAGTCTATGGCGAACAATCCGGCAGTGATACGGGATAAGTTCGAGAAGATTTTAAAAGAAGGGAAAGATATTTTCCATATCGCGTTTTCCAGCGCATTGAGCGGAAGTTATAACAATGTAGTCATGACGGCGAATGATCTGATGGAAGAATACCCGGAACAAAAAATTGTTGTTTTCGATACTCTGAATGCCTCACTTGGGGAGGGGGTATCTGTATACCGCGCAATAGAGCTTCAAAAAGAAGGAAAAAGCATGGAGGAAGTGGTCGAGGTCCTCACAGAAGAAAGAGAACATGTGAATGTATCTTTTACGGTTAATGATCTAAATCATCTTCAGAGAGGCGGACGTGTGTCCAAGACAACGGCGGTTGTTGGAAGTCTTGTGAACATCAAACCTATTCTGACGGTCACATCAACAGGAGAATTAAAGTCTGACGGCACGGTACGGGGACGTAAGAAGTCTCTTAAGACGCTGGTGACCCGCATGGAAGCTTCGCTCGATCTGGAGCATTATGGAAAAGACAGAATGGTCTGCGTGCTTCACGGTGACTGTTATGAGGAAGCGGAAAGTGTGTCGGAAATGGTCAAAGGACTTGGCTTTACCAATGTGATCATTAATGATGTGAGCCCCAGCATTGGTACGCATGCAGGTCCTGGAGTGGTAGGGCTTGTGTCTTACGGAAAGAAACGATAAAATCTCTTTTAAAATAATATAACTTCTAATAACGTATATGAATATATAGGGATGAAACTGGATTTTAGGTTTCATCCCTTTTTAGTTTGCTTGTTTATTTCTGCGCATCTCATCCGCTCCATTGATGGAAAAGGGCGGTTTTTCGGAGATTCTACTCTGCGTGGATTGGAGTTCATCAATCCGTGTATTGCAAAAATAAAGGTTTTTGTTAAGATGGATTTAGATGAAAAAGGAAAAGGAGGCAGCAGTGTGGAGAGCAGAACAGGACAATTTATAGCTAGAAGACGGAAAGCAATCGGACTGACTCAAAAGGAACTGGCAGATCGTCTTGGGGTAACGAATAAAGCGGTATCAAAATGGGAAACCGGCGCCGGAATGCCTGACATCAGTATGCTGCAGGAGTTGAGCCGGATTCTGGAGGTCAGCGTGGATGAACTGCTTGCAGGAAAAGAAGAAGAGAAGCAGATAACTGAGAAAAATCAGCCGGGGGAAGAAGAAAAGGCAGGACGCGGGAAGCCGGTATTATCTGTAAGGCTCATTCTTTCCGGGATTTTCTTCCTTCCCATGGTGCTTGTGATTTGCATGCAGGCGCTATATTTGTATGTGAGGCGAAGCAGTCAGTTCGAATATATTATCGGCTGGCTTCCTTATCTGTTTTTCGGGATTGCGGTTCTCTCTGCTGCATTTGGGGTATGTATATTGCTGAAGAACAAAAGGTTGAGGCTTTTCTGTGGGACGGTGTCAGGGCTGATCCTGCTGATCCTGCTTGTACTCGGTATTCATACGACATTAAAGCCTGACGCAAAAAAGAGTGTGCTCAGTCTGTCTCCGGACGGGCACATGACCGTTCTGAAGTATGAGAAAAATACAGGAAAGGTGACGACTTATCAGAACCAGATACTGTGGTTTGCCAGAGTTTCAGACACATTTCCCTATACCGCAGAGGAAGATATGAAACTTCGGTGGATAGAAGATGATGTCTGTGCAGTGACTTATCGGTCGCCGGATGATGGACAGACCCATCAGTATGTTATGACATACGGAGACCGGGGAAACGGAATATACACTTACTATGTTTACAATGTGCTTCAGGGCGGCTGGAGCACAGAAGGGAAAAATACCGCCGGTTGGGAACTGAGGACTGGACCTGAGGGTATTACGGTGGCATCGCCGTCAGAGGGAGAACATACTTATGAATTTGAAGATTGTGTACAGTTTGGAACCCTTGCCCTCGCTCTGTGTGAAAACGGACTTCCTCAATGGACTCTTGTTCTTATGGATGACTGCGTTGTGGGAGATGATACAGATGTGATTGAATCAGGTACTGTTGCATTATGCAGAGTTACAATGGAGAAATCCGCACCCGTGTATTTTACCAGGGGAAGTTTGCTGGAAGGTGTTGATATGGAACTGCCGGAGATGCCAAGTGAACAGGAGAAGGGCGAACAACTGCGGGATATAATGAAAGATATCCTGAAACAGGACCCGACTTTAAGTGAATTTGAGTCAGATACTTACGGAGGAATTAAGGTTGTAACCCAAGAAGAAGATATTTTTTGGATCGTGCGCTGTGGCATAGAAGAGAGAAAGAAGCTGTTTGCAGTGAATGGAGTGGATGTAGAGTGTCAGATCCTTCATATGGAACTGACAGCCGGGGACAGTTATGACTGCGCGGTGAAAGTCAATATACGGGAGGAATACGGAAGCCCTGATGAAAATGGACAAACCGCGCGGGCTGAAATGGAAGAGACATACCGTGTGATGAAAGGGGAGGGAGCATATCTTCTTGTCCCCGTGGAATATGGCACTGCTCCTGACGCAGGGCTGGACGTTCCGGCAATGAGCCGGGAGCGGGATACGGCGGACGATGAAGATTATCACTTTTTTGTACCTGGAGAGTCGCTCTATTAAAGGAGGCGTGTTATGGAAGAAAAGATGAAAGAGCCGGATTTTGTCTGTAATCCTGTTCCTTATAATTACACAAAATGCTATGAAGGACGAAAAGGAAAATTCCGGTGGGCGGCGATTTTGTTTGCTGCTTTTGTGATAGGAGTAAGTGCGAGTATTCGTTCTGTATTACTTGTTTTTCTTCTGCTTTTTGGAGCAGCAAAATGGCACAGCCTTCTCACCGGAAGAGAATATAAAAAGAAGATTGAAAAATATGAAAAAAACTGGTTTTCCGGATGCTTTACACCAGAGTTTCTGATGATAGAGAATGTGGAGAGGCAGAGAAAATTCTACTATTATAATGATATTGAGGTTGTAGAAGAGACAGGAGAATACTACCGTGTTGTGGGAGCGGAAGAGACACTTGTAATTCCGAAAATGTATCTGGAAAGAGATGCTGTGCGGGCTGTCCGGCATCATTTTATGCGGTATTGCACGGAGCGATGTGAGCAGAAATTTATTGAGGAAGAAGAAAAGATTCGGCTGGAGCTTCCTGGGAGAAGCGGAATATCCGATTCCCGGATATCAGAGAAGAGTGTCAGAGAAATAAGAGAAGATTATCTCAGATATATACGGAGCTGCGGCAGGTTTTATTACACCGAAGCCAGAATATGGATGCTGGGCGGCTGCCTGTATTACTTGCTTTGGATTGCCCTGTCTGATTTCGGTTTTGCCACCCGTGCAGTCAGGATTGGATTGATATTGATTGCGGTGCTTGTGCCTGCTGTGCGGGGATGTTTGTATCTGGCAGGAAAAATATCCGCTGGAAAAAGCGAACAGCGGCTGCGGAAGGGAATCCCGGCGGTGTTGGAAATAGACAGGAACGGGGTCTCTTTCCAGACGGAGAAAAAGTTGTTCCAGTCTTGGAAACAAATTCGGAAGCTCGGAGAGGGAACTACCTTTTTTGTGATAGGAAAACTATTTCTGACAAAGAAAAGACTGACAAAAGAACAGACGGGACAAATCCGTGCACTCTGTCAGAAATATGGAAGGCAAAGTTATCAGTTTGTTGAGGCTGAACCGCAGAAAACGAGTGAGACTGTGCGTACATTCCTGCCTGTTTTATGCTATGTACTGCTTGTTGTTCTTTTGCTGGCAGGGATAAATGGAATCAGGCACACTGCATCCGGAAAACCTGGATCAGGAACAGTGACAGTCAGTTCGAAGGCAGATGACGGACAAGGTGAAAAGCAGGACTTCAATGACAAAAGGACAGAGGGAAGCAAGGAAACAATTTATGTTCTGAGTCCGGACAAGGATGCCCTTCGTCTAACGGGCACAGCTGTTCAGATGAATGACTGCTATTCCTCCAATGAGACGAATGAGTTAAGTCGGTTTTATATTACTCCGGACGGAATTTTGTACGGCGCTTCGGCAAACCATTATGGTGAACTTGGCCTTGGCAACACGGAAAGTTATTTAACCGCAAAAGGTTTCTACCGCGAGATGGAGATAGCCCAGGGTGTGATACATGTCTCTCTTGGAAATGAGTTTATGGTATATCTTACAGACAGCGGGCAGCTGATGGGCGCAGGAAACCTTCCGGGAGTGGGGAGTTCTTATGTGTCAGTGGAACTCATGGAGGGTGTGCAGTATGTAAAATGCAGTGCCTATGGAATGATTATACTTAAAGAAGACGGAAGTGTCTGGTGCGCGGGTACTCTGTATGATGAGGATGGTAATGTAATCCGGCAATACAGTGGGTTCGAGCAAGTGATGGAGCATGCGGTTTTTGTTTCCGCAGGAAGGCGTACTATGGCGGTGGTGCAAACCGATGGTTCATTATGGATGTGGGGAGATAACAAGAGTCAGCAGTGCGGGGTGAGTACCCGTGTGGCAGAGACATTTTCGGAGCCGGTACATGTAAGAGACAATGTACAGATGGTCTGGCCGGATCGGCTGTCATTTTCCTCGGCAAGAGAATATCAGGGATATCTGGCAGAAAGCCCCAATCCCTATGTTTCCGATAGGACATATATCCTGCAGAAAAACGGAGATACATATGCGTGCGGGGACGGCTTGGCGGGTGAAGATGCCTTTGTGGAAGTGGTGATAACGGAAGAATAAAAAAGAAGACGGCGCGGTTCAAAGAAAGAGATTTTAGAACCGCGCCGTCTTTAGGTGTTATTATAAAATTCCAAATTCTTTCATTGCTTTTTCCAGCTGATCTCTATGAGCTGGTTCGATCTCTGTGAGTGGTGCTCTGAGCGATCCGACATTTTTCCCCATCAGGTTCATGGCTGCTTTTACCGGGATGGGATTCACCTCGCAGAAGAGCGCGTCGCACAGCGGAAGTGCATCCAGCTGCATTTTGCGGCTGCCTTCAATATCGCCGGAAAAGAATCTGTATACCATATCATGCACATAGGCGGGCGCCACGTTGGAGAGCACGGAGATCACACCGATTCCCCCCAGAGAAAGAAGAGGCACTACCTGATCGTCATTTCCGGAGTACAGACCAATATTGCCGTCGCAGAGATGCATGATCTGTGCAACCGCGCCAATGTTGCCGGACGCTTCTTTTACACCCACGATATTATCTACGTTTTTAACAAGGTGTGCCAGTGTACAGGGCTGCAGATTGCATCCGGTACGGCTGGGTACATTGTACAGGATTGCAGGGATTTTAACCTCACTGCATACCTGTGTGTAATGAGCGATAAGCCCATTCTGAGTAGCTTTATTATAATAAGGAGTTACGAGAAGAAGTCCGTCAGCTCCGTCTTCTTCTGCTTTTTTTGAAAGTTCGGCAGCAGTTCTCGTACAGTTGGAACCTGTTCCGGCAATGACCGGGATTCTGTGATTTACACGCTCCACAGTGAAACGGATTGCTTCGCTGTGTTCTTCTTCAGTCATAGTAGCGGATTCTCCGGTGGTGCCGCAGATGATGATGGCATCTGTACCTCCGGCGATCTGCTCTTCTAGAATCTCATCAAGTTTGTCGTAATTGATCTCAAGATTTTCTTTCATTGGAGTAACGATCGCTACACCTGCGCCCTTAAAAATTGCCATTCTTTTTTCCTCCTCTTGATTGTGATGAAAGCTGATAACTGTCCGGCCTGCGTTGCCCGCAGAACCGTTTACTGCATGGATAAACATTGTAAACATTAAAAGAAACGGCAAGATGTGCCGTCCCGAAGTATACCATGCTGTATATCATCAGATAGCACTCCATCCTGCGATGACAGTCATGTCGCTGTTTGCGACATGCCCAAGGATAAAGCCTCAGGCCTCTCTACCCTTTCGGCATCTTTCCCTTTCCTGTGAATTCTTCTGCCCCTGATACATCCATCACTGTACTTATGAAAAATGCAACCTCTATCTTGAATCTCTATGTTCAAAAAAATCATAACACCCGACCGCAGTGATGTCAACTGTTTTCACTCATATCCCTTTGACAATTACCGCTATCCATGATAGAATACAAGGGCTTAAGGTGTGAATGACAAAATTTTCATTTGCACCCTTTTTTACGCGGTTTTGCGTACAGTGACCTGTATTGTTGTGCATCAGGAAAAGCTGCCGGAAGCAAGTCTTCGGCAGGAGTGAGAAAGGAGAGCCATTGTGCTTACGATCAGTAATTATGTAAAAGCAAAGACGCTGGAGGAGGCGTACGAGCTGAATCAGGCCCGCAGCAGCCGGGTTATGGGCGGCATGATGTGGATGCGCCTCGGAAATGCGAAGGTCAAGACCATCATTGACTTGTCCGGTCTGGGATTAGATCAGATCGAAGAATCGGACAATGTAATTAAAATCGGCGCCATGTGCACGCTTCGCCAGTTGGAGGAATGCCAGGCGTTAAAAGAGATGTATGGAGACGGGATTGCAGAGGCAGTGTGCCATATTGTGGGAGTGCAGTTCAGGAATCAGGCGACTGTGGGCGGAAGCATCTATGGGCGATTTGGATTCTCGGATGTGCTGACGGCGTTTCTTGCATTGGATACATTTGTAGAACTGTATGACGGAGGAACGATCAGGCTGTCAGAGTTTGTAAAGCAAAAACCGGACAAAGATATCCTGCTTTCTGTTATAGTCAGAAAGAGTAAGAGAAGTTTTCGTTATGAATCTATCCGGCAGACGCAGACGGATTTTCCGGTAATTGCATGTTCGGTTGTCAACGGTATCGTGCACGGTCAGGAAACATGGTATTTTTCTGTTGGAGCAAGACCGATGAAAGCAGCTCTTCTTGAGAAACAGTGGGAGATTCCCAAAGATGCGTCAGAGGAAGTGATCGCTGAATATGCCCGTCAGGCGGCAGCAGAGTTCACATACGGAACGAATATGAGGGGAAGCGCGCAGTACAGGCGGCATCTGGCAGAGGTGCTGATCCGCCGGGAGATAAGTTCGATCTTAGCGGAGGGAAAGTAGATGGAGATACAGTTCATTTTGAATCAAAAACAGGTAAGTGCGGAAGTCGGGGCAGACACAGTGCTTCTGGATGTGCTTAGAAATCTCGGCTGTAAGAGTGTGAAATGCGGATGCGAGACAACCAACTGCGGGCTTTGTACAGTCTGGGTTGACGGAAAATCCCGCCTGTCCTGTTCTGTGCTGGCGGCAGGCATTGACGGACATGAAGTTACGACCATGGAAGGTGTTGAAAAAGAGGCTGCAGAGTTCGGTGAATTTCTGGCAGGGGAAGGAGCAGAACAGTGCGGATTTTGTTCTCCCGGATTTATCATGAATGTGCTCGCCATGTTACGGGAACTTAAAAATCCGGACATTGAGGAGATCAAAGAATATCTGGCCGGGAACCTGTGCCGGTGTACCGGGTATATGGGACAGCTCCGCGCTATTCAGAAATACATGTCGGAGAAGGGATGTTCACAGACAGATAAGGAGGTGCAGGCATGAGTGCACAGATGAAAAAAGACGGCGGCGCGTCAGGACTGCGGGTTGTGAATCAGGCAGTGCCGAAAGTGGATGCGCAGGCGCTTGTGACCGGAAAGGCAGTTTACACGAATGATCTTGCACCAGCGGACTGTCTGATCGTGAAAGTCGTGAGAAGCCCCCATGCCCATGCTCTGATAAAAGATATCAACACTGTGAGGGCGGAAGCTGTTCCGGGCATTGAGTGTATTCTGACATATAAGGACTGCCCGGACAAGCGGTTTACAATGGCAGGGCAGACATACCCCGAGCCAAGTCCTTATGACAGGCTGATTCTTGACCAGCGCGTGCGTTTTGTGGGAGACGCTGCTGCAATCGTGGCGGGAACATCAGAAGAAGCCGTAAAAAGAGCGATGAAGCTCATCAAGATCAAATACGAAGTTCTGGAGCCGGTTCTTGATTTTAGAAAGGCCAAGGACAATCCGATCCTGGTTCACCCGGAGGAGAACTGGAAGAGCCTCTGTCCGGTGGGAGCAGATAACAAGAGGAATCTGTGTGCTCATGAAACCAGCGAGTGCGGTGATATTGATGCAGTGCTGGCATCCTGTGATTATGTGATCGACAGAGTATATCATACAAAGGCGAATCAGCAGGCGATGATGGAGACATTCCGGACGTACACTTATCTGGATACTTACGGCAGGCTGAATGTGGTTTCATCCACCCAGGTGCCGTTCCATATACGCCGTATTCTTGCCAATGCACTGGATATACCGAAGCATAAAGTGCGTGTAGTCAAACCGCGTATCGGCGGTGGCTTTGGGGCAAAGCAGACGTCTGTATCAGAGGTCTATCCGGCCCTTGTGACATGGAAGACCGGAAAACCGGCCAAGATTATATACACGCGGGAAGAATCTCTGATTGCTTCCTCCCCGCGCCATGAGATGGAGATGCACGTCCGTCTGGGTGCTGACAAGGAAGGCCATATCAGGGGAATTGACCTGTATACGCTTTCCAATACAGGAGCGTTTGGCGAGCATGGACCGACCACTGTGGGATTGTCCGGACATAAATCAATCCCTCTTTATGGAAAAGCCGAAGCGTTCCGGTTTGTCTATGATGTGGTGTATACAAATGTTATGTCCGCCGGTGCGTACCGGGGATACGGTGCGACACAGGGTATTTTTGCAGTAGAATCAGCCGTCAATGAGCTGGCTCAGGTGCTGGGCATGGACCCCACTGTGCTCAGGGAAAAGAACATGGTCCGTGAGGGCCAGGTTATGCCTGCTTATTATGGAGAGACAGCAAAAAGCTGTGCTCTGGACAGGTGCCTTGCGAGAGCAAAGGAGATGATCGGCTGGGATGAGAAATATCCGTGCAGAGATATGGGGAATGGTAAAGTCCGCGGCGTGGGCGTGGCCATGGCAATGCAGGGCTCCGGAATCTCGGGCGTGGATACAGGTTCTGTTGCCATCAAGGTAAACGACGACGGATTTTACAGTCTGATGATCGGCGCCACAGATATGGGAACCGGGTGTGACACCATCCTCTCTCAGATGGCAGCAGAGTGTCTGGACTGTGAGATGGATGATATCATTGTGTCCGGAGTGGATACGGATACTTCCCCGTATGACTGCGGTTCTTACGCGTCCAGCACCACTTATGTGACCGGAATGGCTGTCGTGAAAACATGCGGGACTCTCCGGGAGAAGATATGCGAGAGGGGCGCAGAATATCTGGGATGTCCTGTGGAGGATGTGGAATTTGACGGGCAGCAGGTTACAAACTTAAAAACCGGAGAATCTATTTCGAGAAAAGATATCGGCAACAAGGTCATGTGCAGCAACAATGAAGCACTGTCTGCAAGCGAGGCGTTTTCATCACCCGTATCACCGCCGCCTTTTATGGCAGGTATTGCCGAAGTGGAGATCGACAAAGAGACAGGCGTAGTGGAAATGGTAGATTATGCGGCTGTTGTGGACTGCGGAACTGTTGTGAATCCGAGCCTGGCCCGTGTTCAGACTGAAGGCGGTATCGCCCAGGGTATCGGCATGGCTTTGTATGAAGACGTGGTATATAACGCAAAAGGAAAGAATTACAGCAATTCTTTCATGCAGTATAAGATTCCCAGCCGCCTTGATGTAGGAACAATCCGGGTGGAATTTGAGAGCAGTTATGAGCCCACAGGGCCTTTTGGAGCAAAATCCATCGGTGAGATCGTGATCAACACTCCGTCTCCGGCAATCTCTAATGCAATTCAGAATGCGGTAGGAGTGATCATAAGAGAGCTGCCTATGACAGCTGAGAAAGTATATTGGGGAATGCAGGAGAAGTGATTTCATTTTGCAGGACAGCATGGCAAATTGCCATGCTGTCCTGCAAATGTCAGCACTCACATTCCGGGAAGAATTGTATATTCGTCGGATATACATAACTCTCCCCGATCTCTTTTAACAGTACAAG
The DNA here is from genome assembly GCA_944377775.1 of uncultured Mediterraneibacter sp. Taxonomy (GTDB): domain Bacteria; phylum Bacillota; class Clostridia; order Lachnospirales; family Lachnospiraceae; genus Mediterraneibacter. Next base: position 45,975 of record CALWFY010000059.1, read on the forward strand.
ATTGAGACTTCCGTTTAAATTTTTCTTATCCAGAGTCATGGCTTCCCTGAGGGCGGACACAGGCAGCCCACACGACAAGGGGAGTCCGTAGATTTCAAGCGCTTTTTTTGTCTTTTCTGCGCATCCGGGGGCAGTCAGCCCTTTTTCTTCAGACAGTTTTGTCAGCTGATACATGCCGATGCCGACGGCTTCTCCGTGGCTTTCCCGCTCATAGTGATAATACTGCTCAATCGTGTGGGCCAGAGTGTGACCGAAATTCAGCAGCATACGCTCTCCGGTATCAAACTGATCCGCTTCCACAATAATCCTCTTTATATTTACGCACCTGGCAATGACGTCAGAAAGTTCGGGCTTCAAGTCCTCAAAGGAAGTGCAGGAGCAGAGCATATCGAATAATCCGGCGTCTTTGATACATCCGTACTTAATGACCTCTCCCATGCCGTCGCTGATGAAATGGGAAGGCAGGGTGTTCAGTACAGATGGGTCAATGAGTACCATTTTAGGGTGGAAAAAAGCTCCCGCCAGATTTTTCCCTTGGGGGAGATCCACAGCCACTTTTCCCCCTACTGATGAATCGACCTGAGCCAAAAGAGAGGTGGGAATCTGCACCAGTTTTATGCCCCGGAGATAAGTGGAAGCGGCAAATCCCGCCAGGTCCCCGATCACTCCGCCGCCAAGGGCAATCACAAGATCGCTTCTTGTCAGTTTCGCCGAGAGCATGGATGTATATATCCCCGGAAGTGAATGAAAACTTTTAGTCGGCTCTCCGTGAGGCAGAACAAGAGAATGACACTCATAATCTGAAAGAGAATCAAGAAGCGTCTGTCCATAGAGAGGGAATACATTATCATCGGAAATAACCATAATCCTTTTTCCTGAAAAGACCTGGGAAATATAACTCCCGGCACTTTTGAGAATATTGTTTTCAATATAGATTGGATAAGAATTCTGGCCTAAATTAACTGTTAATTTCATATAAAATTCCTTTATCAGATAGATTTTCCCACAACTTTTGCGATTTGTTTTACCTGATCCAGCAGCACATCATATTTCTCGGGTTTCAGAGATTGTGCTCCATCGCACAGTGCACATTCCGGAT
>CALWFY010000060.1 GCA_944377775.1 uncultured Mediterraneibacter sp.
ATACCTATAACCACCTATTTTTGTACCAGATACAGAAAAATGCTCATGATCGAGGCTCATTCATCTGAGATAGAAACTTAGAAATCCCTTGATTTTAAGGGAAAAAACACTTGACTAAATAGGGAGGGAAAATTATTATGCAGTACATGAAACTTGGAACATCAGAGCTGAACGTATCAAGAATCTGCATGGGATGTATGGGATTTGGAGATGCTGCCCGTGGACAGCATACATGGACATTGGATGAAGAACATTCCCGGGAAATCATCCGCAGGGGTCTGGAACTGGGCGTCAATTTTTTCGACACGGCCATTGGCTATCAAAGCGGAACAAGCGAGCAGTATCTTGGACGGGCATTAAGAGATTTCATCAGCCGGGATAAGGCTGTTGTGGCAACAAAATTCCTGCCGCGTACGAATGATGAGATTGAGTCTGGAATAACCGGACAGGAACATATTGAACGGATGCTGAACAGAAGTCTGAAAAATCTGGGAATGGATTATGTGGATTTGTACATTTACCACATGTGGGATTACCGAACACCGATTTATGACATACTCGACGGTCTGAATCGGATGATTAAGGCCGGAAAAGTGCGTTATATCGGTATCTCCAACTGTTTTGCCTATCAGCTGGCAAAAGCAAATGCACTGGCGGAAAAAGAAGGGTTTGCAAAATTTGTTTCCATACAGGGTCACTATAATCTGATCTTTCGTGAAGAAGAACGGGAGATGGGTAAACTCTGCGCAGAGGACAATATTGCCATGACGCCATACAGTTCTCTGGCCGGAGGAAGACTTTCCAGACATCCGGGGGAAACATCCAGGCGTCTTAAGGAAGACGATTACGCACGTCTGAAATATGATGCGACAGCTAAGCAGGATTCTTTGATTATTCGGCGTGTGGCTGAAGTGGCAGCCCGTCATGGCGTGAGCATGACTGAGGCGTCGCTTGCCTGGCTGCTTACGAAAGTAACCGCTCCTGTGGTGGGAGTGACAAAATTCTCTCATATTGAGGACGCAGCAAAGGCGACAGATCTGGCATTAAGCCAGGATGAGATATATTATTTGGAGGAACCTTATGTTCCCCATCGTCTGGTTGGTGTAATGGCTCAAAATACAGCGGTTGCTTCCGGTGAGGAGCATGTCTGGTCCACCGGGAAACAAAAAATCTGAAATAGGAGCGCAGACACATTATGTGCTGCGTTCTTTTTATGACTGCGAGAAAGGAAATGACAGAGAAATAGTTAAGTAGTATAATGAACGTAAAAAGCGACTTTGGTTGAGAGATATGCTCAATCGGGGAGAAGGTGCGTATGATGTTCAGAAAACACGAGATATGCTTAGAAGAAATCAAAGGAATAAGGATCGGACAGGCCGAAAATGCGGCCGCAGGAACCGGATGTACTGTGTTTCTGTCAGAACAGGGGATGGCAGCAGGTCTGGATGTCAGGGGAGGCGGCCCGGCTTCACGAGAATCAGAACTTTTGAATCCTCTTGCTTCAGCACAGGTGATTCATGGGATTGTGCTGGCCGGAGGCAGCGCTTTCGGACTGGGTGCGGCGGATGGAGTGATGCAGTATCTGGAGGAGAGAGGGGTTGGATTTGATGTGGGCCTTCCGATAAAAGTTCCTCTTGTCTGCCAGTCTGATCTGTTTGACCTTACAGTAGGTAATCCTTATGTCCGGCCGGATAAGGCAATGGGATATGCGGCGTGTGTAAATTCAGAAAATGGAGGTAACTACCGGAACGGAAATTTCGGCGCAGGATGTGGCGCCACAGTAGGAAAATTTGCAGGAATGGAATTCTGTATGAAATCGGGGATTGGAAGTTATGCTGTACAGATTGGTGAACTGCAGATTGCCGCTGTTGTGGCTGTAAATGCCCTGGGGGATATTTTTGACTGGAAGACAGGGAAAAAGGTAGCCGGGCTTCTGGCGGAGAATCGTAGAACATTTCGTGATACAGTGGAAATGATGTGTGCGGATACCCGGGCGGTGGAAAATAAATTTACTGGGAATACAACAATAGGAGTTGTGATCACAAATGCAGAGTTTGATAAGGCTCATCTGTGTAAAATAGCAGGTATGGCACATGATGGATATGCCCGATCTATTCGTCCTGTGCATACGTCAGCGGACGGTGACAGTATCTATGCTGTATCCGTGGGAAAAGTTTCTGCAGATATGGATTTGACAGGAACGGTGGCAGCAGAAGTGATGAGTGAAGCCATTATCCGTGCAGTGAGAAGGGCAGAGAGCGCCTATGGATTTCCGGCAGTAAAAGATTTTATGACAGATATAGATAAAAATAACAAAAATTAATAAATATTAAGGATTCCGTATAGAAAAATAAAGATTATACAGTTATTCTGTATCCGGATATATAAGAGGGGCGGAAGAAAAAAGTATGTGGAAACGAAAAGAACTGAAGAAAAAAGCAAGGAAAAATCTAAAAAAGAATTATTGGAGGATTCTGGGGATCAGTCTTCTCCTGGCGTTTATTGCAAGCGGGCTGAAAGTAACGCATCAGGTAGACCGTACGGCAATGCATTTGGTGGGAGGAAGGTTTGAACTCCCAAGCAATGCGCAGATCGTGAATGACTGGTATTTCGATATAAGGCAGTCAGGCGCTTCTCAGAATAACCAGGTGCTTGAGTTCCTTGGAGAACATTACACGCCGAAAAAAGGAGCGCTGGCTCATATTTATAACCGTATGACGGAAGAAAAGTCCGCTTTATATGGTTTTTTGAATGCCATGGATGATTTCCTTTTTAAGGATAAAGCGACGGAAGGTATGATCATTTTGGCAGGGACAATACTGATGATTCTTTTTCTTGCCCTGGTGAGCAATGTTCTGGCTGTGGGACAGTGCCGCTTTTTGTTGGAAAATCGTACATACAGGGAAAGCAGGATGGGAAGGCTGGCATTTCCGTGGCGTGTAAAGCGCTGGAAGAAGACAGTGTTTACAATGTTTAAGCGGTCGTTTCTGCTGTTTTTATGGGATTTGACGATCGTAGGAGGAATTATAAAGAGATATTCTTACAAGATGATTCCGTATATTCTTGCCGAGAATCCGGATATAGGGAGCCGGGATGCTTTTGCCCTGTCCCGCCGGATGATGAATGGATATAAGATGCGCGGGTTCCTTCTGGATATGTCCTTTCTTGGATGGCGCGCACTGAATCTTTTTACGTTGGGAATCCTGAGGCATGTCTGGATCACTCCTTACACAGAAACTGCGTGGGCGGAGGTGTACGCAACGCTCCGACAAGAGGCTCTTGAAAGGGAATACAGAGGGGCTGAATATCTGAACGATACGCTTCTTTTTGAAGAATCCGACGCAGAAGAGTATCCGGTGGAGCAGTATCCACTTTATAATTCGGAGGCAAAGAGGTGGATTCGGATTGATTATCACAGAAACTATACAGTCAGATCCCTTATCCTTATGTTTTTCTCATTTTCCATGATCGGATGGCTCTGGGAAGTATCTCTTCACCTGTTCGGAGACGGAGTGTTTGTCAACAGAGGTTTTTTTCATGGACCATGGCTTCCGATTTACGGCGTGGGAGGCGTGCTGGTGGTTGTACTGCTGAAGCGGTTTGTGGACAAGCCGCTGCTGTTGTTTTTCATGACCATGGTTGTCTGCGGAATCGTTGAGTATGCTGCGGGGTATATTTTGTGGGAAATGAAACAAATGTACTGGTGGAATTATTCAGGTTATTTTCTGAATCTGCACGGAAGAATCTGCGCAGAAGGCCTGCTCGTCTTCGGGCTGGGCGGGTGTGCCTTCCTGTATGTGGTTGCTCCGTTCTTTGATGAGATTTTAAAAAAAATCCCAAGGCGGATAGCAATTATCTCTTGTGTGATTCTTCTGACAGTCTTTGCGGCAGACAGCGCATATTCTGTTGTCCATCCGAACAGTGGAGCGGGAATCACAGATTATGAAAATCACTAAATGAAATATACGAAGGAGGAAATCCATGCTGGCATTATTACTGGCACCGATTTATCTTGTGGTTAATATCTATGTGCTGAGGTGGGCGTTTCGGTTTATTGACGCCTGCTTTCAGAGGCGCAGGACGAAATGGATCAAAGCGTTCTTTACGGCGGTATATGCGTTTATCTGCCTGGCGCCGTTGATATCATTTCTTTTGCCGCAAACTGCTGTAAAAAGGAGCATTGCACAGGCCGGCAATTTTTGGATGGGGACATTCCTGTATCTTGTCCTGATTATTCTCATGCTTGACCTGATCCGTGTGATTATGAAAAGACTGACTTTTACGCAGAAACTAATCCATGGAAGTTCTAAAATTTTTATTCTGACAGGATGTGCGGTGATTATTGCCGCTGCAGGAATCAGTCTGTACGGTACATATAATGCCAGGCAGATTCAGATGACCCGTTATTCGGTTGAGATTCCGTCTGAATCAATGAGTGGAAAGTCGATGAAGATCGTGCTTGCCGCGGACCTGCATCTGGGGTACAGTATTGGATATAAGCAGGTTGAGAAGATGGTAAATATGATCAATGAAGCAAAGCCTGATCTGGTATGCCTTTCCGGAGATATTTTTGACAATTACTATGAGGCGCTTGACAATCCGGAAAAAATCCGTGAAGCTCTGAGCGGGATTAACTCAAAATACGGCGTATACGCCTGCTATGGGAATCATGATTATGAAGAGGAGATTCTTGCGGGATTTACATTCGATTCAGAGGAATATGTCTATATTGGCGATAAGATGAGAAAACTGCTTTACGATGCGGGGATCCGGACTCTGGAGGATGAATCAGTCCTGATTGATGACAGCTTTTATCTGGTCGGGAGAAAGGATTATTCTTCCCGAAAAAAATCCGGCAGTGGACGAATGAACCCTGAGGAGCTGCTGGGAGGACTGGATTTGGAAAAACCTGTGATCGTTATGGACCACCAGCCGCGAGAACTGCAGGAACTGGCTGCCGCGGGGGCAGACATGGACCTGTGCGGACATACTCATGACGGGCAGATGTTTCCCGGAAATCTGATGACGTCCCTGATTTGGGAAAATTCCTGCGGATACTTGAAGAAAGGTGAGATGCACAACATTGTGACTTCCGGAGCCGGAATATTCGGACCGTATATGCGCGTGGGGACAAAAAGTGAGATTGTGGAGATTGATGTAAAGTTTTTATAGGGGGAAGACTGAAAATGGATAAAGATGAGATATTTATGAGAAAGGCAATCGAACTGTCCACATTAGCAGTGGAACACGGAAATGAGCCTTTTGGGGCTGTGCTGGTGAAGAATGGAGAAATCGTATATACCAATGAGAATCAAATTTATTCTGCTGCTGATCCCACTTTTCACGCTGAAGCCGGATTGATCAGGAGATTTTGCAGAGAAACACGGATTACAGATTTGAGTGAATATACCATGTATTCCAGCTGCGAGCCTTGTTTTATGTGTTCCGGGGCTTTGGTCTGGACCAGATTGGGGCGTTTGGTATACGCTGCCAGCAATATTGATCTGTGCGGTATTTTGAATGAAGAAGCAAGTGCCAGCAGTAAGATTGTATTTCAACATTCTTCCTGTAAACCGGATGTTACAGCCGGTGTATTGCGGGAGCAAAGTCTGGAAATCCTGAAAAAATATTTTTCCAGCCATAAAAAAGGATAGAAAACAGTGTGTTTAAATGATGAAAGAAGAGGAGTCTGATGGAAAAAGCGAGAAAAATTACTAACGGTATTTGTTGGGGAATTATTATAATAACAGGTCTTCTTCTGCTCGTGAGCTGGAAAGAAATACCGGCATTGGTTATTACACATATTGGAGCGGGAGTTTCCTATGGCAGCAAAAATACTTTGCTTGTGATTTTCGGTATTGAAATTGTTGTGAATGTTCTGTTTATGCTGCATTATGACATCCCTTTTATCAGGGAAATGAGAAAAACGAAAATGTCTTCGGGACTTTTGAATGTTATGGCGATTGTCACACAAATAGCGGCTGTGATCATATTGTCGTTGTTTGTACTGCTGGCGGTTATGCAGTGATATTGTAAATTTGGATTCAACGAGGCGGGCAATGGATAAAAAACTATCAGAAATGAGTTTAGAAGAACTGTGGAAGTTGTTTCCTATCTTCTTAACAGAGCATCAGGAATGCTGGAAAAAATGGTATGCTGATGAAAAAGCTGTTTTGACGAAACTTATTCCTCAGATATTTAGAATCACTCATATAGGCAGTACAGCAGTAAATTTTATATGGGCGAAACCTGTCATTGATATTCTTGTGGAAGTCCCATCGGGATGTAATCAGTTGAGTAACAAAGATACTCTGATGAGAAATGGTTATATTTGTATGAGTCAGAGTGTGGATAGAATTTCTTTTAATAAAGGGTATACAGAGAATGGATTTGCTGAAAGAGTATTTCATTTACATTTAAGATACATGGGGGACAACGATGAATTGTATTTCCGGGATTTCCTCATTGAACATCCGGAAGTCGCTCGTGAATACGAAAAAATGAAGTTAATCTTGTGGAAAAAATTTGAGTATGACAGGGATGGCTATACTAATGCAAAATCAGAGTTTATTCAGAAATACACGAAAGAGGCGAAATTAAAATACGGAAATAGATACGGATAAACCTTGGTCTGCGAAGGAATAGATTGATAGGAGCTGAAGAGCGATGAAATTAAAAAATATATTGATTGTTGTGAAAGATATTGAAAAATCAAAGCAGTTTTATCATGATCTGTTTGGTCTTGATGTGGTGCTTGACAATCAAGGCAATATGATTTTAACGGAAGGTCTTGTGCTTCAGGACGAGAAAATCTGGAAACAGTTCCTTGAAAAAGATATTATTTCAGAGAGCAATTCCTGCGAATTGTATTTTGAAGAACGTGATATAGAAGCATTTGCCCAAAAGCTTGAAAATTTATATCCTTCAATTAAATATGTTAATAGACTTATGACCCACAGCTGGGGACAGAAAGTGATCCGTTTTTATGATTTGGACGGCAATTTGATCGAGGTGGGAACACCGAAGTAGTGGGATGAATCGCAAAAACTGAAATTTATTGGAGACGATTATGTTCGACGAGATTATAAAAAGAAAGAAGCTGATCCCGGAGAAACTGCTTGCCTGTGGTTTTGAAAAAATTGGGGAATTTTTTCAATACTTTACCGAAATCCGCAATGGAGAATTTACGCTCATGATTCAAATTGGGATGGATGGTACGATTGATACAAATTTGGTTGAGAATGAAACGGGTGAAGCCTATATTCTTTACAAAACAGGTGCTTCAGGTACATATGTAGGTGAAATCAGAGCTGCGATCGAGGAAGTGCTGTATGATATCGTCCGGCAGTGTTATGAAACATCAATTTTTAAAACAGAACAATCACAGATGATTATTAATTTTGTCAGAGAACAGTATGGGGATGAGCTTGAATTTCTCTGGGAGAAATTTCCGGACAATGCTGTCTGGCGCAGAAAAGACAACAAAAAATGGTATGGTGCTATTTTGACGGTGGCGGGGAAAAAGGTAGGACTTGAAACAGAAAAAATCGAGGAAATTATAGACCTCCGGATGAATCCTGCTGAAGCTGACATTATTCTGTCAAGAAAAAATTATTATCCCGGATGGCATATGAATAAAAAAAGCTGGTATACGATAGTGCTGAATGGAAGCGTTCCGGATGAGGAACTGAAAGAAAAAATCATGGAAAGTTATGATTTGGCAGGAAGGAAAAGATAGAAAATGAATTTTAAAACAGCGGTTTTACAGAGCCGTGCCGTGCCGGGAAAGCTGGAACAAAATATAAACAATATCATTTGTCATATGGAGAATGCTGCGCGGCACAGTGCAGACATATTGCTGCTTCCGGAATGCTTTATTACGGGATATAAGCTGCCCGCTGACAATGAGGATGCGATCGCGGATGACAGTGATTATATTCATGCTTTGTGTCTGGCAGCGAGAAGACTCCATATAGGGGTGGCTGCCACAGCATTGACCAAGGGACAGACCAAACCGCAAAATTCAGCATTTGTGATTGATAAAGACGGGAATGTTCTGATGAAATATTCCAAAGTGCATACTTGTGATTTTGCAGATGAAAGATGCCTGGTAAGCGGGGATGAGTTTAAAGTGTGTGAGTTTCATGGGATTAAAATCGGTGTTATGATATGTTATGACCGAGAATATCCGGAAAGTGCAAGAGTGCTGATGTTAAAGGGGGCAGAGATTATTCTGGTCCCAAATGACTGTTATTCCATGAAGCCCAGAGTTCAGGCTCTCTCCACGCGCGCTTACGAGAATATGACAGGGGTGGTGATGGCAAACCCCAATGGAGAAAATGCCGGTCATTCCTGTGCCTTTAGTCCGATCTGCTGGGACAGAGACGGAATATGTGTTGATAATACAATTTTTCTGGCAGATGAAATGACGGAAGGACTGTATTATGCAGATTTCGATATGGAGGCAATCCGCGCTTACCGGGAGCGCGAAATGATGGGGAATACATTTCGCAAAGTGAAGGCCTATAAAGATTTGTTATCAGAAGATATTCGTTATCCGTTTATCAGACAGGGGCAGTAAAGAGAAAGAGTCAGAGATTGGTGAGGTAAAAACGATGAGATTACATTATAAAGGGAAATATGATTTAAATCCCGAATCGCTCCCTCATAAAGAACATATGCCCGGAGCAGTAAAATTCAAAGAAGCTGAAGATACAAAACAGCTTTCAGTCACAGCAACTATAATCTCTGTTGTGATATTAATTGTCATGACAATCATTGCTTCTGTAAGACTTGGGAAATTTCCTATAAATGGTTCAGTTCAATCATTGTTGGGATGTTCTTTTTCACTTTTGATTTTATTTCCGCATGAGATTCTTCATGCGATATGTTTTAAAGAAGATGTCTATTTGTATACAAACTTGAAAGAGGGCATGCTGTTTGTCGTTGGACCGGAAACCATGAGCAGGAAGAGATTTATCTTTATGTCCATGCTCCCCAACATTGTTTTTGGAATTATACCTTACATAATCGGGATGATTTATCCTGACTTTCTGTTTGGGACAGTTCTGGGCATTCTTGCTGCCAGCATGGGAGCCGGAGATTATTATAATGTGTATAATGCGTTGACGCAGATGCCCAAAGGAGCCAGGACTTATCTGTATCAATTTAATTCGTATTGGTATATGCCTTAGAAGTTATCGTATGAATCGAAAGGAGGATGAGAACAATGGCAAAAGCAAATGTAAAAGTTACATTCCTATGTCCAATTAAAAGAGTTTGGGATGTGGTAACTGACTTGTCACACCATGAGTGGAGAAGTGACATGAAGGCCATAAATATCATTGATGAGAATGAGTTTGTGGAAGTTACAAAAGCCGGGAAAAAGACAAAATTTACAGTAACTGCTAAAAAAGAATTTACAGTTTGGGAATTTGATTTGGAAAATGAAACTATTAAGGGACATTGGACCGGGAGATTTTATGAATACAGAGAAAAGACTACATTAGATTTTACGGAAGTTGTTGTTCCAAAGAGATTTTATTTGAAACCCTTGATCGGATTCTATTTAAGAAAGCAGCAGAAGCAGTATTTTATAGATTTGAAAAAGGAATTAGGCTGTGAGGAGGCAGGTAAGATTCAAGTCTTTTAAAATAAATGCGCAGCGTTGGCATTTTATTATTGTTGCAGCCGCATCGCAAAATATAAGTGAACCATGGATGGAGCCATTTGGAAGTATTATTTTAAAACAGGAACAGAAAGATGCTTTCGGATATGGAGAACGCTTCGGAATACAGAGCCATTATGAGGACAGTTACTCATGGCTCTTATTATTTGAAGACGGCAACCGGATTGATGTTGGCGTTGAGACTTTGGAAACAATGCAGGAGGGGAGAAACCGGAACCGGCTTTTTCTTCCTCTTCTGGATAAAACGGGCTGCCTGCCCAAACTCCCCCCCGCCGACGGATGAGGAGTTTTATGTCAGAAAACCGACAGAGGAGAAGTTCTTGGGATGCTGTAATGAATTTTTCTGTGTCCTGCGGGAAACTGAATAAATATTTTAAGAAATACCTGCCGGAGGAGTTCTACATGCTGTACAGGCAGACATATACGGACGGGGAATACGGCCGTTTCTGGAATGCCATTGAGAATTCCTGCCGCTTGTTCAGAAAAGCAGCGCTCCTGATCGGGAAGGTTCTCGGGTATACATATCCTCAGGACGAAGAAGATGGATTTAAGAAATATGTGGAAATTATCAGAAAGAAGGAGAGACTATGACAAGCAATATTACAAGAGAAGAAGCATTGGAGTTATTGAGGAAGCATAATAAAGAAGCATTCCATATCCAGCACGGACTGACTGTAGAGAAGACTATGCGGTGGTTTGCCTCTGAACTGGGATATCAGGATGAGGCTGATTATTGGGCTATGGTCGGACTTTTGCATGACATTGACTTTGAAGAATACCCGGAAGAACACTGTATTAAAGCAGAGGAACTTTTAAGGGCAGCAGGCGTGGGTGAGGAGATGATTCATTCCGTATGTTCCCACGGATACGGCATCTGCTGTGATGTGAAACCCGAACACGAAATGGAGAAAGTGCTTTTTACAGTGGATGAACTGACCGGCCTCATCGGAGCGGCAGCGCTGATGCGTCCGTCAAAAAGTGTGATGGATATGGAAGTTTCAAGTATTAAGAAAAAGTTTAAAGATAAACGTTTTGCGGCAGGGTGTTCCAGGGACACGATCCGCACAGGGGCAGAGATGCTGGGATGGGAGTTAAACGACTTGTTTGACAGGACACTCAGGGCAATGCAGTCCTGCGAGGCTGAGATCAGAGATGAGATGGTGAATTTTGTGTGACCGGACTTGACTTTATATTGCGGAAGCATATAATAGTTCATGAAAAAACAGTTCATATATAAACTAATTTGAACTCGTATATCGGAGGCACATTCTGTGGAAGAATATACAAAGTTTTGGCTGATGATTAACAGGATCGTCAAGCTGTATGAAAAGATGCTGAAAAAAGTCTGTGACCAATACGCTCTTACGCTCATTGAAACAGAAATAATCAGTTTTATCAAGAATAATCCCGATCTGGACACGGCGGCAGATATTGTAGAGATGCGGATGCTGTCAAAGGGGGCTGTGTCAAAAGCAGTGGAATCTCTTATCGGAAGGTGCCTTTTAGGGCGGATGCAGGATAAGGCGGACCGGAGGAAAATGCATCTGAGCCTGACGAAAAAGGCGGAGCCGATCATAAGAAGTATTGATAAAGTACACGGAGAATTGTGGGAAATCATGTTTGACGGTTTTTCTGAAGAAGAGCGCAGGCTCTATGGAAAATACAGAAACCGTCTGTTTGAAAATACGGGACTTGCATTGGAGGAGAGAAGAAAATGACAGAAACAGAAAACATCAATCCGAGCAGTGAAGACAAAGAATTTCTCGGGAAAGCGCCAATCGGGAGGCTGCTTGCGCGGCTGGCGGTGCCAACTGTTGTGGCACAGCTGATCAATATGCTTTATAACATTGTGGACAGAATCTATATCGGACATATCCCGGAAGTTGGAGCAACAGCGTTGACGGGAGTTGGAGTCTGTATGCCTCTGATCCTGATCGTGTCTGCATTTGCTTCGCTGGTAGGATACGGTGGAGCACCGAGAGCTTCGATCTTTATGGGGAAGAAAGATAAAGACTCAGCAGAAAAAACACTGGGGAATTGTTTTACGCTTCAGATCATCATCTCCGTGATACTGACGGTGGTTCTTCTGATCTGGAACCGGGATTTTCTGATGGCTTTCGGGGCAAGCAATAATACCATTGAATATGGTGTGAGTTATATGAATATCTATGCCCTTGGAACAATCTTTGTAGAGATTACACTGGGTATGAATGCTTTTATTACAGCGCAGGGATTTGCGAAAACAGGAATGCTCTCTGTGCTGATCGGAGCAGTGACGAATATTGTGCTTGATCCGATCTTTATTTTCGGATTTGATATGGGAGTACGCGGTGCGGCTCTTGCGACCATTCTCTCACAGGCTCTGTCATGCATATGGGTAGTAGCATTTCTGTCTGGGAAAAGGACGTTCCTTAAAATTAAAAAGAACAATCTTGGACTAAGGTCTAAGATTACAGACTGTAGACAAAGTTCCCGGTTTACACCGGGACTTTTCTATTGCAGTTATCAACATTTCAATGATTCTTCCGGTTTTTATCAAGAAAAATTCCCTACTTATCAACTCTAAAGTTAAGCGGTGCG
>CALWFY010000061.1 GCA_944377775.1 uncultured Mediterraneibacter sp.
ATATCCACAATATAATCTGCGGCCAGCATTGTGTCTTCATCATGCTCCACAACGATCAGAGTATTGCCCAGATCACGAAGATGTTTCAGGGTTGCCAGCAGCTTGTCATTGTCTCTCTGGTGCAGTCCGATACTAGGCTCGTCCAGTATATATGCCACACCCACAAGACCGGAACCAATCTGTGTCGCCAGCCTGATTCTCTGTGCCTCCCCTCCTGACAGCGTACCTGTCGCACGCGCCAGGGTGAGATAATCGAGCCCCACATCCATCAAAAACTTGATTCTTGCCCTGATTTCTTTTAAAATCTGGCTGCCGATGAGCATCTGAGTCTCGGTCAGCTCAAGTTTTTCAAGAAAGCTCTGCAGCTTCTCCACAGACAGTGCTGTGACTTCCGCGATATTCTTGCCTCCGACTGTGACCGCAAGAGCTCCCGGTTTCAGCCTCTGACCGCCGCACGCAGAGCAGGGAGTGATATTCATAAAAGTCTCATACTCAGACTTCATAGTCTGGGACCCGGTCTCCCGGTATCTGCGCTCGACATTTTTAATCAATCCTTCAAACGCCACATCATAGACACCCTCTCCGCGCTGTCCTTTATAAAACACTTTTACGGTTTTCCCATTTGTCCCATAAATCAGAATATCATGAATTTTCTTCGGATAATTCTCAAAAGGCGTGTCCAGATCAAACCCGTACGCATTACAGAGTCCCTCCAAAATAGCATGAGTAAAACTGGACTTGTCTGTACAGGACTGCCATCCCAGCACTGCAATGGCGCCTTCGTTGATGGACATAGACGGGTCCGGTATCATCAGTTCCTCCGCAAACTCCATCTTATAGCCAAGCCCGAAACATTCCGGACAGGCTCCAAATGGATTGTTAAAAGAAAAACTCCTCGGCTCGATCTCCTCGATGCTGATCCCGCAGTCCGGACAGGAAAAACTCTGGCTGAAATTCAGCGGCTCTCCGCCGATCACATCCACCACCAGCAGGCCTTCCGCAAGGTGCAGTACACTCTCCACCGAATCCGTCAGCCTTTTTTCAATCCCCGGTTTTACAACAAGACGGTCCACAATGATCTCAATATTGTGCTTGATATTTTTATCCAGTGCGATCTCCTCGGACAGCTCATACATATTCCCGTCCACACGCACACGGACATATCCGCTGCGCTTCGCACGCTCAAACAATTTTGCATGGGTTCCTTTTCTTCCCCGCACAACCGGCGCCAGAAGCTGTATCCTTGTCCCTTCCTCAAGGGCCATGATCTGGTCTACCATCTGATCCACCGTCTGCTTTGCAATCTCGCGTCCGCATTTCGGACAGTGAGGAATTCCCACTCTCGCATACAGAAGACGGAAGTAATCATAAATCTCCGTCACTGTCCCCACTGTAGAACGCGGGTTGTGGTTGGTAGATTTCTGGTCAATGGAGATCGCCGGAGACAGTCCTTCAATGCTCTCCACATCCGGCTTTTCCATCTGCCCTAAAAACTGACGCGCATAAGAGGATAAGGACTCCATATACCGCCTCTGTCCCTCGGCATAAATCGTGTCAAACGCCAGAGAGGATTTTCCTGATCCACTTAAACCTGTAAGCACAACCAGTTCATTTCGTGGGATATCCACATCAATATTTTTCAGATTATTTTCATTTGCACCGCGGATTTTAATGTATCTGCGCGCATCCATCTTTGTTCCCATATATGTTCTTCTGTTTCCTCCTGATTCTCAGCTGTTATCACTCCAACTCATTCAGAGTTTTTTTCAGTTCCACCAGCTTATCACGCAGCTCTGCAGCCGCCTCGAAATTTAATTCTGCCGCAGCCTTTTTCATCTGCTTTGTCAAATCCGCAATCAGCTTCTCCAGCTCTTTCGCACTCATGGACTCCGGATCTTTCTCCATGCGCATCTCCTCGGCCGCCACTTTCTTGGAAATGCTGATGAGATCGCGGACAGACTTCTGGATCGTCTTCGGAGTAATGCCGTGCTCCTCATTGTACTTCATCTGGATTTCACGCCTTCTCCTGGTCTCCTCAATGGCTTTTTCCATGGACTCTGTCACCGTATCCGCATACATAATGACATGGCCCTCAGCATTTCTTGCCGCACGCCCGATCGTCTGGATCAGCGATGTCTCAGAACGCAGGAACCCTTCCTTGTCTGCATCCAGAATTGCCACAAGAGTGATCTCCGGGATATCAAGCCCTTCTCTTAACAGGTTGATTCCCACCAGCACATCAAACACGTCCAGTCTCATATCACGGATGATCTCCGTCCTCTCCAATGTATCCACATCAGAGTGGAGATATTTCACTCTGATGCCCACCTCACGCATATAATCGGTAAGGTCTTCTGCCATCCGTTTTGTCAGTGTTGTCACAAGAACTTTGTTCTTTTTCGCAACTTCCTTATTGATCTCTCCAATCAGATCGTCGATCTGCCCTTCTACCGGACGCACGTCTACCTCCGGATCAAGAAGTCCGGTAGGACGAATGACCTGCTCTGCCCTGAGAAGCTCATGGTCTTCCTCATACGGACCCGGCGTTGCCGATACGAACATGACCTGATTAATCTTACTCTCAAATTCTTCAAAATTCAAGGGGCGGTTGTCCTTTGCTGAAGGAAGACGAAAGCCGTAATCCACAAGCGTGCTCTTTCTCGACTGATCGCCGTGGTACATGCCACCGATCTGGGGGATTGTTTTGTGCGACTCATCAATCATCATGATAAAATCATCCGGGAAATAGTCGATCAGCGTGTACGGCGGCTGCCCTGGTTCCAGTCCCGCCAGATGTCTTGAATAATTCTCAATGCCGGAACAAAATCCTGTTTCCTTGAGCATCTCGATATCGAAATTCGTGCGCTCTGCAATACGCTGTGCCTCCAGCAGCTTGTCCTGCCGCTTGAACTCCTTGACGCGCTCGTCAAGTTCCTCCTCGATATCATTGACCGCTCTTTTTATGTTTTCTTTATCCACAACGTAATGAGACGCAGGGAAGATGGCCACATGCTTTAATTCGTCTCTGATCTCCCCTGTCAGTATGTCAATCTCTGTAATGCGGTCCACTTCGTCTCCGAAAAACTCGATCCGCACTGCTGTCTCGCTCTCATATGCAGGAATAATCTCCAGCACATCCCCTCTTACCCGAAATGTTCCGCGGTGAAAATCCATATCATTGCGGTCGTACTGGATTTCAATCAACTTAGCCATCACCTCATCCCGGTCTTTCACCATGCCCGGACGCAGGGATATCACCATGTTCTGGTAGTCCACCGGGTTACCCAGTCCGTAAATACAGGACACGCTGGCAACAATGATCACATCCCGGCGCTCGGTCAGCGCCATGGTGGCGGAAAGACGCAGTTTGTCGATCTCATCATTGATGGAGGAGTCCTTGGCAATGTAGGTGTCTGATGAGGGGACATAAGCCTCCGGCTGGTAGTAATCATAGTAGGAGACAAAATATTCAACCGCATTGTTCGGGAAAAATTCTTTGAACTCGCCATAGAGCTGTGCCGCCAGGGTCTTATTGTGTGCGATTATAAGCGTTGGTTTATTTAATTGTTGAATCACATTAGCCATTGTGAAAGTTTTTCCCGAACCGGTGACACCAAGAAGGGTCTGGCACTGATTGCCTTCTTGAAAGCCTTTGACCAAGGTTTCGATGGCCTGAGGCTGGTCGCCGGTGGGGGCGTATTCTGATACTAGTTCGAAATGATCCATGATTTTACCCTTCTATTTTTTTCTTTTCATCTTTCGCTTCTAACAATACACGGTCAAAATCACTCTGATATAGCCTGTCTTGTTTTACACGGTATTTTTCAAACTCACTTAATGCATGTTCTTCTGCTATTTGTGCTGATATACTTCCTACATGTGTTAAAATTTCTTTCTTCGATAATCTTAAAATGCCTTCAAATTGTTCTGCCCAATCTTCCATCGTCATAGGAATATGCTCTTCTGCGCGCATTTCCGCCAGATCTAAATAAGCATTAACAACTCGAGCCATAGCCGAAAGTTCCTGTTCGGTCAAATAGTTTTTTGCAACTGTAACATCAAATCTTTGTATTTTACCATTAGGAGCATCCTTCCATGTCTGTAAACCCATGTGTTCTTTTTCACTATCCGCTCTATGATAGATTACCTCTGACGCTGTTTCCCCATGAATCGCCCAGTGTAATTGGTTTTGAACCTTTGCAAAAAACAATCTCGTTGTTTTTGCCTTGGGATCATAATCTATACTAGTTGCATAAATATCTGTGATCTTCTGATAAAATCTCCTTTCAGATAATCGAATCTCGCGGATTCTTTGCAGCTGTTCTTCGAAATAGTCCTTTGTCAGTACAGTTCCAAAATTTTTTAATCGTTCATCATCCATAGTATAGCCTTTTATCGTGAATTCTTCTATAATTCCATTCGCCCATTTTCGAAACTGAACTGCTCTCGGAGAATCAACCTTATTTCCCACAGCAATAATCGCTTTTAAATTATAATGATTTGTGTTATAGCCTTTCCCATCTGAAGCAGTTATTCGAAATTTTCGAATAACTGAATTCTCATCTAATTCTCCATCAGCAAATATCTTCTTCAGATGATAATTAATCGTGTGAGTTTCCACATTATAAAGAAGTCCCATCATTTTCTGGGTCAGCCAAACATTTTCATCAAAATATATAGCATTCACATCACTTTCTCCTGTAGCAGTAATAAATGTCAAATATTCTGCTGCTGAAGAACGCAATATAGATATTTCTTTTTTCTTTTTCATATTATTCACCTTTAAATTCAATAGCTTTTTATCGTTACGAATTTTTCCTGCAAAAAGTCACAAAATCATTTTGTCCGCCTGGTATCATCCAGTCCGTTTAGTCCTGTTCTGTCCACAAAATCCGTGTAATTCAGGGCAAAAAGTATTTGTTTTCACCGAAAATACATAAAATGACCTCAAAAGCTGCAATTACACGAATTTGATCACCCAGCGCAGATTTTCCTACACTATAACATCAATTATCACATTCCGTATAAATTCGTATTTTTTTCTATATTTTAACATAACTTGAAAAACTTCTTTCATAAGTATGGACACAAAAGGAACGATAAATGCACACTCTTTTTTCAGACTCTAATATACTACACTTATTAACCCAACGCAACATTTTTCGAATACATGTTCTGTTTTATTTAGTAATATATATTTGCCATCTGCTAACTACTCTCATCTCCCTGCCTGTATAACGAAAGGCTGGCAAAGCGATTATAAGTCAAGTTCAGCTGTATCTTCCCGATCTACTCTTCTGTACTTCTACATTCATGTAAATTCCAGTAAAAGGGGGCATATGCTCCGCACCAACGGTGCGCTCAGTCCATTTTAAACGGTGCGGAGCATTATCCCTCTGATGACAGATGCTTATTTCTCAGCTTCGCGCATACTGATACC
>CALWFY010000062.1 GCA_944377775.1 uncultured Mediterraneibacter sp.
TCGAAGGCAGAAGCGTATCTGGTGAAGACTGCTGTTGAACAGGCGGATAGGGATGCGTTTTTTATGTTTACTGAGACCAGTGAAGTGTTTGGGGAAGGATTTAAGAAGAATTCGCCGGTGTGATAAGAGCGAGACTCATTTTGAGTTTCGCTCTTTTTATGTCATTTTAAGACAATAATAAATACTGGAAATAATTGGAAAACAGTGGAAACAAAATGTCGCTTACAATTAAATTTAACTGTGATAAAATAATAAATTATTAAAAAGATGAAAGCGGTGATGAGAACGCGATGAAGGCAGTGATAAAGAAAATCACAACGAATATCAGATATAAATTCAGTTTAATCTTTATAGCTCTGATCACTGTTTTTGCAATACTGTGCGGTACAATTTATATCAGTAATTTTACAAAGCAGTCTTCTGAGAATTATTATGATTCGTCATATGCTATTCTTAGCGGTATTAACAGCCGTTTTGAAGATTATATACAGCAGATTAATGTATATGCGTCCTTTATTCTGTATCCTGATAATGAGGACGGGCAGACAGATGGTATAGAAAGCCTCAGGGATAGGATTGACTTTGTCTATGATGACAATAAGAATATAGAATCCATCTTTCATTATATGCCGGATGAAAACAGACTGATATTAAAGAGCGGACGGGGAAAGCAGGTGTATGAGAATCCGGCTGAAATAGAAAACTGCGCCTGGTACAGAGGCGGAATTACATCAGATGGAGAACTGTACATTCAGCCCCAGCACAAACATGCTATTATGGCAGCGTTTCCGGAGATTGATAATGACTCAGAAGTATTTTCATTTGTCAAAAGCTATGAGGATGCGTCGGGAAACAGAAGTGTTCTGTGTATTAATATTTATGAAAGTTATATGAGCAATATCTGTGCCAATTCTTTGATTCAGAATTCTGAGAAACTCCAGTGTCTGAATAAACTCGGAGAGGTGATTTATTCAACTGATAATACATTTTCTCTTTATGACAGACAATATATTTATGATTCTATCAGCAGTTCCCAGAAAAAAACAGGACATTTTACTTATACCGGACCGCGGGATCAAGAAAAGAAGACAGTCGTATACATAAAGAGTGAGGACGATTCAAATATGATCTATAAATGTGTTCAGAACAGTTATCTGAACGCAGACCTCATGCAGGGACTGAAGATGCTTGTCTTGTTGATGGCAGGAATACTGGTCGTTACGATCATTATTGTAATATATCTTGTCCGGTCTATAACAAAACCGGTCAATGATTTAAAAAATTGTCTGGATGAATTTTCGTCGGGAAATATGGATGTCAGAATCGAGTCTGTGCGGGAGGATGAGTTTAAGGATATCAGCAGTAGTTTTAACCAGATGGCGTTTAAGATCAATCAGCTCATTAAAGAAAAATATAAACTTGAATTGTACAACAGAGACGCCCGTCTGTATTCTCTGCTGGCTCAGATAAATCCTCATTTTATCAATAATATTCTGCAGTCTATTGGCGGTACAGCCCTGGAGCGGGGGATGAAAGATATCTATAAATCAACGACTGTTCTGGCAAAAATGCTCAGATACTCTATCAAGGATGACAATGTTGTTGCATTGGAAAAAGAGATAGAGAATTTGAATGATTATATTTACATACAGAAATTCCGATTCGAAGATAAGCTGGATGTAAAAATATTTGTCAGAGAAGGACTGGAAGAGATATCTATCCCCAAATTTACATTTCAGCCGTTGGTTGAAAATGCGATTGTGCATGGATTTAAAGACAAAAAAGAAGTGGGAAGACTGTCTGTCAGCATAACAGACAGTGATGAAAAGATATTGGAAGTTCAGATAATAGATAATGGCTGTGGAATTGATGAAAAAATACTGAGTGAAATAAGGGCCGGATTCGAGAATGACGGTTACGAGATAGAAAAAAATCATATAGGGCTGTGTAATATTTACCGAAGACTGAAGTATCTGTATGATGAAAAATTTCATATGGAAGTGGAAAGCATCGTTGGAGAGGGAACAAGGATAACTCTTTCCATTGACAGGAGTGACGGAGAAAATGTACAGAGTGATAATTGCGGATGACGAAAACAAAATACGAAATGTACTGAAAACATTGATACACTGGGAAGAACTTCAGATGGAGCTGTTATGTGAATGTACAAACGGTGATGAACTGCTTGAAATGCTGGAGCGGTCTCCGGCGGATATCATCCTGACTGATATGCAGATGCCGGGGATCAGTGGGGTGCAGCTCCTGCAGCGTTTAAAAGAACTTTATCCGTATTTGTCTATCATTGTCATCAGCGGATATGATGATTTTAAATATACAAAGCAGGCGATCATCAGCAATGCGGTTGACTATATTCTGAAACCTGTTGATGAAGACGAATTGAACGATGCGCTGAAAGAAGCAGCATCAGAGGCAAAAGAAAGACGGGCAGAGGTTATGGGTGAGAGCGTAGAAACGTGGATGTATCCTGCACTGAGACAGTATTTCAATGAACTGAATGAAAAAGAAAAAGCGGTTGGGAAAAATGACAAAAAGCATCTGGCACTGTCAGTGAGAAAGTATCTGGAAGAAAATTAGCATGAACATATTGCTCTTGCGGATCTGGAGGATAAATTCTATTTGAACAAGGAGTATATTTCCAGAATGTTTAAAAATATATATGGGGTCACGGTTTTTGACTACATAGATCATCTGAAGATCAGACAGGCAAACGATATGCTTTTTCAGGGCAGACAGATCAAGGAAATCGTCCATACCCTCGGATTTTATGATGAAAGCCATTTTTATAAAAAATATAAAAAAATCATGGGAATATCACCATCTGAATATTGTGAGCAGCGGTTTTGAACATTGTTTCAAGACCGCTTTTTTATTTCCCGAAAGATTAGGATTACACAATATTATCTATTTTGTACATAATAATGACGTATTCATACATTTTATACTGCATAATGCACTGATAAAATGAATTTAATGAAACACATGTGATAGCTGCCATGTTGTGGAAAACTACTTGCAGCACTAAAAACAAAGAGGAGGAAAGAAGATGAAGAACAAAAAGTGTTTGGCGTTTTTTTTTGACAGCTGCTATGACCCTGGGCTTAATGGCAGGATGTGGGCAGAAGGACTCTGGTGCAGAGAGTGAGAATACGGCACAGTCAGAATCCGGGGACGGAGAGTACACAGCCAGCGGGGATACGATACGTTTTGCAATGCATCCCGGAAATGGTGCGGTTGCAGCTTACCGTGCAGAGAAAGAAGGATATTTTGACGACCTTGGTCTGGATGTTGAAATTGTTATGTTTCAGGATGGTGTTACGATCAACGAAGGTTTTGCAGCAGGCGAAGTGGATATAGGAATCAACGGATTTGCTTCAGCGTATTCTTTTGCGACAGGAGAATATGCATACCTGGGAGACCTCAATGCGCAGACAGAATACGGCGTGTACGCGAATCCCGATCATCCGGCAGCTCAGATTCAGGGAGAAGTAGAAGATCTCCCGGAAGTATATGGAGATAAAGACTCGGTAGAAGGCATGAAGATTGCGGCGCCTCAGGGAACAATCGCCCAGATAGTAACAGATGCATATGTAGTAAAGGTAGGACTTCAACCGAGCGACTACGAGCTGACCGGAATGGATTGTGGCTCAGCGCTTACAGCTCTGATGGCAGGTGAGGTGGATGCCGCAGGACTTTTCCCGCCATATTCTACACAGGCGCTGGATGCAGGTTATGTGAGGCTGGCAAGTTATGAAGAAGTATGCGGATGTGTGCCGGCAGACGTGTTTATGGCGACAAATGAATTCTTAGAGACGCACTATGACGACACGGTTCTTATCTGTCAGGCAATTTATAAAGCAGCAGAGGAACTGGAAGCCGATGATGAAGTGTACTATGAAGATGCGATGGCGTTCTTCAGCGAGAATGGAAGGAGGAAGATGGCAGTGAATGTGAGAAAGGCAGCAGGATGGCAGAAAGTAGTATGTGCAGCGATTTCGATTGCCGCTTTCCTTATAATCTGGTTCCTCGGAACGAGTGGAACACAGCTGGGTGAGGTGATTCCTACTCCGTTTGAGGTGCTTGTTGAGTTTTTCCGATCGTTTGTGGAGCCGATTGGACGAACTACCATGCTGGGGCATATCGGAATTACATTTTCCAGGTTCCTGGTAGGGTTCCTGCTTGCAGATATTCTTGGAATTGCGCTGGGGCTGACAATGGGATGGTATCCGAGAGTTAACGCATTTTTCGGACCGCTGTTCCAGATTATACGGCCAATACCGATCCTTGCGTGGATTCCTCTGGGCATTATCTGGTTCGGACTTGGTGAGACGACGAAATATTTTATTGTGTTTCTGGGAGCCTTTATGAGCGTGACACAAAATTCATATGCCGGTGCCAAAGCCGTTGATCCTGTTCTGGTAAATGCTGCCAGAATGCTGGGAGCAAATGACGTCAAGCTGTTTTTTACCATCGTTATTCCATCCAGTATGCCGATGATTTTTGCAGGACTGCATACTGCATCAGCTGTGGGCTGGGCATCTGTTGTTGCGGCAGAGATGGTTCGTTCAGAGAGCGGGATCGGATGGCTGATTATGGCGGGACAAAGTAATCATGATATGCTGCAGACCCTGGTAGGAATTATCGGTATTGCAATCATAGGATTTTTGCTTGCGACATTTATGAGAAAAGTGGAGGAGTATTTATGCAGATGGACGGTCAGAGGAAAATAATCAAATGCAGCCGGGTGACAAAAGCATTTAACTCGGTTGGGAAAGATAAAAAGAGCCAGCAGTTTAAAGTTGTGGGAGATTTGAATTTTTCCGTAAAAGAAAATGAATTTCTTGTGCTGTTCGGTCCTGGCCAGTGCGGAAAAACGACGATACTTAATATGATTGCCGGTTTTTTGCAGCCTGATGAGGGCGAACTGGAAATGGAAGGGAAAAAGATAAATGGACCGGCGATAGAACGTGGAATGGTATTCCAGAATCTCGCTATCTTTCCCTGGCTTACGGTTATGGGGAATGTTGAATACGGCCTGAAAGTGCGGGGAGTACCCAAGGCAGAACGCCAGGAGAAAGCCATGCACTATATAAAGCTGGTGGGACTGGAGGGGTTTGAAAATACGTTTCCTGCCCAGATATCCGGAGGAATGAAACAGCGCGTCGGCATAGCGAGAGCGTATTGTAATGAGCCCAAAGTTATCCTCATGGATGAACCGTTTGGTGCGCTTGATGCCCAGACAAGATATCTGATGCAGGATGAGGTGGTGAGAATATGGGAATCGGAGAAAAGGACGATTATTTTTGTCACGAACAATATTGAAGAGGCAGTATATGTGGCGGACCGGATTGCAGTACTGAAAAACTGTCCCACAGGGATTAAGCAGGAGTTTGTGATTGATCTTCCCAGACCGAGGAAATATACGGACCCGGCTTTCCTGGAATATCGAAGGGAAATTAACAGCGTGGCAGACCATACATTGTAGAAATCCTGTATTTATCGTAATTAGGAGGGATCATATGAATGATAATAAACGAGAGGCACAGGCAAAAGTGCAGGTGCTGAACATGACAAAAAATTCGGGGATCTGCTCGTGCTCGACAGGATGAACTTCGAGGTACAGGAAGGGGAATTTCTTGTTGTTGTGGGCCCAACCGGATGTGGAAAGACCACTTTTTTGAACAGTCTGACAGGGATATATGACATCACAGAGGGAGAGATACTGATCAATGGGGAAAAGGTTGATCTCAAAAAGCACAACATATCCTACATATTTCAGGAGTCTTCCGCCATGCCGTGGCTGACCATCGAGCAGAATATTGCGTTTGGGCTGAATGTGAAACGGATACCGAAAAAAGAAAAGAAACGGCGTGTGGATGAAATGCTGGAAATTGTGGGTTTAAGTGATTTCAGAAATTATTATCCGCAGCAGGTGTCCACAAGCATGGTTCAGAGAATTGCGATCGCACGCGAGTTTGCCACTGAGCCGGAATTGCTGCTTATGGATGAGCCATACGGACAGCTGGATATTGATCTGCGTTTTAAGCTGGAAGATGAGCTTGTTAAACTGTGGAAAAAAACGGGGACAACCATCATCTTTATCACTCATAATGTAGAAGAAGCGGTGTACTTAAGTGAAAAGATAATGGTGCTTACCAATAAGCCTACAACAGTTAAAGAAGTGGTGGAAAATAACCTGCCAAGACCGAGAGACGTGCTGAGCAGAGATTTCGTAGACCTGCGCAACAGGATAACAGATCTGATTAGATGGTGGTAAAACCAGGAGGAGACATGAAGAAAAAAATATTATTGTTTTTATGACAGATCAGCAGCTGGGGGACACCATAATGGAAGACAGTCCTGTGTTTACTCCTTCCGTGGACAGGTTTCGAAGGACAGCCATGCATTTTGCGGAGGCGTATACCCCGTCTCCCCACTGCTGTCCTTCGAGAGCTACATTTTTCTCAGGGCTTATGCCGTCCCAGCATGGAGTGTGGCATAATGTGGAGAATAATAATGCAATATCACGGGACTTGTATGAAGGAGTAAAACTGTTTCCAGAAGATTTGAAAGAAAATGGGTATCACACTTTCTTTTCGGGGAAATGGCATGTGAGTGCATTTGCCGGACCGGAGGAACATGGGTTTGATGAGATATTAAGATATTTTACATCAAATTACGGACAGATGGAAAGAGGGTACAGGATACACAGTGAAGATTGGGATAACTTTTATTCTGATTCTGCGGCTATAGATAGAGAGGGAGACGAGAAAGAATTCGGACAGATTATCCGCCCGGGTTATCCGAAATATTTCCAGTTTGGCGTTGATGAGAATCCGTTTGGCGACAGAGACAGTGTGGACCGTGCGGTGGAAGCGCTGGGGAATTATCATGGGGAC
>CALWFY010000063.1 GCA_944377775.1 uncultured Mediterraneibacter sp.
AAAAATGGACCTGGCGGGAATCGAACCCGCGTCCAAAAACCTATCCCATGTACTTCTACTATCATAGTCAGTTCTTTTACATTCCCTCTGCCGCACGGAAAACTGACATCCTTGCGGTTTCAGTAGCTTCATAATACGCCTGAGGGCTCAAAGCTTTGCCGTCATCGTTTCTCACATGGATGATACCGGATCTTCGGGGTGTGAGTGCCCTGAAGCCGGCATGCAGCATTTAGGCTGCAGCTAATTCGTAATTATCGTTAGCGTTTAATTTTAAGTTTGCGATTTGACGCATCAGCCTGCGGATAGCTTCTCCATCTTCAAGATCCCTGTCGAAACCAGTACAAGCCCGGATATAAAAGTACGGTGAATCCCGTACAGAAAAAATATGTGCAGACACACCTACACAATACATAATATAAGTTGAAATACAGAAAAAGTCAAGGTGTTTATCCGAGGAATCATTGACTTTTTTATCAAAATTTAACATTCAAAACAGCGCTATATCTGGATTTTTTACCCTGAATATGTGATAATAAATATTCGAGAGAAAATACAGGAGAAAAGAGGTGCATATATGCCTACAACATACGCACACTATAAATTCGGGAAAGAAGTGATAAGCGCATTGCCGCGGCCGCTTCAGAGTGCAATAGAGAATAACAGAGAGC
Source organism: uncultured Mediterraneibacter sp. (assembly GCA_944377775.1). Classification (GTDB taxonomy): domain Bacteria; phylum Bacillota; class Clostridia; order Lachnospirales; family Lachnospiraceae; genus Mediterraneibacter. The sequence continues at coordinate 669 of CALWFY010000063.1, forward strand.
TTTTTGACATCGGTGTTCACGGACCGGATATCCTTTTTTATTATCATCCGCTGAAAAAGAATCCTGTTTCCGGTCAGGGGTACAGCCTTCATGACCAGATGGCGGACGAGTTCTTCCGCCGTGCGGTTCAGACCGTGAAAGATGCGAAGGATACTGCTGCTGCAAGAGCGTACATTTACGGCGTGATCTGTCATTTTGCTCTGGACAGTGAGTGCCATCCGTATGTGGAGAAAATGATTCAGGCAAGCGGAATCAGCCATTCGGAGATTGAGATGGAGTTTGACCGTTTCCTTTTAAAAGAAGATTATATTAATCCGGTGCGCTATCTGGCTACAAAACATATTCATCCCACCAGGGAAAACGGTGCGGTCATTGCCCCGTTTTTTGAGGACCTGACACCCGAGACAGTGGAGAAAGCACTGAAAGGAATGATTTTTTATCACAAGGCTCTGCTCGCTCCCGGCGGAGCAAAGAGGAAGCTGCTCTTTGCTGGAATGAAGCTGGCAGGACATTATGACTCTATGCACGGCATGGTTATGAGTATGGAGCCAAATCCGGCCTGCAGGGAATACTGCCATCTGCTTAAGAAACTTTATTCAGGAGCCGTGCCGCTTGCAGCAGGGCTGATCATACGGTATCAGAAGGTCCTGTTTGAGGGAGCTGAGCTTCCGGAGAGGTTTCACCGGACATTCGGCGCCGGGGAAAACTGGGAAAATTTAAGACTCTAAACGAGAGTTCAATCAGAATGAGAAAGAGAGAATGAGAGATGAAATTTAAACTGACTTCCTTGGAAAAGAAGTGGGTGCTTTATGATGTGGGAAACTCTGCATTTACCATGATGGTGTCCACTATTTTTCCGATCTATTTTAATTTCCTTGCAGGAAATGCGGGGATATCGGATGTGGATTATCTTGCGTACTGGGGGTATGCCACTTCGATATGTACCCTGCTTGTAGCCATTTTAGGTCCTACCCTGGGTGCGATCGCGGACACGAAGAATTTTAAAAAGACAATATTTTGCATCGCCATGGGCGTGGGCGTGTTCGGCTGTATCCTTCTGGGCTTTCTGTCGTCGTGGATATGGTTTTTGGGCGTGTTCGTGCTGGCGAAAACAGGATATTCGGCAAGCCTTGTATTTTATGATGCCATGCTGACTGATATAACAGAACCGGAGCGGATGGATGCTGTATCTTCTCACGGGTATGCATGGGGCTATATCGGAAGCTGTATTCCGTTTATAGCCTGTCTTGTAATCGTGCTGGGTGCGGGAAATGTTGGAATCGGAATGCAGACATCCATGATACTCGCTTTTGTGATTACAGCGCTTTGGTGGCTCTTTTCATCCGTGCCGCTGCTTCGCTCCTATCAGCAGAGGTATTTTGCAGAGGCGGGAACGCATGTGGTGAAGGACAGCTTTAAGCGTTTGGGACGGACCTTTGTGGAACTGACGAAGGAGAAACATATTTTTATCTTCCTTCTGGCATTCTTTTTCTACATTGACGGTGTCTATACGGTAATTGATATGGCGACAGCTTACGGTCAGGCTTTGGGACTTGACAGCACAGGGCTTCTTCTTGCGCTTCTCGTAACCCAGATCGTTGCATTCCCGGCTGTTCTTATCTTCAGCCATATCATAAAAAATGTAAGGGCAGAGAAGATTATTACGGTCTGCATTGCGGCATACTTCTGTATTGCGGTTTATGCCTACTGGCTGGACAGTCAGCTTGATTTCTGGATACTGGCTGTTTTGGTTGGTATGTTCCAGGGAACGATACAGGCGCTTTCAAGATCGTATTTTGCTAAGATCATTCCGGCGGAAAAAGCAGGAGAATATTTTGGAATTTATGATATTTGCGGTAAAGGCGCATCCGTGATCGGAACTGCGCTGGTATCTTTCCTGAGCCAGATGACGGGAAGTATCAATATAGGCGTAAGCGCGCTGTCTGTTATGTTTTTGATCGGACTGGTGCTGTTCCGCGCTGCAGCAAAACTCAACAAAGGTGCATAGCCGGGGAGAGAAAAAAGTATGAAATTATTCTGAAATTTCTGAAATCAGATGATTCGCGTGTTATAATAGAATACAGGAAATCAGGCAGGGCGGATACTGATATCCGTCCTGTTTTAACAGTTCAGGAGAATGCGGTATGGAAGAATTTGTAAAGTTACAGGATATCACCAAGATATATAAGATGGGTGAAGTGGAAATCCGTGCGGCGGATAATATCAGCTTTTCTGTCAATAAAGGAGAGTTTGTCGTTATTGTCGGTCCCAGCGGGGCAGGGAAGACAACCGTGCTCAATATACTGGGAGGAATGGATACTGCCACCAGCGGGACACTTCTTGTGGACGGGGAGGATGTTACCGGATACAATGCAAAGAAGCTGACTGGATACAGACGGGAGGATATTGGCTTTGTGTTCCAGTTTTACAATCTGGTACCAAACCTGACGGCTCTTGAGAATGTGGAGCTGGCGCTTCAGATATGCAAGGCTCCTCTGGATGCGAGAGAGGTGTTAAGCGATGTGGGACTGGGTGACCGTCTGGACAATTTTCCCGCGCAGCTTTCGGGCGGGGAACAACAGAGAGTGTCTATCGCCAGGGCTCTGGCAAAAAATCCGAAGCTTCTTCTGTGTGATGAACCCACAGGAGCCCTGGACTATAATACGGGAAAGGCGATCCTGAAACTCCTGCAGAATATGTGCAGACAGAGGGGCATGACTGTTATTGTGATCACGCACAACCAGGCGATCTCGCCCATGGCAGACCGGCTGATACATATTAAAAATGGGCAGGTTTCGCAGATGGAGATCAATGAGAATCCAGTGTCTATTGATGAGATAGAATGGTAGGAGAAGCAGATGAAGAAAAAGGCGTTGATAAAAGATTTTTATATGGAAATCCGGCGCAGTCTTGGTCGCTTTTTGTCCATTTTCTTTATCGTCGCTATCGGATGTGCGTTCTTTTCGGGAATACGCGCTTCAGAGCCGGACATGCGCAAGTCGGGCGACCAGTATTTTGACAGTAAAAATCTGATGGATATCCAGGTCATCAGCACGATGGGACTGACGGATGAGGATATCAGCGCGATTGAATCTGTGGATGGAATCGAGTATGCAGAAGGAGGATATTCTGCGGACGTGCTTTGCAGGGATGGGGACAATCAGGCTGTAGTCCATGTAATGTCCATGCTTCCAACCATGAATCAGATGCAGCTTGAGGAGGGGAGACTTCCGAAAGCGCAGAATGAGTGTGCGATAGACGTGGATTATCTGGCTGAAAGCAATCTGGAAATCGGAGATACGATCACATTTTCCAGTGGGACTGAGGAGCCTGTTACAGACACGCTCGCCACAGATACATTTACTGTTACAGGAACGGTAAGCAGTCCGAATTATATTTCATTTCAGCGGGGAAGCGCCACGGTGGGAAACGGAAGCGTGAGCGCTTTCGTGTGTGTACCGGAGGAGAGCTTTACTCTGGATGTTTACACGGAGATATATGCACAGGTATCCGGCGCTGCAGAACTGACAGCGTTTACCGATCAGTATGATGAGCGTATAGAAGAAGTCCTTGACCGGGTGGAAGCAATAAAAGAAGAACGAGAGAATGCCCGCTATGAGGAAATTATCTCTGAGGCGGAGACAGAGCTGGCCGATGCACAGCAGGAGGTGGCGGATGCGGAGGCGGAGCTGGAGTCAGGAAAAGCAGAAGCAGAGGCCGAATTAGCTGATGCAAGACAACAGCTTGAAGACGCACAGGCGGAACTGGACAGCGGAAAGGCGCAGATTGAAAGTTCCCGTGCCCGGATGGAGACTTCCCGCCAGGAGCTCATTGACGGTCAGGCAGAGGTGGACGCAGGTCAGGCGGAACTGAATGGACAGATTGATGCTTTAAATGAGCAGATAGATCAGTTAAATGCAGTAAAAGATCAGTACAATGCACTGGTGGACAGCGGACAGACTGATGATATGACAATGGACCTGATAAAGCAGCTGTATGAGCAGATACAGAAAGGAGAGGCTGCCATTACCCAGGCCAGGGGGCAGATTGATGCGGCAAAGGCGCAGCTGGAAGCTTCTCAGGCACAGATCAACAGCGGATGGGATCAGATCGAGACAGCGCAGAAGCAGATCGCAGATGCCGAGGCCGGGATACTCTCCGGAGAACAGGAATTGACGGATGGATGGGCAGAATATTATGCCGGAGAGGCGGAGGCAGAGGCCCAGATTGCAGATGGAGAGCAGCAGATTGCGGATGCAAAACAGAAGCTGTCTGATGCGGAAGACGAGATAGCGGATCTGGAAAAGCCGGTATGGTATGTGTACGATCGGAATCAACTTCCCGATTATACAGGATACGGGGAGAATGCAGATCGGATGAAAGCAATCGGAGAAGTATTCCCTGTGATCTTTTTCCTGGTGGCAGCCCTGATTAGCCTGACCACCATGACCCGTATGGTGGAAGAACAGAGAACCCTGATCGGGACATTCAAGGCGCTAGGATATGAACGACATTCTATAGCGGGAAAATATATTGGTTATGCACTTCTCGCGACTGTGACAGGGAGCATAGTCGGTATCCTGTTCGGCGAGAAAGTCTTCCCTTATATTATTATTAATGCATATGGGATCATGTATCAGCATATGAACGAGCTGGCAATTCCGTATAATTTGCAGTACGGCCTTGGGGCGGCTGCAGCAGCTCTGGCCTCTACTTTGATCGCAACTTTCCTGGCCTGCTTCAGGGAGCTGCGAGAACAGGCGGCAGAGCTGATGCGTCCGCCTACTCCGAAGCAGGGGCAGAGAGTGCTCCTTGAGCGGGTTGCCTTTATTTGGAAGCGGCTGAATTTTTCATGGAAAGCAAGCATCCGGAATCTCGTGCGCTATAAAAAACGGTTTTTTATGACAATTTTCGGCATTGGCGGCTGTATGGCGCTCATGCTGGTGGGATTCGGACTGAAAGATTCGATTTTTGCTGTTGTGGATATCCAGTATGGAGAGCTGCAGCTTTATGACGGAACCGTTATACTGGACTCTGATGCGGAAGATGCACAGAAGCAGGAAGTGCTGACCCTGCTGGAGAACAAAAAGAATGTGGACATGGCGGCAGAGGGGCTCCTTTCCCAGATTGCAGTGGGAAATGGGGAGGAGTGGCATGACATTTACATAGATGTGCCGGAAAATGTAGAACAGTTTTCAGAATTTACGGTTCTGCAGGACAGAAAAACAAATGAAGAATATTTCCTGGATGATGAAGGCGCAATTCTGACAGAAAAGATGGCGTCCGAGCTGGATGTAAAAGCAGGGGACAGCATTATTATCCGGGATCAGGACAAAGGCGACCTGAATGTTGTGGTCAGCGCTGTATGTGAGAATTATATGGGGCATTATCTCTATATGACGCCTGCGTATTATGAACAGGTGTACGGAGAGTCTCCGGAGTATAATTGTGTATTTTATAAGACGGCAGACCGCACGACGAAGGAAGCAGAAGAAGTCGGTGAGGAAGTGTTAAAACTTGATGGAGCGCTGAGTGTGAGCTATACGACAGACATGCGGCAGCAGGTGGATGATATGCTGGGCGCTTTGGATATTGTTATCGTGGTTCTGATCATGTCTGCGGGCATGCTTGCCTTTGTAGTGCTGTACAACCTGAATAACATCAACATCACGGAGCGGCAGAGAGAACTGGCGACTTTGAAGGTGTTGGGCTTTTACAACAATGAGATATCGGCGTATGTGTACAGAGAGAATATAGTGCTTACACTCATAGGCACTGTATTCGGTATGATAATGGGAGTCATTTTGCACAGGTTCATTATCGTGACCGTGGAGATCGAGTCCATTATGTTCGGCAGAAATATTGATGTGAGCAGCTTTGTTTATGGTTTCCTGCTGACGGCGGTGTTCTCTTGTCTTGTCAATGGTGCGATGTATTTTAAACTGAAGAAGATCAATATGGTAGAATCCCTCAAAAGTGTAGAATAAAATACATCTTTTTCTACAGATGAACAGTTGAGAATATTTGAAACTTTAGTTTCTATAACATACGATATCCGCAGAACTGTGACTGCATCACGGCTTCGGGCCGCTGCGCTCTACGAGCCGCTCACGCAGCACAGTTCCGCGGATATCTTGTTTTACAGAATCAGAAATTTCAATATACTGTCAGCTGTTGATCCATGCAAAAAAGATATATTTGTACAAGTGCTTGCAAATCAGAAGACGCTTCCGACAGGGAATTTATCTTAATGCATGTCGGAGAGATGTACTTTACATCTACAGAATCTGCTCTGCCAGTATGACGACCAAAGGGATGGTCACTATAGACAGTACTGTGGACATGGCAAAGATTTCAGATGAATAAATATAGTTCTGTTTATACCGGATAGCCAGCATTGTCCCTGTTGCGGCAGAAGGGCACGCTGCGGCAATCAGTATGACAAGGGAGACATCCCGGGTAAGGTTCATGAGCACAAGCACCGGAAGCATAAGAAGCGGTATGAGAAGCAGTTTGACGGCCGAGATCATATACAGCCGCAGTTTCTTCAGCATCTTCCCGATATCAGCCTGTGCCACGGAAAATCCAGCCACCATCATGGCAAGAGGAGTGTTCATATCCGCTACATAGTCTATGGAATCCAGAAGGATAGGGGGAATCTTAAATTGTACAAAGAACAGGATGACAGCAGCGATAGTGGCGATAAACATGGGGGAAAGCAGACCCTCCTTTAAATTTTTCAGAGAGAATTTTTTCTCCATGAGAACAATGCCGTGCGTCCAGGTAAACAGATTGAACATGGTTGTGTAAGCTGTCAGGTAGAAAACCCCTGTATCTCCAAGCACGCTTGCAATCAGCGGTATGCCGATAAATCCACAGTTGGAATACATTGCATTGTAACGCTCAATTCCGTAATCCGGCCCGCTTGCCGGACGGATCAGGACGGTGGAAATCAGGACTCCCAGAATATGCGCGACAGCAGCTGCCGCGAATGAAAACAGAAGTCCGCGCACCAGATCAGGGTCGTAGTCTGTCTGATAAACTGTTAAAATAACGCAGGGATTGACGATCAAAAGAAGGAGGCTGGATACAGTGCGGCTGCCCTCCTGGTTGACCAGTTTGATTCTATAACACATAAAGGCGAGCAGCATGATGAAGAACATCTTCATAAGCTGATCGAAAATCAATACGAACATAAAAGGATGTCCTTTCTGAAATTTTATCTGTCGATGCCTGACTGAAGTTCTTCAGCCCAACTCTGAAGGCTGTATGTATGCCCGTTAAAGAGTTTGAGAATCACGCCTGTGGGATTGTCCTCGTTGGCAAAAGCGTTTGCTTCATCCGTATCTACATGCATGGCAAGAGAGAATGAGGGGCTGACGCGCACGACCACATCGGAAAAAATAAGAGAGCGCTCATAGCTTGTGGTGATGACGAACACGATGTCATTGTCCTTGACGCGGGCGCGTAGAGCATCCACAGGATTCATGTGAATATGCCTCTTTGCAACGATAACTCCTCTTGAGAGTTCGAGTTTTCCTTTTGGTCCTATAAGAGTGCATCCGGGCGTTCCTTCCAGATCGCCGGACTGGCGGATTACACTTTTAATACCCATGCGTCTGGCGTCTGTCACGGAGATTTCCACCTGAGTCTCTTTTCTGCACGGCCCCAGTATGACCACTTTTTCAAACCGGCCTTTCGGTCCGATGATCGTCAGGCGTTCTTTGCATGCATACTGACCGGGCTGGCTTAATTCTTTGGAAAATGTAGGTTTTGTTCCCGGTCCGAACAATGTTTCAAAATCCTCCTGCGAGATATGGAGATGTCGTGCGGAGGTCTCGATTGGTATGGTTAAGCTCATAGATTCTCTCACTCCTCATATCCCTGATTTTATCAGAACGAAGTGTGTATTTCAATAGAAGATAAAGCCTTATATACCGGATATTTTTAATTGCGGCGCAGAGTATTGTAAAGAAAAAGTGAATATGAAGTTAAGAAAACGTGAAGAAAACGTAAAATTTGATTGACACGCAATAATATGACATGGTAATTTTAGAATAGTGCGCTGAAGCGCTGACATAAAAGGACAACTACATAGTGAAAAACAAAGAATAAGGTAATTTGCAAAGGAGAAAGAGGAATGGGGATAACAGACATACTCTCTTTGTTCGGTGGACTTGCGCTCTTCCTGTACGGAATGCAGATGATGAGCAACGGCCTGGAGGCTGCCGCCGGAAACAAAATGAAATCTATTCTTGAGAAGCTGACATCAAACCGCATTAAGGGCGTGCTCGTTGGAGCGGGAATCACGGCGGTTATTCAGTCGTCTTCCGCCACAACAGTTATGTTGGTAGGGTTTGTAAACTCAGGGCTTATGACGTTAAAGCAGGCTGTGTGGGTTATCATGGGAGCTAATATCGGTACGACGATCACGGGACAGCTCATCGCTCTTGACATGGGAGCTATTGCCCCGCTTTTTGCGATCGGCGGCGTGGGAGCCATGATGTTTGTCAAAAACGAGCGTGTGCATCACATCAGCAGCATTTTTGCAGGGCTCGGAGTCTTGTTCATGGGAATGGACATGATGGGCGCGGCAATGGAACCGCTTCAGGAGTCACAGGCATTTATCAGCCTGATGACCAAGTTCAGCAATCCGTTTTTGGGCATCCTGGTAGGAGCAGTGTTTACGGCAATCATTCAGTCTTCCTCTGCATCAGTAGGTATCCTGCAGGCGCTGGCAGCCACAGGGATGATTCCTCTGTCAAGCGCGGTGTATGTGCTTTTCGGACAGAATATCGGAACTTGTATCACGGCAGTTCTGGCATCCATTGGTACAAAGGTCAATGCGAGAAGAACTACAGTTATCCATCTGATGTTCAATATCATCGGTACAACAATATTTACGATTGTCTGTATGGCGACACCTTATGTGCAGTTTGTTGAGTCACTCACTCCGGGAGACCCGGTGGCGCAGATTGCCAATGCACATACGATATTTAATATTGTCACCACGCTGATTCTTCTTCCGTTCGGTACATATATGGCAAAAGCAGCGACCCATATTCTGCCGGACAGCAAGAAAGAGGATGATGAAGAACTGCGTCTTAAATACATTCGCCCGTTTGAGACATCCTATGTTATCGGACACAGTGCAATGGCAGTATCTCAGGTATGCGATGAAGTGGGCCGGATGCTTTCCATGGTGACAAAAAATATCAATGATGCGTTTAATCTTCTGATCAATTATGATGATAAACTGCGGAAGAAAATTGCGGAGAGAGAAGAATATATAGATTTCCTCAACAAAGGTATATCAGAGTATATCGTAAGCCTGATGTCTACTGAGAAATCCATGTCAGATTCCATACAGATAAACGGTTACTATGTGATCATCAGTAATCTGGAGCGCATCGGCGATCATGCGGTCAATCTGGCCGGGTATGCGGATGACATGAAGAAATGGGATCAGGAGTTCTCTGAAAATGTGCTGGAAGAGCTGGAAGAGATGAAGACACAATGCATGAATGCCCTGGACAATGTCAGGGACGTTACCCCGGATAATGTTGAGGCTGTGCTTAGTCAAGCTGTTATTATGGAACAGAAGAACGATGACATGCGCGATAAATATTTCAAGAAACAGCTCCAGAGATTGAAGAAGGGCAAATGTAAACCTCAGAGCGGCATTGTGTTCTCTGAGATTCTGACAGATTTTGAACGAATGGGAGACCATACGCTCAATATCGCAGAGCAGTATAAAGAGATGGCCCAGTAAAGAGCGAATGAATAAAATCCTCTGTTTTACAGATACTACATTTACTGACAGAAATGAGTAATTCATGTAGATATTTGTAAAACGGAGGATTTTTTTATGAAAGCGACGGGGATAGTAAGACGAATTGACGATCTGGGGCGTGTTGTCATTCCGAAAGAGATCAGAAGAACGCTCCGCATCCGCGAGGGGGACCCACTGGAGATATTTACTGACCGGGAGGGTGAGATTATTCTTAAGAAGTATTCTCCCATCGGAGAACTGGGCGCTTTGGCAAGGCTCTATGCAGAAAGTCTCTCCCAGACGCTGGGATGCACGGTGTGCATTACGGACACAGATCAGGTGGTGGCCGCAGCAGGGAGCGGAAAGAAAGAGCTGCAGGATCAGTTCATCACAAAGGAGTTTGAAACCGTGCTTGCGGGAAGAAACCAGATACTGGCGCGAAATGGGGAAGTGTCATATATCAGGGTGACAGCGGATATGAAAGACTACCGGGATGAAGCTGTCTGCCCCATACTCTGCGAGGGAGATGTGATCGGTGCAGTGATTCTGCTTAATAAGGATGAAAAAAAGAAATTCGGGGAAGTAGAACAGCGGGTGGCGTACAGTGCAGCAGACTTTCTCGGGCGTCAGATGGGGTCATAAAATGGAATAAATCCTTACGGACAAACATAAGATTTATCAGCAGGACAAAGAATCATTGAGATGTTTGAAACCGGGAGGAAGAAAGATGGAGAAAAAAACTACGGGCAGACAGGGTGTGCAGCAAATGGCGGCTCAAATGCTGAAAGCGCTTTTGTGCGCCTATATTGTAACAGGGATTATGCTCCTTGTACTGACGTTGCTTTTATATAAACTGGGGCTTTCTGAGGGAAATGTGAATGCAGGTATTATATTGACATATGTGATCTCCACATTTTCCGGGGGGTTTGTGGCAGGAAAACTGATGAAAGTGAAAAAGTTCCTGTGGGGCCTGCTTGCGGGGATATTGTATTTTGTTCTCCTGCTTCTGATCTCTATGGGGGTATACCACTCTCTTCAGGGAGCTGTGACCAATGTGCTGACCACATTGGCACTGTGCGCCGGAGGCGGGATGCTGGGCGGTATGGTGTCATGAAAAAAGGGGTTCCCAATACCATGAACCTGTGATATAATATTCCGAGCAATATATTGAAGAATATTAGGAGGACAGGACATGAAACACATTAAGACATTAAATACACAGACATTGAACAATACAGTGAAAAAAGGCGGGTGCGGAGAGTGCCAGACATCATGTCAGTCAGCATGTAAGACATCTTGTACTGTTGGAAATCAGACTTGTGAAAACAGAAAATAAAAATATTACGGTTACAAGAAAACAAGGGGGAAGGCAGCGGTAATCATGGCCGCTGCCTTATGCTTGTTTCCTGAGAAAGAGAGGTACTTTTGTGATACATCTGTATCAGAACAACGGATATAACATTGTCCTTGACGTGAACAGCGGTGCTGTCCATGTGGTGGACAAGGCGGCATACGACGTGATCGGGGCGCTCGAGGAGCAGAATGAGTTCCACACTCCGGAAACACTGGCAGCGCCTGAAACTGCTTCCGGGCTTCGGGAGAAGTTTGGCGATATTTATAAGGAAGAAGATATACATGACATATTGGAGGCAGTGATTGAGCTGACCCGGCAGGGACGGCTGTTTACCCGGGATGTCTATGAAGATTATATTGGTGAGGTAAAACAGAGGAAAACAGTAGTAAAAGCACTTTGTCTCCACATAGCTCATGACTGTAATCTTGCATGTCGATACTGTTTTGCCGAGGAGGGCGAATACCATGGACGCAGGGCACTCATGTCCTTTGAGGTGGGGAAAAAAGCCCTGGATCTCCTGATCGCAAATTCAGGAAAACGAAGGAACCTGGAGGTGGATTTCTTTGGCGGAGAACCTCTGATGAACTGGCAGGTGGTAAAAGACCTGGTGGCTTACGGAAGAGAGCAGGAGAAGCTGCATGATAAGCATTTTCGTTTTACATTGACAACCAACGGTGTACTTTTAAATGATGAGGTTCAGGAGTTTGTCAACAGGGAAATGGACAACGTGGTTCTAAGTCTTGACGGAAGAAAAGAGGTAAATGACAGGATGCGTCCTTTCCGCAATGGAAAAGGCAGTTATGATCTGATCGTTCCGAAATTTCAGAAACTTGCACAGAGCAGGAATCAGCAGAAATATTACATACGCGGTACATTTACGCGGAATAATCTGGACTTTTCCGAGGATGTCCTGCATTTTGCAGACCTGGGATTTGAACAGATATCTATCGAGCCGGTAGTGGGAGAGGATACGGATTCTTACGCGATTCAAAAAGAAGACCTTCCGAAGATTTTTGCAGAGTATGATAAGCTGGCGAAAATCATGGTGGACAGGGAGAAAAGCGGACGGGGATTTAATTTCTTCCACTTTATGATCGACCTAGAAGGCGGACCGTGCGTGTCCAAGAGGCTGTCCGGATGTGGGTCGGGAACAGAGTATCTGGCGGTGACTCCATGGGGCGATCTTTATCCGTGCCATCAGTTTGTAGGGCAGGAAGAATTCCTTATGGGGAATGTGGACGAGGGAATCATCCGTCCGGAGATCGCGGATGAATTTCGCGGATGCAGCGTGTATTCAAAGGAAAGCTGCAAAAAATGTTTTGCCAGATTTTACTGCAGCGGCGGCTGTATGGCAAACTCCTATAAATTCCATCACACGATCAACGACATTTATGAGGTAAGCTGTAAGATGGAGAGAAAGCGTGTGGAGTGCGCGATCATGATAAAGGCTGCTTTGGCAGATGAATAGAGCTTAATAGACGGAAGGGAATGAACAACCATGAAAAAGAGCAAAGGTATATTAAGTCTGATTCTTGTAGCGGCTCTGATGGTCCTGCTGGGCGTGACTACAATTTACGGCCTGGATTCTGAGGGGATGGGCGCAGCAAGAAATATCAATCTGGGACTTGATCTTGAGGGCGGTGTGAGCATTACCTATCAGGTGAAAGGCGAGACTCCATCCCAGGAAGATATGGACGATACAGTGTATAAAATGCAGAGACGTGTGGAGCAGTACAGCACGGAGGCTCAGGCGTACCAGGAAGGTGACAACCGTATCAGCATTGAGATTCCGGGAGTCGAGGACGCCAACACGATTCTTGAGGAGCTGGGACAGCCGGGTTCTCTGTATTTTATCAAACATTATGACAGCGAGGGAAATGAGAACTACACCCTTGATTCTGAAGGAAAGTATGTGCTCACAAAAGATATCGAAGAACTCCAGGAAACAGATTCTGTTGTCCTGACCGGAGCTGAAGTAAAGTCTGCGTCAGCAGGCACTTATCAGGAGCAGACTACCGGTGCCAATGCATACGGAGTCGATCTGGTTTTGAATGAGGAAGGAACGGCTGCTTTTGCCGATGCTACAGAAGAAGCATACAACAATGGCCAGGATACGATTGCGATCTATTATGATGGAGAGCTGATCAGTGTTCCCAAGGTCAATGTTGTGATCGAGAACGGACAGGCTCAGATAGAAGGTGCCGGAATGACTTACGAGGAGGCGGAAAACCTTGCTTCCACGATCCGCATCGGCGGCCTGAATCTGGAACTGGAGGAGATCAGTTCCAAGGTTGTGGGAGCGCAGCTCGGTGAGGAGGCGGTCAGCACCAGCCTTATGGCAGGAGCGATCGGACTTGCGATCGTGTGTGTATTCATGTGCTTTGTATACCTGCTTCCGGGATTTGCGGCCAGTCTGGCACTTCTGATCTACACAGGGCTTATCCTTGTGCTTCTCAATGCGTATGATATCACGCTGACTCTTCCGGGTATTGCGGGTATTATTCTGGGTATTGGTATGGCTGTGGATGCCAACGTGATCATCTTTGCCCGTGTTAAGGAGGAACTTTCAGCAGGAGTTTCTGTACAAGGGGCTTTGAAAGTCGGTTTCCACAAGGCGATGTCCGCCATTCTTGACGGAAATATCACGACTTTGATCGCTGCGGCAGTGCTCTGGTTCAGGGGAAGCGGTCCGGTGAAGGGATTTGCTCAGACGCTTGCTCTTGGCATCGTGGTGTCCATGCTCACAGCGCTGGTGATCACAAGGCTTATAGTATACGCCTTTTATGCTGTCGGTATCCGGAATCCGAAAGTGTACGGGCGCGTCAAAGCTCCGAGAAAACCGATCGACTTTCTCGGAAAACGCAAAGTGTTCTTTATTATTTCCGCTCTGCTGTGTGTCAGCGGATTTGTGGTAATGGGCATCAATCAAGCGCGCGGCGTGGGGGCCATGAACTACAGTCTTGATTTTGCGGGCGGAACAGCTACGACCGTGACTTTTGACAGAGAGTATACTCTGGAGGAAGTGGACAGTCAGATGGTGCCGGACCTGGAGGAGATCACAGGGGATAAAAACATTCAGGTACAGACTGTAAAGGGAGAAAATCAGGTTGTATTTAAGAGCCAGACTCTGAACCTGGAGCAGAGAGAAGAATTTGCCTCCTATATGCAGGATGAGTATGGTGTGACAGAAGAAATCCTGACAGAAAATATCAGCGGAACCGTAAGTTCCGAGATGCGCTCAGACGCGGCCGTGGCAGTCATCGTGGCTACAATCTGTATGCTGCTGTATATCTGGTTCAGATTTAAGGATATCCGGTTTGCGACAAGTGCTGTGCTTGCTCTTGTACATGACGTGCTCGTTGTACTTGCTTTCTATGTGATCGCAAGAGTGTCCGTGGGCAATACATTTATCGCATGTATGCTGACCATCGTAGGATACTCTATCAACGCAACTATCGTTATATTTGACCGTATCAGGGAAGAGCTGAAAGTATCAGGCGCGGCTGCGGATTTAAAAGAGCTGGTGAACCGCTGTATTACCCAGACACTGACAAGAAGTATCTATACTTCCCTGACTACTTTTATCACTGTCGCTGTATTGTATGTGATGGGTGTAAGTTCAATCAGGGAGTTCGCCCTGCCTCTGATGGTGGGTATCGTCTGCGGCGCTTATTCATCCGTGTGCATCACAGGAGCACTCTGGTATACAATGAAGATGAAAGGCGTGAAAGCAAAGCCGGTGAAATCTATAGTCGCGGCAGTAGGCGAGGCTGTTTCGGATAAAGAAAAAGAGAACAGCACTGCGGACAAAGCAGATGCCGGCAGAACAAAGAATAATTCGGGAAAGAAATCTAAGTCTAAAAAGAAGAAAAAGAGAAGATAATGGAACGCTGGTTTATCACAATGAAAAAAGCAGATTTCAACGCAATCGGGGAGAGATATCACATCTCCCCGATTTTGGCACGTCTTATCCGAAATCGGGATATCATCGGGGATGAGGAGATTGATTTCTATTTGAATGGAACGATCGCGGATCTGCATGACGGGATGCTGATGCAGGACATGGATCGGGCAGTGGAGATACTTTCTGAGAAGATCAGAGAAGAGAAGCGGATTCGTGTGATCGGTGATTATGATATTGACGGGGCGAATGCCACTTATATTCTTCAGGAGGGGCTTTCGGGGCTTGGCGCGGATGTGGATACAGACATTCCTGACCGGATCAGGGACGGGTATGGGCTGAACCGGATGCTCATTGACCGGGCGATCGCAGACGGGATTGATACGATCATCACCTGCGACAACGGGATTGCTGCAGCAGAGGAGATCAGCTACGGCAGGAAGAACGGACTGACAATCATTGTGACAGATCATCACGAAGTGCCCTATATAGAAATGAACAGAGAAAAAGAATATCTCCTTCCCCAGGCGGACGCAGTGGTTGATCCCCACAGACCGGACTGCTCCTATCCTTTCAAAGGGCTGTGCGGGGCAGCGGTGGCTTATAAACTGGTCGAAGCACTTTACAACGTGATGCAGAAAGATCCGGAGGATATGGATTATCTGATGGAGAATGTAGCTATCGCCACGGTGGGAGACGTGATGGATTTAAACGGCGAGAACCGTATCTTTGTAAAACAGGGGCTTGAAATGCTCAAACGGACACAGAATCCGGGGTTAAAAGCGCTGATGGAATGTACGGGAATAGACGTGGAGCGGCTCAATACATATCATATCGGATTCGTTTTAGGTCCGTGTATCAATGCCAGCGGGCGGCTGGATACGGCAAAGCGGGCTCTGGAGCTTTTAAATGCCCGGACAAGGCGGGATGCGGTCATGCTGGCTGAAGACTTAAAAGCGCTCAATGACAGCAGAAAAGAGATGACGGAGCGGGGAGTGGCGGAAGCTGTCAACATGATAGAGACTACTTCCTTAAAAGATGACAGGGTGCTAGTCGTCTACCTGCCCGACTGTCATGAGAGTATTGCGGGAATTATTGCAGGAAGAATCAGGGAACGATATTACCGGCCGGCCTTTGTGCTGACAAAAGCAGAAGACGGAGTGAAAGGGTCGGGACGCTCCATAGAGGCTTACGACATGTTTGCCCAGATGTGCAGGTGCAGGGCGCTGTTTACAAAGTTCGGCGGACATAAACTGGCGGCAGGGCTGTCTCTTGAAGAAAGCAATGTACAGCGGTTCCGTGGGACGATCAATGAGCTCTGCGATCTGACGGAAGAAGACCTCAGGATGAAAGTGTCCATCGACATGCGGCTTCCATTTCCCTACATCACGGAGGAACTTATAGAAGAACTGGAGCTTTTGGAGCCTTTTGGGAAAGGAAATCAGAAGCCGCTGTTTGCAGAGAAAAATCTTCGGGTGATCAGCCCGCGGATTTTCGGGAAAAACCGCAACGTCCTTAAGTGCCGTCTTGAAGACGAACAGGGAAATCAGATGGATGCAGTGTATTTTGGAGATGTGGAAGCATGTCTGAAAATGATGGAAGAAAAAAAGAGAATGTCGTTTACCTATTATCCGACAGTGAACGAATATATGGGGCGGCGTACCATACAGATTACCATCGTAAATTACCAGCAGTCGTAATTGAAAGTGAGAACTGCAGCCTCCTGACTGCGGAAAATGTAGAACTGACACAGAAAAATGTTTGAAAAACAGGGGATTAATGATATAATAATACTATTATAGACTTATGATAGGATGCTCGAATAGAAGACGGCATCCTTCTTAGTGTCAGAAAAGAGAACAGGAAAGGGGTGACTGGTATGGCAGGGACGCTGGAATATGAACAGTTGAATAAAAATCTTGAGATCGTGGATGGCCATGCGGTGAAAGCGCCCGAAGATTATCAGAACCCGGAAGAGCTTTACCAGGCTCTTATAAAAAGAGTGACAAAATACCATCCGTCCGCGGATATCTCTATGATCGAGAAGGCGTACAGAATCGGGAAGGAAGCACATAAAGATCAGGTGCGTAAATCCGGGGAGCCGTATATTATCCACCCCCTCTGGGTCGGCATCATACTCGCAGACCTTGAGATGGATAAAGAGACGATCGTGGCAGGCATGCTTCATGATGCAGTGGAAGACACAGAGATGACACTGGATGATGTCACAGATCAGTTTGGGGAAGAAGTCGCCCTTCTTGTGGACGGCGTCACAAAATTAGGACAGCTCAGTTATTCACAGGATAAGCTGGAAGTACAGGCGGAGAATTTAAGAAAGATGTTTCTCGCCATGGCAAAGGATATCCGTGTTATCATTATAAAACTTGCGGACCGTCTCCATAATATGCGCACACTGGAGTTCATGACTCCGGAAAAGCAGCAGGAAAAAGCAAGAGAGACCATGGACATCTATGCCCCGATTGCCCAGAGGCTTGGTATTTCCCGCATTAAGACAGAGCTTGACGACCTGTCCCTCAAATACTGGAAGCCGGATGTTTACTACCAGCTTGTGAAAGACTTAAATGCCCGGA
The DNA here is from genome assembly GCA_944377775.1 of uncultured Mediterraneibacter sp. Lineage (GTDB taxonomy): Bacteria > Bacillota > Clostridia > Lachnospirales > Lachnospiraceae > Mediterraneibacter. The sequence goes on from CALWFY010000063.1 coordinate 18,287, forward strand.
AAACGGAAAGGGAAGAGTTTGTCCAGCAGATTGTGGCAGAAGTCTCAAGTCATATGACAAACGCCCATATTACTGCAAAAGTGTATGGACGGGTGAAGCATTTCTTCAGCATCTATAAAAAGATGGTAAATCAGAATAAAACGCTGGATCAGGTATATGACCTGTTTGCAGTGCGCATTATAGTGGACTCTGTAAAAGACTGTTATGCGGCTCTGGGCGTGATCCATGAGATGTACACTCCGATTCCGGGGCGTTTTAAAGATTATATTGCCATGCCCAAGCCGAACATGTATCAGTCCCTCCATACGACGCTGATGGGTCCGTCGGGACAGCCTTTTGAGATTCAGATCCGTACAGAGGAGATGCACAAGACTGCTGAGTACGGTATTGCGGCACACTGGAAATATAAAGAGGGTGCGGATGCGGCAAAAAGCATGGAGGCCCAGGAGGCCAAGTTAAACTGGCTGCGTCAGATTCTTGAATGGCAGAGAGATATGTCTGACAACCGGGAGTTCTTAAGCCTGTTAAAAGGTGATCTGGACTTGTTTGCGGAAGATGTGTACTGCTTTACGCCGAACGGGGATGTAAAAAATCTGCCAAATGGTTCAACCCCGGTGGATTTTGCCTATGCAATCCACAGTGCGGTAGGAAATAAGATGGTGGGAGCCCGTGTCAACGGGAAACTGGTTAATATTGATTACAAGATACAGAATGGGGACAGAATTGAGATTCTGACTTCCCAAAATTCCAGGGGACCCAGCAGGGACTGGCTGAATATTGTTAAGAGTACCCAGGCAAAGAACAAGATCAACCAGTGGTTTAAGAAAGAATTCAAAGAGGATAATATTATCCGGGGCAAGGAGCTGATCGTATCTTACTGCCGGAGCAAATCCATTAATCTGCAGGATATCTTAAGGCCCAAGTATATGCAGATCGTGCAGAAAAAATACGGATTCAGAGACTGGGATGCAGTCCTTGCGGCAATCGGGCACGGCGGATTGAAAGAAGGCCAGGTCGTAAACCGCCTTTTTGAGGAATATCAGAAAGAACATAAGAAAGAAATCACGGACGAGACGATCCTTGAAAAAATCTCTGAGGCAAACAGCAGAAAGGTTCATATTGCCAAATCAAAGAGCGGTATTGTAGTCAAGGGAATCAACGATATGGCGGTCCGGTTCTCCAAGTGCTGTAATCCTGTGCCGGGAGATGAGATCGTAGGGTTTGTCACCCGCGGAAGAGGTATGTCCATCCACAGGACAGACTGTGTGAACATGCTTCATCTTTCTGATGCAGAGAGAGGCCGTCTGCTCGACGCTGAGTGGGAAGATACCGGGGATTCAGAGGGCAGCGGACAGTATCTGGCAGAGCTTAAGATGTATGCCAACGACCGTCAGGGAATGCTGATGGATCTGTCTAAAGTGTTCACAGAGGCGAAGATTGATGTGAAGTCCATGAATATCCGCACCAGCAAGAAAGGAACGGCGACCATTGATACTGGTTTTATTGTGCACGGGCGCGATGAATTGAATGCGGTGATCGAAAAACTGCGTCAGGTGGAGGGCGTCCTTGACATTGAGCGAACAGCCGGGTGATGTGGATACTGTTGTGGCAGAAAGGAAAAGAACGGAATGAAGATAGAGAAATTTGTGCTCGGTCCGGTAGGGACGAACTGCTATATCGTGAGCAACGAGGAGACGAAAGAATGCTTTGTCATAGATATGGCGGCGTGTCCGCCGGAACTAATCAGTCATATAAAGAATGCCGGGCTGACTGTGAAAGCAGTGCTTTTGACCCATGGACATTTTGATCATATCATGGGGCTGGACCGATTCTTAAGAGAGTTTCCGGTTCCGGTTTACGCCTGCGAAGCAGAGAAGGAACTGTTGGAAAACGCACAGCTCAATGCTTCCGCATCCATGCTCGGACAGCCGTACACTTTTTCGGACGCACAGTATTTAAGCAGCAGACAGAATCTTAAAATTGCAGGGGTTGTTATTCAGGTAATCGCTACGCCGGGGCATACTGCTGGCGGATGCTGTTATCATATGCCTGAAGAAAATGTTCTGTTCAGCGGCGATACCCTCTTTCACAGTTCTGTGGGGCGCACTGATCTGCCCACAGGAAGTATGGGACAGCTTGTGAATTCTGTCAGAGAGAAACTGCTGGTGCTGCCGGAGGAGACAAAAGTGTATCCGGGGCATATGGAAGAGACAATCATCGGGTATGAGAAGAACTATAATCCATTTTTATAGGGACAGAAACCATGATCAAGATTGCGTGTAAAAAAAATAAATTTATTTATAATGTATATCATATTACAAAAGCATTTTTCCCCAATGAGGAAATCGAGCAGAAAGTTGATGAAAAGCAAGAATCTCTTGCAGCCTTAAGACTGCCGGGAGGGTCTTGCTTTTCCCTTGCGTCGGAGGATATCAGAGGAGAACTTGAAAGTGCAGGGGATGCAGAAGCGCTGACTCAGGAGCAGCTGATCCAGGCGGAGAAACGTGCGGTTACCCGCAGGGTCTACTGTTTTCTGGCAGAGGAAACCGGGCGGACTCTGGCATGGGGAACGCTTACGGGAGTGCGGCCTACCAAGCTCGCCATGCAGATGTTAGAAGCCGGAAAGAACTGTGAGGAGATAACAGGATTTCTCCGGGATGAATATTTTGTCACAGAGGAGAAGGCAAAATTAAGTTATGAGATCGCCTGCAGGGAGAAAGAACTGATCGGGAGGCTGAACTGTCAGGGAGGGTTCAGCCTGTATGTGGGCATTCCGTTCTGTCCCAGTGTGTGTTCCTATTGTTCTTTCAGTTCTTCGCCTATCGGAGAGTGGAAGGACAGGGTGGAGGCATACTTGGAAGCGCTGATCAAAGAAATCCGTGCCCTCGGAAAGATGGCGGCAGGAAGATGTCCGGACACAGTGTATATCGGAGGCGGCACGCCCACCACGCTGGAACCGGATCAGCTTGCCCGGCTGCTGAGCACGGTGGATGAGAACTTTGATTTGAGCAGGGCGGCAGAATTTACTGTGGAGGCAGGGCGGCCTGACAGTATTACTGAGGAAAAACTTTCAGTCCTGAGAAGATTTCCTGTGACAAGGATATCCATCAATCCTCAGACAATGCAGCAGAAAACACTGGACCGGGTCGGGAGAAAACATAGGGCTGAGGATGTGGTGGAAGCATATGCTCTGGCGCGCTGTCTGGGATTTGACAATATTAATATGGATCTGATCGCCGGACTTCCGGGGGAGACGGCGGCGGACATGGAGGACACCCTCTCAAAGATCGAAGCAATGCATCCCGACAGCCTGACTGTCCATGCCCTTGCCATCAAGCGGGCAGCAAAGTTCGGGCAGGAAGGCAGGACGATGGATATGCATTCAGAGATTACCCGGATGGTGGAGCTTGCATCAGAGAGCGCTCAGAGAATGGAGCTGAAACCATATTATCTGTACAGGCAGAAAAATATCGCTGGAAATTTTGAGAATGTAGGGTATGCAGAGCTTGAAAAAGCGGGAATATACAATATACTGATTATGGAAGAAAAGCAGACGATACTGGCGGCGGGCGCAGGCGCGTCCACGAAGATACTGCTCGACTCTCCCATCCGGACAGAGAGCGGGAAGAAAATCGACCTTGTCCATGTGGAGAACGTAAAGAATATAACAGAATACATCCAACGGATTGATGAGATGATAGAACGAAAGGAAGAGTGGCTATGGCGCTGAAGAAAAAACCTGTCACAGGTATGAAAGATATCATGCCTGCAGAAATGGAGATCAGGGATTATGTGATCGGACTTATAAAGGACACATACAGGGCATTCGGATTTTCCTCCATGGAGACTCCCTGTGTGGAGCACATAGAGAATCTGTGCAGCAAACAGGGCGGGGATAATGAAAAGCTGATCTTTAAAATATTAAAACGAGGAGAAAAGCTGAAAATCGACGAGTCCAAAGAAGAATCGGACCTTGTGGACGGCGGACTTCGCTATGATCTGACAGTGCCGCTTTCCAGGTATTATTCGAATCATGCAAATGAGCTTCCCTCCCCTTTTAAGGCACTTCAGATGGGTAATGTCTGGAGAGCGGATCGCCCCCAGAGAGGACGTTACCGCCAGTTCATGCAGTGTGATATTGATATTTTAGGCGATCCGTCCAATCTGGCGGAGATTGAGCTGATACTTGCGACAACCACCCTTCTCGGAAAGCTGGATTTTAAAAATTTCACCATCCGTATCAATGACCGCAGTTTCTTAAAAGCTATGGCGGCTTACAGCGGATTTAGGGAGGAAGATTATGACAGTGTGTTCATCACTCTTGATAAGATGGACAAGATCGGTCTGGGCGGCGTGGCGGCAGAGCTAAAGGAGAATGGTTATGCGGAAGAATCGGTGGAAAGGTATCTCGCGCTTTTTAAAGAGATTACGAACGACGTGGAAGGTGTCCGCAAGTGTAAGGAGAAACTGGAAGGGTATCTTGCGCCTGAAGCAGCAGATTCACTGGAAATGATTATTACCAGCGTGGAGAGCCAGAAAGAAGCGGAGTTTAAGATGAGCTTTGACCCGACTCTTGTGCGCGGAATGTCCTATTACACGGGAACTATCTTTGAGATATCCATGGATGAGTTCGGAGGAAGCGTGGGCGGCGGCGGACGCTATGATGAGATGATCGGGAAATTCACAGGACAGGATACGCCTGCGGTAGGATTTTCCATCGGATTTGAGCGAATCGTCATGCTGCTTTTAGAAAGAGGATACCAGGTGCCCACAAGCAGAGCGAAAAAAGCATTTCTGCTGGAGAAAAACCTGCCGAATGAGAAACTTCTCCAGGTGCTGACCCAGGCACGTCAGGAACGTGAAAACGGGTATCAGGTGATGATCGCCAATATGAAGAAGAACAAGAAGTTCCAGAAGGAACAGCTTGCAGAACAGGGATATACAGAAATTACGGAGGTGTACAATGGCTGAATCAATGCAGGGCTTAAAGAGAACTCACCGCTGCGGTGAGCTCTCGGCGGCAAATATCGGTGAGAAAGTGACCATCATGGGATGGGTGCAGAAGAACAGAAATAAGGGCGGTCTGGTGTTTGTGGACGTGCGCGACCGTTCCGGAATCATCCAGGTTGTGTGTGAGGAAGGCAAGACAGGGCAGACAGTTCTTGAGAAAGCTGCGTCTTTGCGCTCTGAGTATACAGTGGCCATTGTAGGACAGGTTGCAAGACGGTCAGGCGCGGTCAACGATAAGATTTCTACAGGAGAGATTGAGGTGATACCGGAGGAACTGCGCATTCTTTCTGAATCCATGACGCCTCCGTTCCCGATTGAAGAGAACTCAAAGACAAAAGAAGAAGTGCGTCTGAAATATCGTTACCTCGATTTGAGAAGAGCTGATCTTCAGCGCAATTTGATGATGAAAAGCCAGGTGATGACACTGACCCGTCAGTTCTTTTCAGAGGAAGGATTCCTGGAGGTGGAGACCCCGGTGCTCGGAAAGACAACTCCGGAGGGCGCCAGAGATTATCTTGTGCCCAGCCGTGTACATCAGGGCTGTTTCTACGGGCTGCCCCAGTCCCCTCAGTTGTATAAACAGCTGTTGATGTGTTCAGGGTTTGACCGTTATATCCAGATCGCGAGATGTTTCCGTGACGAGGACCTGCGTGCGGACCGTCAGCCTGAGTTCACCCAGATCGACATGGAGCTGTCCTTTGTGGATGTGGATGATGTGATTGATGTAAATGAAAGATATCTTGCGAAGCTCTTTAAGGAAGTACTGGATGTGGATGTACAGCTTCCGATCCAGCGCATGACCTGGCAGGAAGCCATGGACCGTTTTGGTTCTGACAAGCCGGACCTTCGTTTTGGCATGGAACTTACGGATGTGACGGATGTGGTAAAAGGCTGCGGCTTCGGTGTGTTTACAGGAGCCATCGAAAACGGCGGAAGTGTGCGGGGCATCAATGCCAAAGGCCAAGGAGCCATGCCGAGAAAGAAGATCGACAAGCTGACAGCTTTTGTGAAAGATTACGGCGCAAAAGGACTTGCTTATATCGCACTTCAGGAAGACGGTTCCGTGAAGTCTTCTTTTGCAAAATTCATGAGCGAGGAAGAAATGACTGCTCTTATCAGCGCTATGGGCGGAGAACCGGGAGATTTACTCCTCTTTGCCGCAGACAAGAATAAAGTCGTGTGGGATTCTCTGGGAGCGCTCCGTGTCGAGCTGGCCAAAGAGCTGGAGCTTCTGGACAAGAATGAGTTCCGCTTCGTTTGGATCACTGAGTTCCCGCTTCTTGAGTGGAGTGAGGAGCAGAACCGTTATGTGGCAATGCATCATCCGTTCACCATGCCGATGGAGGAGGATTTATCCCTTATCGACAACGAGCCGGGGAAAGTGCGTGCAAAAGCATATGACATCGTGCTTAATGGAAATGAGATCGGCGGCGGAAGTGTGAGAATCCATCAGAATGAGATTCAGGAGAAAATGTTCGAAGTGCTCGGATTTACAAAAGAGCAGGCGTACAGCCAGTTCGGGTTCCTTTTGGACGCGTTCAGATACGGGGTTCCGCCTCATGCAGGACTGGCTTACGGTCTGGATCGTCTTGTTATGCTTATGGCAAAACAGGACAGCATTCGTGATGTGATCGCTTTCCCGAAAGTAAAAGATGCATCCTGTCTTATGACTCAGGCTCCTACTGCGGCTGACATAAAGCAGCTTGAAGAGTTGGGGCTGGCGGTTACTGCAGAAGAAAAGCAGAATACATCTTTGTGACATAGATCAAGATACGTTCCCGGAATCTGTATCATAACGCAAAACCGTTCCGTTTTACTTCAAAGATTTGGGAGTATGTAACGCCAGAGGCAGATGTTCGTCCAAAGGGACTTCATCTGCCTCTGCCTAACATCCCCCTCAAATGCTTTTCAGAACACTCTCACTTAAAGTTTTGCTTATACGATACAGTTTCCGGGAACTTATTTACTCAAGCTAGAAAACTTGTATTTCTGCTGCTGCGATGGAAACTCCCTGTCGGAAGCGCCTGCCGACTCGAGGTGATAGTGCTAATATATCTTGCCTGTACAGACCGACAGTTGAAAGTATATTGAAACTTCTGTTTTCGTAAAACAAGATATCCGCAGGACTGTGCTGCGTGAGCGGCAAGTAGAGCGAAGCGGCCCCGAAGCCGCGACGCAGTCACAGTCCTGCGGATATCGTATGTTACAGGTATTAAAGTTTTCAAATATTTTGGGATGTTTACCTGTATGAGAAAGATGTATTTTGCAGCATCCTTTCTGACATGAGGAAATTATTCCCACAAACGCTCCGCCGGGAACACGGCATACTATATTATATGGAGAGCTGTAAAGAGGAGTGAAAGAGCATGAAGAAAAGCATGTACACAAAAGATATTGTGCTGATTTTGGCGGCCAGTTTTTTTTATTTTGCAAGCCCGATGCTGGTAACCCCGCTTATTACAGGATTTTCTGAGAGCATTGGCGCGTCCGCCGAACTGATGGGCGCGATCGGAGGCATGATGAATCTGTGTGCCCTGCTGTGCCGTCCGTTTGTGGGAAATCTGGCGGATAAGATCAGTAAATATAAGGTGTCTTTTATTGGCGCAGGCCTTATGTCGCTGGCATGTATCGGATATATTACGGCTGTGTCACCGGTTGTGGTGGCGCTTGCCAGAATTGTCAATGGAGTGGGATTCGCCTGCTGTTCGGTCTGCATGTCCACCTGGATGTCTAACATGCTTCCCAGGGAGAAAGTGGGATCAGGAATGGGTGTATACGGAATGATGAACGCACTGGGCATGGCGGTTGCGCCGGGTATCGGGGTGAGTGTTTACCAGGTGTTCGGATACCGGGCAGCCTTTGGGATCGGACTGTTCTTTTCTGTCCTTACCGGGGTGGTCATACAGTTTATAAGTGACAGGGGAGAGCCTGAATCAGTCAGTGAAGAAAAAGAGAAGAAAAAGATACAGATCGTGGATAGAAATGTACTGCCTGTGGCAGCCATCATTATGCTGTTCGCCATTCCCTATTGTGCGACACAGTCTTTCATTGTCAGTTATACAGAGGAGAGAGGGCTTCCTGTATCAGTCAGTCTCTTTTTCCCTCTGTATGCAGCAGTTCTTCTGGTGCTCCGGCTGTGTCTGAAAAGCCTGTTTGACAGGCTGCCTTTTCAAATATTTTTATTTGGGTGTTCGGCAAGTGCATTTATGGGAATCCTTTTGCTGGGGTGGATGAAGAATAATCTTGTTATGTTTTTTGCCGCCCTGTTTATGGCCGGAGGCTACGGAATCATGAGTTCTGTCTGCCAGTCCACAGCCATACTTCTGGCAGGGAAAGAGAAGAGAGGACTGGCCAACAGCACATACTATATTGGTCTGGATTTGGGGATGACACTGGGACCTCTTATCGGCGGCTTTCTCTATGGAAATCTGCATATCGCCCTGTTTTATCCGGCGCTGCTGGCCACAGTACCCCTTGGGCTTGCCATGTATGTCCTTACTCGTCCCAGCCTTCGTAAAACCTGATATTTACGGAGATATTTCTGATGATATCCCCTTCCTCCACCTCAATGTCTTCGTGATCAGAGACATAGGGCAGGAGGGGGTCGTCTTCCTCAAGTTCTACGGTAAGCCAGTTTCTGGCTGCTTCATTGGCATTGTCGATGGCGTCATCCAGTGTGTCGCCGGATGCTTCACAGTACTCCAGATCAGGGAAAAATGCGTGGTAACCTCCGTCTTCTTTCTTGCGGAACACCGCGGGATATATAAATTTCATACGTTTACTCCTTTACAATGTACATTCATCTGCCGGGGATGTCGACGCTGTGGACAGTATAGTATAAATAGCAGAAAATAGCAAGGCAGGATACTGTTTTATCGCGAGTTCTGCCCGGACATATCTGCTGACGGCTGTGTGTGGGATTTTCGGATCAGCAGGATTCCCGCGATCAGAAGCGCAGGAAAAATGATGGCCATCTGTACTCCGAATTTTAAATTGCCCCCTGCATGATCAGAAATCAGGCCTACAAAGGTCGGCCCTCCGGAACAGCCAAGGTCTCCGGCGAGCGCCATCAGGGCAAAGAGCGTCGTGCCTCCGCCTTTTAAAACGACAGCGGCGATACTGAACGTGCCGGGCCACATGATGCCGACTGAAAATCCGCAGATGCCGCATCCTATCAGACTCAGCGCCGGTATGGGTGAGAGTGAGATCACGCAGTAAGAAAAGATGCATAAAAAGCCGCTTAAAAGCATGGCTTTTCTCAAGTTTAGTTTTTCCCCGATCATGCCATAGAGCAGACGGGAGCTGCCCATGCATATGGCAAAGAACATAGGACCGGCCAGGTCTCCGATACTTTTGCTGACGCCAAGTCCCTGTTCTGCGAAAGTGGAAGCCCACTGGCTGACTGACTGCTCGCTGGCGCCTGCGCAGGTCATGACGACCATGAGAATCCAAAAATCAGGACGTTTAAAGAGAGCTGTCAAAGGGAGACCTTCTTCATCCTCTGCCATCAGAGAACAGAGGGGCACCTTGCAGAAAGCAAGGAGGTTAAAGGCGGGGACCAAAGCCCAGAGCAGTGCCATGATCTTCCATCTTTCAAGCTCGAAAAGAGAGAAAAATACAGTAGAAATCAGTACAACTGCCACATGTCCCCAACAGTAGAAAGAATGGAGAAGACTCATTGTTTTTTCTTTGTTTTCAGTGGGGAGCGCCTCCACGGTAGGGCTTACCAGGACTTCCAGAAGACCTCCGCCCAGGGCGTAGACTGCCACTGAAAGGAAAAGACCCATAAAGGGATCCGGCATTATTTCGGGAAGAATGGTCAGCAGAATAAGTCCTGCGGCAGCACAGGCATGGGCAAGGATCAGGGAGGCGCGGTACCCAATCCGGTCAATGAAGCCTGTTGACAGGAAGTCCACCAGAAGCTGAATGAGAAAGTTTGCTGTGATCAGCATGGTGATACTGCTCATGGAAATATGGTAGGTGCTCTGAAAGGTCAGGAACAAAAGGGGTACGAAATTGTTCACGATTGCCTGTACGACATATCCGATGTAACAGGCATTGAGCGTTCGTCTGTAAGAGTGCATCATTGATCAGTTCCTCCGTGTATAGTCTGGTTATTCACCTGAAATATTTATTATAATAAAAGGTAAAGGTTTTGTATAGACTCAGGGTTGTTTTTTAAATAATAAAAAAAGATAAAAAAAGATAATAAAAAAAGAGCTGAAGTGAAAAGTTTATTTCCACTTTGAAAAGCGTGAAAACAAAAGTGGCAATTACTCTTACAAAAATGAGTAATTGCTGCTTTTTCTGTTTTATTAAGTAGAAATAAGTGTTACACTAAATGAAGCAAACAACAGGCCGCTTGAAAAAGAAAGGATTTTTGGACATGACAAAAAAGCGGACTTTAGCCGGTGTTTTTAAGGGTGTAGGACTAAATTCCACTTGTCGGGGATGGTATTTACTTTCTTTGACAGCCGCCTGTTGTTTTTGATCAGGTAGTTTTCCTTACTTGTTTCTCTGCTTGAGTAAGTACGGTTTTAAAATAATCTGATCTTTTTCAATCGGATGGATACCGAAAGTCAGAAGTTTTTCGTACAGATCCTGATACATAAATTCCGTCAGTTCCAACGGACTTTTATTGCCAAGCAGCTCGCAAGGGGAGGAGTTTACGTGGCTGAGGACCAGATTCAGCCTGGACTGGCCGGTCAGCCCGAGTTCCCTCAGATCCGTTCCTTTTGGAAGGATGTAACGGAGTTCTATATGTTTATTCTCCA
>CALWFY010000064.1 GCA_944377775.1 uncultured Mediterraneibacter sp.
GCCAAAGGAATACGGTTACTTTTTTGTAACTTATTAAATTTGGACTAACCAACTATCAGTAGTGCCTAATTTCTATCTATAATATACCACCCATTAAACACATTGTAAATATGTAACCTTGTAAATATGGAAACATTTCAAACTGCTTCGGTCAAATCTCGGTCAAATCGGAACAAATAAATATAATACTTTATATGTGCATCAATTAAAAAAAGCCCGCAATTCCGGGCTTTACAACACTTTGTAACACAATATAAACCAATCCGATAGTCCCTCATTCCTTTAGATAACTATAAAACACGAAACCCGTTAGCCCTTGTGGTTAGCGGGTTTTTGCTGTTCTTGGCTCTCCGCTTTGGACGTTTTGGGCACCTTTGGGGCACTTTTGTTTTCTCACCCGAACCATATAAAACAGCTTATCAAACAGAGACCCCCATCAGCTCGATGGCTGACGGGGGTTTTCTGTGCATCCTTTATAATCTTTTCAATTCTGTCTGCGCGCCTCAAACCATGCGAACAGATCGTCATACACCTGTTCTCTGTCCGTCTCATTGAGAATCTCGTGTCTGTCTCCCGTATAGAGCCGGAGAGTCACGTCCTGTATGCCTGCCGCCCGATACTTCTCATAAATCTTCCGGACACCTTTCCCAAAGTTCCCGACCGGGTCCTCCGCACCTGAAACAAACAGTATGGGAAGTCCTTTTGGAATCATGTATACGCTCTCCTTGCGCTGCATGCCGATCATGCCTGCAAACATATTGTAATAAGCATTTACCGTGAACACAAACGAGCAGAGCGGGTCCGACACATAGGCATCAAGATGTTCCCTGTCGCTGGTAATCCAATCCGCGCGGGTACGCGGCTGTTTATACTTCTTATTGTAAGACCCGATGGCCATCTTATCGACCAGACTGCTCAGGTAATGCCATCCGCGGAACGCAGCCATCACACGACAGAGCCTCTTCCCGAAACGCAGGGCAGATTTATTATGATCCGCCACAGTCCCCATGAGTACCACTCCGCTTAATCCTTTGCCATACATCTGTATATACTGCCGCAGCAGCGAAGATCCCATGCTGTGGCCAAGCATAAAATATGGCACATCCGGATATTTTTTCATCGTCCGCTGGCGAAGTGTATGCATATCTCCCAACACACAGGCATTTCCATATTTCTCGTGGAAAAATCCGTATTCTGATTTTGCCTGTACGGACTTGCCGTGTCCGAGATGATCATTTCCCACAACATAATAACCGTTATCGCACAGGAACTGTGCAAACTCATCATATCGCCTGATATATCCCATCATTCCGTGGCAAATCTGCAGAACAGCCTTTACTTCACCCTCCGGCTTCCACTCCATTGTGTGGATTTCCGTATTGCCGTCCTTTGATGGGAAATAAAACTCGTCTCTCATGTTACGCGCTTACCTGTCATCTAAAGTTATGTAGTCGCGGTATGGGGCGAGAGGTTTATATGCCGGACGTATGATCTTGTCTACATTTTTGAGCTCTTCCAGCCTGTGCGCGCTCCATCCGACGATTCGTGCTGCAGCAAAGATCGGTGTGTACAGCGCCGGGGGAAGATCCAGCATGCTGTAGACAAGCCCGCTGTAAAAATCAACGTTTGCATTAACGCCTTTATACATCCTGCGTTTCTCTCCAATGATGTCCGGAGCCATGTGCTCCACCTTTTCATACAACGCATATTCCGCTTCATGATGTTTTTCTTTTGCAAGCTGCTTTACAAAGCGTTTGAAAATATCTGCACGGGGATCTGAGATAGAATAAACCGCATGTCCCATTCCATAGATAAGCCCCTTCTTATCGAATGCTTTCTTGTCGAGAAGCGCCTCCAGATATGCTCTGATCTGATCATCGTTTTCCCAGTCTGTCAGATGTGCTTTCATATCTTCAAACATCTGTGTCACTTTCACGTTTGCCCCGCCGTGCTTCGGACCTTTGAGAGAAGCCATTGCGGCAGCCATCGTAGAATAAGTATCTGTACCCGAGGAAGTAACCACATGGGTCGTAAATGTAGAGTTATTTCCGCCGCCGTGATCCATATGGAGCACAAGGGCCATATCAAGAATTTTTGCTTCCAGCTTCGTGTATTTCCTGTCCTCTCGCAGCATCATCAGAATATTTTCCGCTGCAGACAACTCCGGCTTGGGAGCATAAATGAACAGATCTTCGCCTCTGCGGTAATTGTATGCATGATATCCATAGACCATCAGCATCGGAAACTGAGCGATCAGATTCAGACACTGACGCAGAACATTCGGAATGCTCGTATCATCCGCCTTATTGTCATATGAATAAAGCTGCAGGATACTCCTTGTAATGCTGTTCATCATGTCATGGCTCGGCGCTTTCATAATTACATCACGCACAAAATTCGGCGGAAGCATGCGCCGGTCCGCAAGCATCTTCCGGAAATCCTCATATTCTTTTTTATTGGGAAGTTCTCCGAATAAAAGCAGATATGCTGTTTCTTCAAAACCGGGATGTTTTGCCGCCAGAAAGCCCTTTACCAGGTCTTTGATGTTATATCCCCGGTAATACAGATTTCCCTCGCAAGGCACCGACTCTCCATTGACAATCTTAGATGCACAGACGTCAGAAATATTTGTAAGCCCGGCAAGAACACCTTTTCCGTTCAGGTCACGCAGTCCTCTCTTCACCTCATACTTGGTGTACAGTTCTTTGTCAATCGCATTATTCTTCTCACACTTCAGCGCAAGTTCCTGTATCTCGGGAGTAATATCGAAAAAAATGCTGTCAATGTCTTTTGCCATGTGACCTTCCTCCTTCTCTTTTTTCTCTGTATTATCTTAATATTATACTAAAAATGCAGTAATTACACAATAAACTGACTATTAAAAATTTATGAATGTCGGTTCAGTGCGGTTTTTCGAGTGGTGCAGGCTGAACACTCATTCCTCTCTGATCTTGCTCAGGCAGTCGGACAGCGCGGCAAACTCCTCAAGAGACAGCGCCTCTCCTCTGACACTGCCGCCTTTTCCCAGAGTCAGTATCGCTTCCTCGATCTCCTCTTTTGTAAAATCAAGTTCCGGCGAATTTTTCAGCCCATTAGCCAGCGTTTTTCTTCTCTGGTTAAAGGACGCCCGTATGATGCGGAACATCAGCTTTTCATCTTGAACCTTCACAGGAGGAGTTCCATAACGATCCAGCCTGATCACCGACGACCCCACTTTCGGTCTTGGCATGAAACAGTTCGGCGGCACATTTGCCACAATGTAAGGCTTGGCATAGTACTGAACCGCCAGGGACAGAGCGCCGTAATCTTTTGTCCCCGGGCCCACCTGCATCCGGTCCGCCACCTCTTTTTGAACCATGACAGTAATACTTTTAAGGGGAACATGCTTTTCGAAAAGCCCCATGATGATCGGCGTGGTGATATAGTAGGGCAGATTCGCCACCACCTTGATCGGTTTCCCGCCGTTTTCTTCCTCCGCCAGCTTTGCGATATCTACCTTGAGCACATCAGCATTCACAATCCGCACATTATCGTATCCATCCAGCGTATCTTCAAGAATCGGAATAAGCGCCCGGTCAATCTCCACTGCGATAACTTTTTTTGCGGCGCACGCAAGGTACTGTGTCATTGTCCCGATCCCCGGACCGATCTCCAGCACACAGTCATCCTGACTGATCTGCGCCGCGCGAATAATCTTATCCAGCACATGCGTGTCGATCAGAAAATTCTGCCCGAATTTTTTCTGAAATACGAAATTATATTTCTGCAGAACTTCTATCGTGTTCTGCGGATTGCCCAGTGTCGGCTGTTTCATGTAGTAATCCTCCTTTAAAGGGATCGGTCAGCTTCCTTGTCCGAGTCGTTATAAATTGTACAGCTTCCTGCTGTTCTCTTCTGTCTGCTGTATGACTTTTTCTACGGTTACGCCCTTGATCGCCGCGATCTCCTCCGCCACATACGGCAGATACAGGGAAGAATTTCTCTTTCCCCTAAATGGCACGGGCGCAAGATACGGGCAGTCTGTTTCCAGCACAATGTTTTCCAGCGGTATTTCTTTTACCACCTGTTTTAACTTCTTCGCATTTTTAAAGGTGACGACGCCGCCCACCCCGATGTAATATCCCATCTTCACATACTCTGCCGCCATCTCTGCGGAGTATGAATAGCAGTGTATGACCGCTTTCATTCCCTGTGCATGCTGCTTCATGATCTGAAACGTATCTGCTGCAGCTTCCCGGCTGTGTATGATGACAGGCATATTCTTTCTGCGTGCAAGCCCGAGCTGCCGGATGAACCATTTTTTCTGGAGATCGTGGCTCTCCTTATCCCAGTAATAATCAAGTCCGATCTCTCCCACGGCAACAATCTTCTCCCGCATAAGGAGCTCTTCCATTCTCCCAAACTGTTCCTCATCCAGGGTTCCCGCTTCATCCGGGTGCACGCCGACAGCGCCGTACATAAACGGATATTCTTCTGTCAGCTTTATGATCTTATCCCATGAAGCAATCGTGGAGCCTGCGTTTATAATCAATCCAATTCCGCCGGCTTTCATTTCCGCAAGCAGGCTCTCCCTGTCTGCATCAAACTGCTCATCATCATAATGAGCATGGGTGTCGATTATCATATTTTTATTACTCCTTTATGCCTTTGTCTGTTCCGCCGTTTTTCCCACTCTTTTCCCGATTCCAGGCAGGTCTCAGCGTTTCACAAAATATTCTTCATACCATACAAGGAAAGTATAGATCGTCCATACTTTTCTCCAGTTGTCGGAATTACCGCCTACATAATCATCAAAGATCGCTTTGATTTCATCCACATTAAAAAATTTCTCTGCCATCGGGCTGTTAAACTTCTCCCGCACGTCCTGGTTGTAACGATCATCCGCCATCCAGATGCGGATCGGCACGATAAATCCCAGCTTCTTGCGGAACGCAATCTCCTCAGGCAGCACTTTTGCCGCCGCTGTGCGCAGAGCCACTTTGTTCTGCTCCTCGTTCACTTTATACTTAGACGGCATCCTGGACGCAATATCGAAAATCCTTCTGTCTGTCAGAGGCATCCGGATTTCAAGTCCTGCGGCAAGGCTCATCTTGTCCACATTCAGATAAATATCGCCCTCCAGCCATATCTGGATATCCACATCTGACATCTTCGTCAGCGGATCAAGCCCCTCAGCCTCCTCATAAATGGGCTGTGCGATCTCAATGGGCAGAACATCGGGATCGTATTTTTTGAGAATCCGTTTCTTCTCATCTTCTTTCATGATGTTCGTATTGCCCACATAAAATGTCTTTAAATTCTCCCCGTAGCGCTCTGCGTTGCGGTACATGTTGTACCCGCCAAAGAACTCGTCCGCGCCCTCGCCTGAGTAGCATATCTTCGTGTGCTCTGCTGTCGCCCTGCACGCGATTGCAAATGCAATGGCCGAAGCATCGCCGAGAGGCTGCTCCATATTGTACATGACATAGGGAACAATGCCAAAATACTCTTCGGGGGTGATCAGACACCTGGAATTTTTCCGCCCCAGGATGTCCGCCGTCTGTTTCGCCAGAACCGACTCGTCAAAACGCTCCTCCTCGTATCCGCAGGAATCCGTCATCTCCACGTCAGACATCGCCAGCACATAAGAAGAATCCACGCCGCCCGACAGGAATGATTCTGCCGTCTCGTCCGCAGTCTTCACCTCCGGCATGATCTCTTTTACAGTCGTATGGATTTCATCCGCCCAGTCCTCAAGAGACTTTCGCTCATCCGGATGGAACGTCGGCATCCAGTAGCGTTTGATCGTAAGTTTTCCATTCTGCCAGATCAGATAACGCCCCGGCATAAGCTTCTTAAGTCCCCGGAAAAATGTATTTTCACCTGCCACATAAGTAAAACTTAAATAGAGCTGGAGCATCTCCTCATTCAACGCTTTGACAAACCCGGGCTGTTCCATAATCTGACGAATGGTTGTCCCATAGAGAAGGTTCCCGTCTGCTGTCTCATAATAATAAAACGGTTTTGTTCCGAACTGATCCCGCAGGCAGAAAAGTTTTTTCTCCTCCTCATCCCACAGAGCAAAAGCAAACATTCCGTGCATGTGATCTGCCATCTCATATCCCCATGTCTCGTAAGCCCGGAGTAATATCTGCTCCTCCCGCTCCTCACGTGTGAGCGTGAGCGGAATGTCAAGACGCTCGCAGAGTTCTTCCCAGTTACGGATATGCCCTCTGTATTCTTTAAGTGTTATCATATGTGTTCCTCCTGTTTTTATCGCTTATTCCATAAATTGAAAACGTTCCTGAGTATCATCCGGCACCGTCGTACACTCATATGCCCGCGCGGTTCCCCTGTATTTTAACATATCAGATATCCGCTGTAAATCTGCACGTCATCTCATACCATTGTTCTCCGCCCCAGCTTGAGCCGGACACACCCTTGTTATGAAATCCCATCTTCTCATACATCTCAGTCTTGGAGCTTAAACAGGTCAGTATCAGCACCTTCCTGCCGCGCTGCAATTCCCGGCGCTTATACTGCCGGACAATTTCTCTTGCCAACCCCTGTCCCCGGTATTGAGGCAGCACATCCAGCCCCAGGAGCATGACGTTTTCCCCTTCCGGATCATGCAGGCCTGCATCAGTAAAAAACTCATCCCGAAAAATCTCCTCATTTGTAGCAATGCCGTTCAAAAAACCGGCAATCTTTCCAGTTTCCCTGTCGACCGCAGCCAGAAACAAATCCGGGACTGCTTCCACTCTTTCCCGCATCATTGCCTCTGAGCACGCCTCATTTGGCGGAAAACATATCTGCTCGATCATCACCGCCTGCTCCGCTTCTTCGGGGCGAATGGTCCGAAATTCAAATCGCTCATTCAGTTCTTTTATGGTCATCTTTATACCTCCACTGTATGATACTCTTACTAAAAGATATAGTAAAAAAATATTATAACATAAGTTTTTTGAATGGACACTATTTACGGCATGCAGCGCTCTCTGCCGCTTTTATAGTTTTATACTGGCCACTCATAGGCAATAGTCAACCGACTATTGAAAATCTATTGAAGGCAACTCCCCATTTTCATATAATGGCATTGCAGAAAGGAGGAAGCCAACATGCAGATTGAGGTAAAAATTGACAGTTCATACGATAAACCTAAAATAATTATATTGACTGCTGCCATGACAGCAGATATCTAAATTATCAGAAGTAACACCACAGATCATTTCCGGCAGCAAAAACGAAAAAATCGAACTAATAGAGCAAGAAGATTTAGTCAGAGTTTATGCCAACGCAGGAAAAGTATTTGCTGTTACGGATAAGGGCGAGTACACCGTACGTTTTAGACTGTATGAAATGGAAAAACGATTAAATCCAAACCAATTTGTCCGCATATCAAATTCTGAAATTATTAACTTAAAAAAAGTCCGAAACTTTGATTTAAGCTTTACCGGCACAATTTGCGTTGAATTAGTCAATGGCACAACAACTTATGTCTCAAGACGATATGTTTCAAAAATCAAAACTATATTGGGAATATGAGGTGATGAATATGAAAAAAAGATCGTTTTACGCAGTATGTTAGGGTTCCCTCTTGGACTTGCAATAGGATATCTGATATCAATATTGATTTCTTTAATATGGGCGAACGGATATTATTCTCCGTGCGTGCCTGAATTGATGGTCACCATGGGAAGCGAAATCAATGCCGTGTTAATACAGGCGCTTTTAAGCGGGATACTGGGCTCTGGGTTCGGCGCCGCTTCTGTTATATGGGAGATAGATGATTGGGGGCTTTTCAAACAGTCCGGAATCTACTTTTTGATTGTTTCAGTAATCATGATGCCAATAGCCTATGTTCTGCATTGGATGAAGCATAGCCTGAAAGGTGTTTTAAGCTACTTTGGAATTTTCCTTATAATATTTATAATAATATGGATTATCCAGTATGCTGTAGCGAAACACAACGTAAAAAAACTGAACGAAACTTTGCACAAAAA
>CALWFY010000065.1 GCA_944377775.1 uncultured Mediterraneibacter sp.
ATCCGATCACGTTTATCGGGATGCTCGCCATCTCACTGCTCACGAGCGCAACAACTACTACCCTGAAGAAACAGCGCCACGCCATGGCGGACAGGGAGAAGGCTCTGGCAGATGCAGAAAAGGAAAAGCTGCGCGCCAATCTCCTGCGGGCAGTATCACATGACTTGCGAACGCCTCTGACCAGCATCATCGGCTCGTCTTCCTCTTATCTGGAAAATTATGCAGAGCTTTCGGATGAGGAACGAACAGAGCTTGTATCCAATATTAAGGATGACTCACAGTGGCTGCTCAACATGGTAGAAAACCTGCTTACAGTCACTCGGATCGACGATAACTCCACGGATAAGGTAAAGAAATCCCCCGAGGTAGTTGAGGAGGTCATCTCCGAGGCCATACAGCGGCTGAAAAAGCGGCTTCCGGACATCCGCATCCGGGTCAGCATGCCAAATGATTTTCTTATGCTCTCTATGGATCCCACCCTGATCGAACAGGTGCTCATCAATCTGATGGAAAACGCTTTTATCCATTCGGGCAGCCAGGAGCCCATCGACCTTATCATCTGCGGATCAAAAGACAGTATTACCTTTACTGTCCGTGATTATGGGAACGGCGTGGACGAAGAACAGCTCCCCTATATCTTTGAGGGGCAGCGTACAGCATCCCGGACAAATGACGGTCATAAGGGGATTGGCATAGGGCTTTCCATATGCAAGACGATCATCCGGGCACACGGAGGAACGATCACTGCAGCGAATCATACAGACGGAGCGGAATTTACATTTACACTCCCAAAAGAAAAGGAGAACAACGACAATGCCTAAATGTTCAGTTCTTATTATAGAGGATGAAAAGAATATACAGACTTTCATGGGTAAGATACTTAAACGTCATGAATACCGGGTCCTATACGCAGATAACGGACAACAGGGACTGGAGATCATCCGTTCCCAATGTCCGGACATCATCCTGCTGGATCTGGGCCTTCCTGATATGAACGGAAGCGAGATCATCAGGGATGTCCGGACCTGGACAAGCACGCCCATCATCGTGATATCTGCCCGGACTGCGGAACAGGAAAAGGTCTCCGCCTTGGATCTGGGCGCTGACGACTATATCACCAAACCTTTCGGCACCTCGGAGCTTCTCGCAAGAATACGTGCGTCTCTGCGGCACAGCAACCGCCTCCGCACAGACAATACACACTATCTCCGCCCATACCGCCATGGAGATATGACGCTGGATTTTTCTAAGCGTCTGCTCACCGTCAACTCTGCAGTTATCCACCTCACCCCCATCGAGTACAAGATCGTGGCCTATCTGGCGCAGAACTCAGGGAAAGTAATCACTTACGCGTCCATTTTGTCCAATGTGTGGGGGCCCTATGCAGACAGCGACAACAAGATACTCCGTGTAAATATGGCTAACATAAGACGGAAGATTGAAGACGATCCCGCCCAGCCAAAATATATCTTTACTGAGGTCGGAGTCGGATATCGAATGGCGGAGGATGAAGAAGAATAAAGAAAATATGGGCCTGAAAAAGCCTGAAATGCGGAAACAAGCGTTAACATTAGCAATGGAATTGTCTGAGACAACGTCGAGTTGTTTATTCCAATCTTCGTTCTTAGCTTGTTTCCGCATTTCTTGGTTTTCGCTGCTTATGAAATCCTATAACCGACCGTATTCCTGTGCAGAATACGTTTTCTATTTACTTTCTCCGGTGTTTTCAAACCTTTTGCCCAATCTCCCGTTCCCCGGCAAATTCGTATTTTGCTATCTGTATTTTCTGCGGATAACTGCAGCGATTCCCGCCAGAACTGCCGTCCACATGATAGCGGCAAGCAGTGTTCCGATGAGAACTGTATCGCCGGTACTAACCGCTTCATGAGGCTTTTCCGGATTTTGAACATTACCAGGATTTTCCTGCTGCTGTACTGGCTTCAATCCGTTAACTGCATTCTCCAGATTTTGAAGAGCAGTGTCTACTTCTGCCTGTGTTGCATTGGGATCTGTATAGACAGCCCCGGCTGCGGACAGAGCATCCTGGAATACCTTCCATGTCTCTGCCGTATAGTCGCTCTGCAGCCTTTTGTCTGCCGCTGCGATGGCGTTTTCAAGAGCCGTCTTATCCGCTGCTTTATTCTTTAATACAACATTTACGTTTACATCTTCCCCGGGCATGGTGAAAGTGTACTCAGATAAGCTTACCTTTGTTACTGCCACCGTTCCGGACGCACCTGTCACTGTCACAGTATCGACCTCTTTGGCGGAGTCTGTGACACTGACTTTAACTGTTACTTTCTCTCCTGCCCGGCTCTTTCCCGGAACAGTGATATCCACACCTTGGGTAATTCCCTCTGTAATAGAATACTCTGGTTCCGGTACTGGCTCAGTCTGACCTTCCAGCGCTGCCACAAGTCTTGCGATCGCCTGCGCTACGTCGTTTCCTGTAGCAAGAGCATTGTATCTCACTGCTCGCGCCTGTACAGCGGCCTCAAAAAGCTCTCTGTCTGCTCCAGCCCCTGTCTCGAATCCGAGTCCTTTATCTGTAACAATTTTTTCTGCTTCCTCCAGTTTATCCCCGAGCAGTGTCTTATCCGATATTTCATAAACCATAAATTCCTGGATCATGTAGCCTGACGCTGAGTTTGAAGTAATCCCCTGCATCCTCACATAGCGCGCATCCGCCGGAGCGTCCGCAAGAGATATGACAGTCAGAAAATCCTGATTATCGCGCACTTCCTTCAATGTTTTCCAGTTTGCTCCATCGTCCGATACCTGAATGTCAAAGTCTTTTCCCTTTCCTCCGTATCTCCACTGGATCACAACTTCACTGAGAGTCCGTCTCTCTCCCAGGTCGATGCTCAGAGAGCTGTCCGTGCGGTTTCCTTTCCAGTAAGAATAAATGTCCGAGGTGGACTCGTCCATCTTGTCAGCCGTATTTCCGGCAAGTGTAAATCCATCACCGTCCACAGCCTTAAACGCCACGCGCACACGCCCGTCAGCGTTATCATAGGCGGTTCCGTCTCCTACTATCCTTGAACTTCCTCCTGCATATGCGTTTTGCGCCACGTTAACCTTTGACGTTTCCGATGACCACGCATCTGTATAATAAGCCGCTGCCTCCTCCGCAGAGAAAGCTCTGTTATAAACCTGGATATGCGCAATCTCACCGTGCAGCCCTTCCCCTATCTTTTCAAGTGGAAGAAGGAAAGAGGAATACATGGATGTCACGCTGCCCGGAGCCACACCATCTTGATCAGCTTTCTGAGACAGGAATGTCTGCGGCTGACCGTTAATGTACAGTTTTGTCCCCTGGAAAGTTCCTACAAGCATCACATTTACTGCTGTCCCGTCTGTCGGTATATTATAATTAAAATCTCTTGTAAAGTAATTTACATTTGCTGAAAGACTTCCGGCCTCTGTGCCTGCGATCTGAAGCTGTCCGTCATATCCTGAAAAAATGGATGAAGCCGTTGTATTCTGCGCCGCCTCTGCCTCATCAACACGGACAGTAAATGCCGCTGTGTACGGGTAAGAGAGCGTCTTAAGAGGCGTGGTGAGCACTCCTCCATCAAAGGTTAGATAGCCGTCCTCGCTTACAGAGCCTGCTGAGCTCAGCATACCGTTGTACCCGTTTCCGCTAGTATCATAAACAGTCCTTCCGTCTGAGGACAGGTTGGCAAAATCATAGTCAAGTACAAGTGATGTTTTGGAGTCCGTATCCATCGCAATCTCCGTACCTGGCCCTTCTGCAAGCCGCGCTGCGCGCTGTTCGAACCTCTCAAATGTATCACTTTCACTTGTGCTGCCCCACGTCTTTTCACTCACGATGGAAACCGCCCTGAGCACTCTCTGATTGACATCACTCTCTGTCATTCCCTCCTGACTCTGATCACCCCAGATCACTGTTTTCGCCCCGATAAGATTTGGCTCTCCAAGTAGTGGATTGGACCCGGTGCCTGGCTGAGGTGTATTATCCTGAAACATTGTCGGATTCCACTCATTAAACAAGTATTCCGCATTTGGTACATCACGATTGGTACGTCCCGGATTTCCGTACAAATATGCATCACGGCAGTTCACCACTTCGTACCCTTCCGCTGTTCTTGCTTTTGCATCCTCATACCCGTGATACCAGACATCAAGCTGGTAGTTTGCAGGAAGATCTACATCAGGAAGAACGGTCCCAGCTGTGGAAAACATAACGGATCCCGCTCCCCACATGCGGATCTTAGTATCTGATCCAAGATTTTCCTGTATCACCTGGCGCAGGCTGTCCGTAAATAGTGCAAATTTATCTCTGATGCCCGGCGTGCTGTGATCCCAGTACTCATCTGCTCCAATATGGACCACATCTCCATAAATTACCGAACCGCCGTCTCTGGACGGATCTGTATATTCGTCCCACAATGTCTCAGCGAACCAGAGCGCTCTCTCGGCATTTTCTCCTGCCAGATCCAGAAGTTCTTCTCCGCCATTGTTGGAAAGTCCGCCCGCCGTGTATTTGACACCGCCTTCCAGTTCCGGAATATTATCCGGATTTTCCTCAGCATACTTATTGTAAAGCAGGGAGTGTCCCGGTAGATCAATCTCTGTCAGCATGTTGATCCCCTTACTTTCACACACAGCCTTCAGATCTCTCCACTGTTCTTTCGTGTACACTGGATTTCCCTGATAGTCTTCGTTATTTTCATAATAATCTGCATTAATAAGCTCCGAAGGCACCCCGGCATGTTTTACCTCTGACTTAAGAGACGGGAATGTCTCGGTCTCAAGTCTGTGGAATCCCGAATGGTCTGCCACGGATGCTGATATATTGCAGTTGTCATTGTCATTGATATGCAGGTGATACTCATTCATCTTATACCAGAGCAGTACCTTTGCATAATCCTGAAGTTGCTGCAGCCGGTAAGGAGTTCGGGCTACGTCCAGCATAATACCTCTGACTTCATATGCCGGATAGTCCCTCGTAATCCCCTTTGGTACTGTACGGTTCCCGTCTGCCTGATACAGGATCTGCTCAACAGAAATTGTGCCGTAAAGACAGCCGGTATAAGACGGAGCGTAAATCTTAAGACCACTGTCGTCTGTTACCATGAGATATCCTTCATTCCCGACTTTATATGTATCCTCTGTCTGAGACTCGATATAAATATCATTTTCCCCTGCGTCCGCTGCTGTTCCTGCCTTTGCTGTAAGATCCAGGCCTGTAATCTCAAGGAGATCTGTCTTCATATTGGCAGCCGCAGCCTCAATGCCCGCTCCAGCGGCGTCATTGTAAATAATCTGTGATGTCTCCGTAAGCTGGAAATCTCCGCTGTACCCGTGCCACTCCTGCAGGGAGGGGATCACCTCCGGCTTCGCATTTGGATCTGGCACAGCGGGAAAATATTCGTTCGGATATGCAGAACTGTTGTCCGGAACCGTAACAGTCAGATTCTTTTCCGCATAACGCTCAGGATCATTTTCACTCTCCACACGTACGATCAGGGTAACTTTCCTGTCTCCAATATTATAGCCGCTTAAATTGCCGTCATTGTCAACAACATTTTCAAGGTCACTTCCTCTGATGTAAATCTTTGCACCCTGAACTGCTTCCGATATCATAATTTTTCCATCCGCGATCACAAGATCTTCCTCTGTGATCGTGTCGAGAACCGCATCGACGTCCACGTTCACCGTGTCGTCAAAAATCTCGATTTCCCTGAGATTTACGTTATTTCCCGGAGCCTGGGCATTTACCTTTGTAATATATACAAGGACATATCTCTGGATCTTTACACCTTCGTTCAAAGCCGGTGTCGTATCCTCTGTGATCGTATCCGTATTGGCATCCGTGTCTGCAATATTCTGCCCTTGTCCGTTTGCCGCAAACCCATTGGAAGACGGACGCTGAACAGAAACTACTTCTGTCCACTTCTCCAGATCCACAGAAGTATCGGCCGGATCAGCGGACAGATCTGATGTCTGGGCTGTCAGAATCTTGTACTCCATAGGCCAGACTTTCATGTTGTACCAGAGCTTGATGGATGTAACTGTCGCCGGCTCGGCATTTTCTCCCCGGTCAATCTGGATCCACTGTGGAGTCTGGGCGTCTTCGTCCTTCTCCGTACCCGAAGCATCACCCCAGTCTTTCATATCTGCTGAGTTCCACTGCTGCGGCTGGTCTTTTACACCGTCTACAGTCAGCTCAGGACCGGAATTATTTGCTGTGGAGGAAGCGATTACATCCTTGTTAAGGACGATATTTTCCCCGGCAGTTCTCACCGGATTCGCCTTTACTTCCTCCGTCCAAAGTCCTAGCAGACCCGGTACTGTCAGAATCGATGCAAGCAGAAACGCTATAGCTTTCTTTTCTCTTTTTTTCATAACCTTTTCCATCCTTTTCCTGAATTGTATCTCTGAAATTTCATCTATTTATACGAGAATATCATTTTTGTTATTTTTTTACAATTATTTTTTTAATTTCTTTTATTTTTATAATAATTATATTGTTTTCATATTAGAAAAGCCATTCC
>CALWFY010000066.1 GCA_944377775.1 uncultured Mediterraneibacter sp.
TATGGTGCTGGCATTTTTGTGCAGCGCTTATGACGAGGAGAACATCGGAACAGAGGAGAAGCCGGATATGCGTACAGTGCTTCACTTTCACCCGGCTCTTGCACCCGTGAAAATCGGCGTGTTGCCGCTTTCTAAAAAACTCAACGAAAGCGCAGAAAAGATTTTCGCAGAACTGAGCAAGTACTATAACTGCGAGTTTGATGACCGTGGAAATATTGGAAAACGCTATCGCCGTCAGGACGAGATCGGAACGCCGTTCTGTGTGACGTATGATTTTGATTCTGAGGAGGACGGAGCAGTAACCGTGCGCGACAGAGATACCATGGAGCAGGAGAGAATTAAGATAGAAGACTTGAAAGTATACTTTGAGAAGAAGTTTGAGTGGTAATTGTTCGGGGACGTAGTAAAATTAAATTTTACTACGTCCCCGAACAAGAAAAGGTATGTCCCCGATTGAATTTTACCCTGTCCCGAACCGTGAAAGGGGTGACAGGATGCCGCGTACCGCACGACAAAGAAGCAGTACAGGTTTGTATCATGTGATAGCAAGAGGGATTAATAAAGAGCCCATTTTTAAACAGAAAAGAGAGAAGAAAAATTTCATAAGGCTTCTTTTGAAGCATCTTAAAGATCGTGATATTGAAATATATGCGTACGCCATTATGTCGACGCATTTCCATATTCTGATTCGCGTTGATCTAAAACTCTTATCTAGTTATTTAGCCATTGTCTTGGCAGAATTTGCAGAATACTACAACTTTAAACACAATCGAAATGGCCATGTTTTTCAGGACAGATTTAAAAGTGAATGTGTGGAAACCCCGCAGTACTTTTGGAATTGCATTAGATATATTCATATGAATCCGGTTAACGCACATATTGTAAAAGCACCTGAGAATTACTATTTTTCAAGCCTTAAGGAATATGAAACCGGGAAATGTCGGATAATACATCCCAAAGCAATACAAATTTGCAAGTCAGAATTTGCAGATTTTGAAGAATTTCTTGATTTTCATACAAAGACACAAAGGCAGATATTTATAGATGTACCGGAAGAAGTTGAAGCGCAGCTGAAAGAAGCAGCGGTAAGAATTCTAATGCAGGAGGCGCGTTGGAATGGTCTTAAAGAACCTCAGGAGATTATTGAAAACATCGAAATGAGACATCAATATCAAGAAAAGCTCCAAAAGGAATTGGGAATATCAAAAGCAAAATCTCAGCGATTGTATCAACATGTGAAAAGTTGTATAATTGAGAAATAATAGAAAAAGGGACGGGGTAAAATTCAATTGGGGACATCGTCATTTTTAATCGGGGACGTAGTAAAATCCAATTTTACTACGTCCCCGAAGAAAGGAAAGGAAATCGTATGAAACAGAATATCTGGACAACTTACAGTGAGAATCAGTTACAGGAACTGCAGGACATTACAGGCAGGTATAAATCCTGCCTTGACGCCGGGAAAACCGAGAGGGAGTGTGTAAAATTAAGCATCCGCATGGCGGAAGAAGCGGGATACCGCAGCCTGGAAGAAGTACAGGCATCCGGCCAGAAGTTAAAAGAGGGAGATAAAGTTTACGCAGTAAATATGGATAAGATGCTGGCGCTCTTCCGCATCGGGAAAGAACCGATCTCAGCAGGCATGAATATTCTGGGCGCGCACATTGACTCCCCGCGCATTGACGTAAAGCAGAATCCGCTCTACGAAAATGAGGGATTTTCCTATCTTGACACCCATTATTACGGGGGAATCAAAAAATATCAGTGGGTGGCGCAGCCTCTTTCTCTGCACGGAGTTGTTGTGAAAAAGGACGGTACGGTAACAGAGGTGAGCATTGGCGAAAATGAGAGCGATCCGGTGTTTGTGATCACAGACCTTCTGGTGCATCTTGCTCAGGAGCAGCTTGAGAAAAAAGCATCCAAAGTAATCGACGGAGAAAAGTTAGACCTGCTTGTCGGCAATCGTCCTCTGGATGCTGTGATTGAAGAAAAGGAGCAGAAAGAAGCTGTGAAAGCAAATGTGCTTGCTCTTTTAAAAGAAAAGTATGATATGGAGGAAGATGATTTTTCCTCAGCTGAGCTGGAGATCGTTCCCGCAGGAAAAGCGCGCGACTGCGGGCTTGACCGGAGTATGATACTCTCCTACGGACAGGATGACAGAGTGTGCGCATTCACATCGCTGTTTGCAATGCTTGATGTCACAGAGGCAGAGAAAACAGGATGCTGCCTACTTGTAGATAAAGAGGAAATCGGAAGTGTGGGGGCCACAGGCATGCACTCCCGTTTTTTTGAGAATACGGTGGCAGAACTGATCGCCATGACAGAGGGGGAATCCGAACTGAAAGTAAGAAAGGCGCTGATGAACTCCAGGATGCTTTCCTCGGATGTGAGCGCTGCTTACGATCCTATGTTTGCAGAGGCTTTTGAAAAACGCAGTTCGGCTTTTTTCGCAAACGGTATCACATTTAACAAGTTTACGGGAAGCCGAGGTAAATCCGGTTCCAACGATGCAAATGCAGAATACATTGCCGCTCTTAGAAAAGCAATGGATGATGCGGGAGTTGCTTATCAGTTTGCAGAACTTGGACGTGTGGATTTAGGCGGAGGCGGAACGATCGCGTATATTATGGCAAATTACGGGATGGAAGTTATTGACAGCGGAGTTGCGGTTCTGAATATGCATGCGCCTTATGAGGTAGTCAGTAAGGCAGATGTGTATGAAGCTGTAAAAGGCTACCGCGCGTTTTTGAAAATGTGATATTGTAGAAAATGCTGAATATCTCTGCGGCATAAGAAAAAGATTGCGATAATACAGCGTGCTATGGTAATATGGCAGTAAATCTATTACTAAGGAGGAAATTGATCTATGAAAAAATTATTATGCGCACTAATGCTGTGTGCCGTTATGTTGGGAGTTGTTGGTTGTGGCGAGAAAGAAGAAGTGAAAAATGCGGGAGTCGCAACATTGGAGCAAAATGGTGTGGCCATGACAATGAGTATGGATGCCAAAGGAGATGCCATAACCCGGATTACCCAGGAGTCGGTGATCGATCTGACGGGATATACAGAGGAACAGATCGAGGCAATCAAGGCTACAGTAGAGTCGGCGGAAGATTTATTCACAGGTCTGGAAAATGTTGAGTATACCTGTGAGGAAAAGGACGGAGCGCTTGTTGAAACAATCGTGATTCCTACAGACAAGGAGACGCTGGCAGCAGTGATAGAACAGGGACTTCTCCCTGTGGACAACGAGGATTCGAAAGTGTTATCCTTAAAAGCAACATTAGATAATCTGGAGAGTTCAGGATGGACGGTTGAGTAAACAAGTCTCTGATTTTGCAAAAATGTACAAAAATCTTCTGGCTTCCTGTGCGGGATCCAGGGGATTTTTTCATGTAAAAAATAAATAGGATTTTCGCACAAAAAGTTGACAAAAAAAGTTGAGATTATTATAATTTTAACAAAGAGGGTGATGAAATGCTGTTCACAAAAGAAAGCGATTATGCGATCCGCATCGTCAGGGCATTAAGAAGCTCAGAGCAGCAAAATGTACAGGAAGTCTGTAATGCGGAGGAAATTCCGAAAGCATTCTGCTACAAGATCATGAAGAAGCTGGGCCGGGCCGGTATTGTGGAGGCTGTCCGGGGAGCGGGAGGCGGTTTCCGTCTCGCCAGGAGCATCCGGGAACTGACACTGTATGATGTGATCATGGCGGTTGAGCCCGAATTTTCTGTGATGGAATGTATACATCATTTCTGTAATCAGAACAGCGGATCGAAACACTGCAAAGTACACGCTGAACTTCTTGAAATACAGCATACGGTGGAGGAACTTCTGCAGAAGAAAACACTTTATGATATTTTAGAGGAGTAAAAAGAGAGATTACGGAGCAGTATTTTTTCTTCTCTAAAAGTGGACTGAATTAGTCGAGTATAGTCCAGCAATTAAAACGGATAAAGTATAAGGAGGTATTACAAATGAATCAGTGTTATGGATGTACAACATGCGAGAGCGCGGACAAGCCGCTGGAGGGGTTTATTCAGCAGCTTCCGTTTGAAACATCCCACCACAGAGTAGAGGGGCAGAGCACAAAGTGCGGTTTTGGATTACAGGGAGTCTGCTGCAGGCTTTGTTCAAACGGACCCTGCCGTATCACACCTGAAGCGCCGAGGGGAATCTGTGGTGCAACTGCCGATACCATTGTGGCAAGAAACTTTCTAAGGGCTGTGGCTTCCGGTTCCGGCTGCTATATCCACGTTGTGGAAAATACTGCACGCAATGTAAAGGATGTGGCACAGCGGAAGGGTGAAATTAAAGGAGTGAATGCGCTTAACCATCTGGCAGAGACATTTGGAATAGAAGAGCAGGACATTCATCTGCGGGCAGAGAAGGTGGCGGACGCGGTTCTGTCAGATCTCTACCTTCCCGAGTACGAAAAGATGAAACTGGTAAAGAAGATGGCTTACGCTCCCCGCTATGAAAACTGGGAGAAACTGGGAATTCTTCCCGGCGGGGCAAAATCGGAAGTCTGTCATGGCGTGGTAAAATGTTCCACAAACTTGAACTCCGATCCTGTAGATATGCTCAAAGACTGCTTAAAGCTTGGCATTTCTACCGGAATTTACGGACTGACCCTCACAAACCTGTTAAATGACATTGTGCTTGGAGAGCCGGAGATCAGGATGGCGCCGGTGGGCATGCGGGTGATCGATCCGGACTATATCAACATCATGATCACAGGACACCAGCACTCTATGTTTACATATCTTCAGAAGCGTCTTACAGATGAAGACATTGTGAAGAAAGCCCAGGCGGCAGGTGCGAAAGGCTTCAAGCTGGTGGGCTGTACCTGTGTGGGACAGGATCTCCAACTCAGGGGAGCACACTATGAGGAAATCTTTGATGGACACGCGGGCAACAACTACACCAGCGAAGCAATACTGGCGACAGGTGCCATTGATGCAGTTATTTCTGAATTTAACTGTACGCTTCCGGGCATTGAACCGATCTGTGACAGGCTGCATATCAAGCAGATCTGCATTGACAGCGTGGCAAAGAAGGCAAATGCAGAACTGGAAGAGTTTGATTTTGAGAACCGGGAACAGGTAACAGAGGAGATCATTGACAAGATTGTGAAATCTTACACAGAACGCCGCTCGAACGTGGAGATGCATTTGATGGAAGAACATGGGTATGATAATACACTCACAGGAGTAAGTGAAGGCTCCCTGAAAGACTTCCTTGGAGGAAACTGGAAACCGCTGGTAGACCTGATTGTATCAGGAGATATTAAGGGCGTTGCGGGAGTGGTCGGCTGCTCGAACCTGACTGCAGGCGGGCACGATGTGCTGACGGTTGAACTTACAAAAGAGCTGATCGCCAGAGATATTATTGTTCTGACAGCGGGATGTTCGTCAGGAGGTATTGAAAACTGCG
Source organism: uncultured Mediterraneibacter sp. (assembly GCA_944377775.1). GTDB lineage: Bacteria > Bacillota > Clostridia > Lachnospirales > Lachnospiraceae > Mediterraneibacter. The sequence goes on from CALWFY010000066.1 coordinate 5,437, forward strand.
GGCTTATGACACCGGAGGCTGCGAAATACGCAGGCCCGAAACTGCGTGCGGTCTGTGAAAAGCTTGGAATTCCGCCGGTGCTGAATTTTGGTCCGTGTCTGGCAATCGGACGTCTTGAGATCGTTGCCACGGAACTGGCGGAGACGATTGGTGTGGACCTGCCACAGCTTCCTCTCGTGCTTTCTGCGGCTCAGTGGCTGGAAGGGCCGGCTCTGGCTGACGGCTGATTCGGCCTGGCGCTGGGACTGCCGCGTCACCTGCGACCGCCGCCCGTCGTTACGGGGAGCGCCACTGCGGCGAAGGTTCTGACAGAGGATATGAAAGAGCTGACAGGCGGACAGGTTATCATTAATCCGGACGCAAAACAATCCGCAGAGATACTGGAGCAGATCATCCTGGAAAAACGCGCTGCGCTTCAGATATAAGGAGGGCGGTCATATGAGAAGAATAATCGTTGAATATGAAAAGTGTGACGGCTGCAAAAACTGTTCCGTTGCCTGTATGCAGGCCCACAGAAAGACGCCGGGCACAGTCTATGACCTGGATCTTACCAATCCGGAAAACGAGAGCAGGAACTTCATCTACCAGGCTGGAGACGGGACATACCGCCCGATCTTCTGCCGCCACTGCGATGAGCCGGAGTGCGTGATGTCCTGTATGAGCGGCGCATTAAAAAAAGATCCGGACAGCGGGCTTGTGACTTATGATGAAAAACGGTGCGGCACCTGTTTTATGTGTGTGATGAACTGTCCGTTCGGCGTGCTTAAAGCGGACAGAGTGACAAAGACAAAAATTATAAAGTGTGATTTCTGCGCCCAGGACGGCGGGGAGCCAAACTGTGTGAAATCATGTCCAAAAGGCGCGATTCATGTGGAGGAGGTGTGAGACAATGATGCATGTGATCATAGGAGGCGGAGCGGCCGGGGTTACGGCGGCAAAAGAGATAAGAGGCTGGCAGCCGGACGCCCAGATCGTCATGATCTGCGCGGATGAACAGGTACACTCCAGATGTATGCTGCACAAATACCTCTCCCATGAAAGGACGGCAGAGGAACTGGACTTTACGGAGGAAGGTTTTTTTGAAAAAAACCAGATCGTGCAGATCTGCGACAAAGTGGTTTCAGTTGATACTGAGAAGAAAGAGGTCTGCCTTGCGTCTGGCCGGAAAATCGCTTATGACAGATTGCTGATCGCCACGGGTGCAGATAGTGTGATTCCTCCGGTGGGTGACTTAAGAAAAGCAGAAAATGTATTTGGACTGCGGCATCTCTCTGATGCCCAGAAGATTGACAGGATGGCAGAAAAGTCAGAAAACATCCTGGTCATAGGAGCTGGGCTTGTGGGACTGGACGCTGCGTACGGACTGTTGGAGAGAGGGAAAAAAGTAACCGTCGTGGAGATGGCGCCCAGAATACTCCCGGTGCAGTTAGATGAACACGGAGCAAAGGCGTATCAGGAACTCTTTGAGAAAGCCGGCGCATCTTTCTGTCTCGGATGCAGAGCGCAGAAAGCTGTCTGCGAAGCGGATGGCCGGATTCACAGTGTGGAGCTGGATTCAGGAGAAAGTATCCCGTGCGACATGATCATAGTGGCTGCCGGTGTGCGCTCGTCGATTGGCTTCCTGGAGAACAGCGGTATTAAGGCGGAACGGGGGATTGAAGTGACCTCCCGCATGGAGACAAACGTAAAAGACGTGTATGCGGCAGGCGATGTGACCGGACTGTCAGGAATCTGGCCCAATGCGATGAAGCAGGGAAGAACGGCGGCGCGGAATATGTGCGGCATAAAGCCCGGGGCAGGCGTAGATACAGAATATACGGATACATTTGCCGCCAAAAACACAATCAATTTCTTTGGGCTTGAGACGCTCTGTCTGGGGGCTCTGCAGCCGGAAGAGAGCGATGAAGTGCTTGTCCAGGAGGATATGCATATTTATCGCCGGGCTATTTTAAGGGATGGAAAAATGCGCGGCATCCTCATCCAGGGAGACATCTCCAACAGTGGAATCTGGCAGCATATTATTAAGAATGAAATCGATGTGAGAGGAAAAGGAAAAGATATATTCCGGCTTACGTTTGCGGATTATTTTGGCACTGGTGAGCGTGGAAAGTATGTCTGGACGTTCTGATGACAGTTCTTACGCATAAATGATCATGATTTTACAGACAAAACGCTTGACGCGTGTCATTAAAACCATTAGAATATTATATGCGAATTATTGCAGAAATATTTGCAAATTTTATTAGGAGGTCATTGGAACATGGCAACAAAATGGGTTTATATGTTCACAGAAGGT
>CALWFY010000067.1 GCA_944377775.1 uncultured Mediterraneibacter sp.
CCAGTCCGTCTCCATGATCTGTGGCTGCCGCTTCTCTTCGAGGCTCTTCTTCGCCCTTTCCGTCAGCCGTTCTGCCGGACCTGAGACGGCGGTTTCCTGCCCTGTCTGCGGTTCTCCGGCGCTTTCCCTGACATCCGTATCTTCCTTTATGGTTTTCAGGGCTGCGCTCCCCGGCCCCGTCCCGCTCCCGGACAGACAGCCGGAAAGAAAGGCCGCGCAGAGAAGGAAGCACAGGGCAGGCTTTATGACGCTTCGTTTTTTTCCCGCTTTTCTCACGCTCATGCTCATAAACTCATATTTCCTTTGGCAAAGTCTTCTTTCCTTCCCCTATTCTACCGTACTGATCTGTTTTTTTCTACGGTATTCCATGGGCGTCACACCAAATTTTTCTTTAAAAAGCTTTGTGAAATGCTGGCTCTTCCGATAGCCGGTCAGATACATGATCTCATTCACCTTCAGGCCCGTCTGCTCCAGAAGCTCGGCCGCTTTCTGCATCCGGATATCTGTAATATAGTTGGAAAGATTGATATTCGTTTCCTCTTTAAAGATCTTTGAGAGGTAAGCCGGATGTAAGTGGACCGCCTCTCCCAGAATATCAAGGGACAGCGGTTTGTCAAAATTCTCATACACATATTTTTTAACATATGTAATTAGTGATTTTCTGTCTCCGCTCTCTTCCCCGCTTTCCTCTTTTTTCTCCTTTTGAACCAGATTATTTCTCAGCAGCCTTTCCAGCGTTTCCTCCATATCCTTTTTCAATACGGGCTTTACCAGATATTCCGATACGCCGTAGCGGAGGGCCTGTTTGGCGTATTCGAACTCTCCGTAGCCTGAAACGATGATGATTTTCGTCTGATATCCTTTTCCCTCAACCAACGCGCACAGGTCCAGGCCTGAAATACGGGGCATCCTGATGTCCGTGATGAGAAGCTCCGGCCTGTATTCTTCGAGAAGGTCCCTGGCAAGGGAACCGCCGCCTGCGGTAAGTACCTGTTCAAATCCGTATGTGCTCCAGTCCACAAGCTTTTTCAGATATTCCAGCATATAATTTTCATCATCAGCGATCAACACCCTCATCTTCCACACTCCTCGGTAAAATGGTAAAGGAAACCGACAGTCCTCCCCATATGCTTTTGCCAAACCGCAGTCCGGCCGATTTATCATAATAGTTTACCAGTCTCTGGTTTACGTTCCACAGGCCAACGCTTCCATTTTCATTCCGTTCCTTCTTATTGAGGCTCTGAAGAAGCCGATGCGTTTCTTCTTCCGTTAAGCCGTTTCCGTCATCTGAAATCTCAAACCGGATGGAAGAATCCGGAAGCCTGTATATTTTCACATAAATGTATTTCGCGTTTTCCCTCTCCTCAATGGCATGTTCGACCGCGTTTTCAATAATGGGCTGTAAAATCAGGGGAATGATCGAAACGTGTTCAAGCTCTTCCGGCATGCTGATATGATATTCCATGCTTTTCCGCATTGCCATAATGGAAAGATATGCCTTCGCGTACAGAACCTCTTCGCCTATCGTGGTGACCGATCTGTTTCTGGTGCAGTATCTGTAATAGCTTGCAAGATGCATCGCCATTTCTGTCACCGCCTGCGGCCTGTCTGCGACTGTCACGATATAAGAAAGACTGTTATAAAGAAAATGAGGATTAATCTGAAGCTGAAGCTGCCTCAGCTCCGCCTGGTTTCTCAGCTGCTGCTCTTTCAGTGTAGATTCAACCAGCTCTCCAATCCTTCGTGCCATTTCATTAAATTGCTCAAATACATAAGAAAATTCATTGTCCGGAAGATCTGTGATTCGTGCGCTAAAATCTCCGTTTTCTACCTGTTTCAGCTTCTCCGTAAGGATTCTAAGCTGCAGCAGAATATTTTTGTAATACAGAACCATAAAAATGAATCCCACCGCAAGAATCACTCCCAGCATCCTTGCCATAATCCCCATGATATTCCGAACCGGCTTCATCATCTCCCTGATCGGATAATAGGCTACCAGTTCCAGTCCGTTCTGTGCTATGCCAAGCTTGATGATTTGATACCTGTCTCTGCCGACAGATATCTCAAATTCCGTTTTTTCATTTCGGGCTGCAAGCTGATCTAATAACGCTCTTTCTTCCTCATTAACGGAAAACAGACTCGTCTTATCCGGCAGTAACATCAGAATTCCTCCTGTTCCAATTCCGGATGCCATTGTTTTTATTTTATAAAGAAAATCCTGATCCATTCTGATAAAAAGATAGGGTTCCTCATCATTTATGAGCCAGTCTGCGGAATATCTCTTGACAAAATAAATATCTCTCCCACAGGAAATCCATCTGTTGTCAGCTGCCATCTCCGGAAGCGAAGGGTCTACCTCCGTTTTGTTCAGCGTAGTTATAATATCTCCTGTTTCCGGCCAGCAGAGAATGAATTCTGCCATTCCCACATTACTTTTCTGACGTCTGTTCAAATATTCCTTGATGTTTTTCACGCCCATCACGTATTCATAAGGATCATATTCTTCCATAACCATAAGCTGAAGTTCTCTGAAGTCATTGCTGTTCAGAATACCATCCGCTTCTATTTCTATCTCGTTACTTTTCTGCTCCAGCAGGCTTTCCGCATAGTCCATCTGAATCCGCGCCACCCGCATGAGGGAGGTCTGAAGGCTGGCGGCGCTGTAATGATACAGGAGCAGGAAGCTCACTATGATCATAATAAAAAAGAAAACGAAAATCATATAGATGGATTTTATTTTTTTCATGGCTATCCTCATTCCGGAGCGTCAGTGACACATTGGATTTCCTCCGGCTCCCTCTTTCACGCACGGCAGGGACTGCCGCTTCTGCGGCAGTCCCTCAGACATGCTTTTCTATCTGCGTCGATCGTTATTTTACGGTCTCATACCAGGCGTTTACCTCTTCGGTGATCTGATCCCCGCCCTGCGCCTTCCATTCTTCCACAAACGTATCAAAAGCTTCAATGGGCTCGTTTCCATAGATGATATTGGTATAGGTCTGCTTCTCCATGGTCTGAAGCTGCTCCCAGTTCTTCTTCATGGTTTCCGTGGGTTCCCCATTGAACAGATTGGAAATCAGCTCGTCTCTGTGTTCTCCCGCAATCACATAGCCTTCCGCCGTATCAGGGGCCTGTTCAAACGTAGCGGCTGCCCTGATCTGAGCGCTGCTCTCCGCAGTCTTTCCTTCTTTGATATCCAGATAAGGCTGCATGGTATCAATCGCGGGCGAATTCTTCAAAACCGTTGATTTTCCGGGCATAAAGGGATCCGTTACCGGCGGATCAAACAGGGTGGAATCGAACACTACTTCTCCGTCCACGATATCATAATCATACCCTTCCAGATAGCCATACTGGAAATCTCCCGTGCCGAACGCTCCGTCATAGAGCCAGTCGTAGTAGACGAAGAAGGCTTCCATATTATTGAAGTCACTGCTGAACATCAGCCAGCCGTCGTTCACCTGCGCAGTCTGGTATGTAGGGTCTCCATTGTCCTGAAGAATATTGGGATAAGCCTTAATGACCGCATCCGGCGCAACCGTCGTCACGTCTCTGACCGAATCAATGGCCCAGGGCCTTCCGATGAAGATGCCCGCCTTGCCTTCCGTAAACTGCATCATCGCATCCCAAGCGCCTGTGGCGGCAGCCTCCTGGAACATCCAGCCGTTTGCATGCCACTGTGCCATTCTCTCCAGAGTCTTTCTGTTTCCTTCCTGAATGGAACCGTACACCAGCTGACCATTCTCATCCTCCTGCCAGGTGCCCGGCAGATATTTTCCGGCGTAAGCGGAGAACAGAGGAACCGGATCAGCCACCCATCCTGTATTATAAATGCTGTCGCCCGCATAAGTAAAGCCATAGGTATCGTCCTGACCGTTTCCGTCCGGATCGTCTTCCGTAAACGCCTGGATCACTTCCTCAAATTCGTCCATGTTGGTGGGGGCCGAAAGGCCGAGATTGTCCAGCCAGTCCTGCCGAATCACCATCACCTGTCCTTCCGTCAGACAGGGAGCACAGGCAATGCCGTAAGTTTTCCCGTCCTTTGTGACCGGATAGAAGGTTTCCGGATACTGGTCATAAATTTCCTTCAGTCTGTCCGGCATATAATTTTCAATGTCTTCATCGATCGCCTTCACCTGACCGGATTCAATCATATCGGCGATCATCTGCGTGCCGTATACCGGAAATACGTCGGGAAGCTCTTCGGAACCCGTGAGAGCCAGCCTCAGCTTGGTGTCATAGTTGGATGCATCGCCGCCCAACAGCGTGGTTTCCATTTTGATCCCGAGCTTTTCCACTGCCAGATCCACCATCGGGTTTTTGTTGATATCTTCACCGTCTCCATATCTTCCGGTATTTTCATCCAGCTGCTTGGCAATGGTGATCGTAATCTGCGGATCGTACTTTCCTTCTGCATTTCTGGTTCCCGCCGTTTCCACAGCGCCTCCCTGACCACCGCAGCCTGCAATGAGCATCGCCGCCGCAAGTGCCAGAGCAGTTGCTTTTCCTGCTTTTTTCATTTCCTTTTTCCTCCTTCATAATAGAATAAGATCCAGCTTTATTCCTTTACCGCTCCCATCACGATTCCCTTCACAAAATACTTCTGCAGGAAAGGATAAACCAGAAGGATCGGTAACGCTCCGATGAATACCTGAGCCGCTTTTATGGTGCGCTCCGACATGGCCGCGGCCGAGGTGGGATCCAGAGAAAGATCCTGCTGGTTCCCCTGAACCACGATGACCTGCAGAAACGAAGCCAGCGGATAGTTCTTGGTGTCCGACATATACAAAATTCCGGTAAACCATTCGTTCCAGTTCCCCACCATGATGAAAAGGGCCACCGTGGCAAGTCCGGCCTTTGACAAAGGCAGATAGATTTTCCGGAGCACCGTGAAAAAGCTTGCCCCGTCAATCAGCGCCGCCTCCTCCAGGGATTTGGGAATGGACCTGAAAAAATTCATGATCAGAATCAGGTTATAGCAGCTGAAGGCTCCCGGCAGAACATAGACCAGAAAATTATTCTTCAGCCCCAGAGCCGAGTTGACCAGGTATGTGGGGATCAGCCCTCCGCCGAACAGCATGGTGAATACGAAGAACCACATGAGCTGCGTCCTTCCCCTGAAATCCTTGGACAAGGCATATCCCGCCGTCGTGATGAGAAACATGCTGAGTACGGTTCCAAGCCCCGTTCTCAGAAACGAGATCACAAGGGAGCGTATGAAGTTATTATTCTGAAAGGTCTTTTCATAGGCGAGCAATGTAAAGTCAATGGGCCAGAACGTTACCGCCCCGCTGTTGGCAGCGCTTTTTCCGCTCAGTGAAATGGCAAACAGATTGACGAGCGGAAGCAGACACAGAAGAGCCATGGTGATCAGAAACGTTGTGTTGCAGATCACAAATATTTTTCTGCTGACCGATGTACGGCGCATCTTTTCTCTCCTCCTCTCATCAGAAAATCCGGTATCCTGCGAATTTATACGCCAGCTTGTAGGCAACGGCTGTAAGCAGAAGCCCGATGCCGGACTTGAAAAGTCCCACCGCGGTTCCGAAGCTGTACTGCCCATTCACAAGCGACTGCCGGTACACATAAGTGTCAATTATGTCTCCCGTACTGTAGGTAAGCGGAGAATACAGATTGAAAATCTGATCAAATCCCGCATTGAGCACATTTCCCAGGCTGAGAGTGGCCATGACAATGATCATCGGCATGATTCCGGGCAGCGTTATGTAAAGCGTCTGCTGCCATTTATTCGCGCCGTCCATCTCCGCCGCCTCATAAAGGTTCTGGTCGATGTTGGATATGGCCGCAAGGTATACGATCATTCCGAATCCAAAGCCCTTCCACAGATCCGACAAAATCACGAGCTGACGGAACATCCCGGCTTCTCCCAGGAAAAAGATGGGTTCCATTCCCAACGCCTTCAGACAGGCGTTCACGATTCCGTCCATACCAAGAATGTCCCTCAGCATGCCTGCCACCGTAACCCAGGAAAGAAAGTGCGGCAGATAAACCAACGTCTGAATACATTTTTTCAGTCCAAGCTGCTTTACCTCGTTCAGAAGCAGCGCCATGATCACAGGCACCACCAGCCCCAGAACAATTTTGCTCACGGATATGATCAGCGTGTTGATAATTGCCTGGTAGGATTCCTTAAATTCAAAGATCTGCCGGAAATTTTCCAGCCCTACGAATTCCGAACCGAAGATTCCAAGCCATGGCTTATAGTTCTGAAAAGCCATCATCAGGCCTCCCATCGGAATATAGCAGAAGATGATTGCAAAGATCACCGATGGCAGCACCAGCAGGTACAGAGGCCAGTTATGCTGGAATTCCTTTCTCCAGTCCACACGGGCTGTCCGCGCCGCGCGCTTTGTTCGTTCCCTGTTTTTTTCTGTTTTCACTCTCCGTTCACCTCATTTCTTTATAAAAAGATTATAAATGATTGAATCCCCATAACAAATGCCTCGTTTTTAAGATTATGTCCCCATTTTTAAGATTATAGGGGCACCCTTACTGGTCATGCGGTGACCAGCAGCGGTTGCCGTTCATCCGCAAAACCAGACAATTGCCGGCTTGCATGCTCCGGCTCCCCATGCTAATATTAGGGGGATTAAAATGGAAAGGAGTTTTCTCATGGAACGGAACCTGAAGAAGGAACCTCAAATGAAGCTTCTGCTCACCAGACACGGAGAAACGGACTGGAATCTGCAGCGGCGGATCCAGGGAAGTACGGACACGGACCTGAATGAAACCGGCCGCCGACAGGCCATGCAGCTTGCGGAAAGCCTGCTTCTTTCAGAAGACCGGCCTGACATCGTGTATACCAGCGGCCTGAAACGGGCGCTGGAAACGGCGGAAATTG
>CALWFY010000068.1 GCA_944377775.1 uncultured Mediterraneibacter sp.
AGAAGGTGTGAGAGTGATAGATTAAGGAGGATATTATCGTGGCTGTAAAAACGATAAATAAGGAGACGCTCCGGAAGATGTTCCTTGCCGGGGCAGCGAATCTGGAGGCAAAAAAAGAATTCATCAATGAGTTGAATGTATTTCCCGTACCTGACGGAGATACGGGTACAAATATGACACTGACGATCATGTCAGCAGCAAAAGAAGTTCAGTCGCTTGACAGACCGGATATGCTCTCCATGGCAAAAGCTATTTCTTCCGGTTCACTTAGAGGCGCAAGGGGAAACTCCGGTGTCATCCTTTCCCAGCTTCTCCGTGGATTCACGAAAGAGATCAGAGAACACAAAGAGATTGATACCGTTATACTTGCAAAAGCATGCGACCGTGCGGCAGCTACTGCCTATAAGGCGGTTATGAAGCCGAAGGAAGGCACGATTCTTACCGTGGCGAAAGGGATTGCGGAGAAGGCGGCAGAACTGGCAGAAATGACAGAAGACCTGGAGACTTTTATTCCTGAAGTGATTAAACATGCAGAGGAAGTGCTTGCCCGTACTCCGGAGATGCTTCCTGTATTAAAAGAAGCAGGAGTTGTGGATTCAGGCGGTCAGGGGCTTCTGGAAGTGCTCCACGGGGCATATGACGCATTTCTTGGAAAAGAGATCGACTATACGGCTATAGAAGCCAGTGCGGGAACAAAAATGGTAAAACCCGGACAGCAGGCGGAGACTGATATCAAATTCGGTTATTGTACTGAGTTTATCATTATGACAGAAAAAGAATTTACCGATAAAGATGAGACAGAATTGAAGGCTTATCTTGAATCCATCGGTGATTCGATCGTCTGTGTGGCGGATGACGATATTGTAAAAATACATGTCCATACGAATGATCCGGGACTTGCGATCCAGAAAGCGCTCACATACGGTCAGCTCTCACGCATGAAAATTGACAATATGAGAGAAGAGCATCAGGAAAAACTGATTAAAGATGCAGAGAAAGCAGCGGCTTTGCAGGCACAGGAGTCTGCACAGAAGAAAAAGAATGAGCCGAGAAAAGATGTCGGCTTTATCGCTGTGTCCATTGGCGAGGGAATGAATGAGATATTCCGTGAGCTTGGTGTGGATTACATCATCGAGGGCGGACAGACTATGAATCCCAGCACGGACGATATGCTGACTGCCATTGATGAAGTAAATGCGGATCACATTTTTATACTTCCGAACAATAAGAACATCATCCTGGCGGCAAATCAGGCTCAGTCGCTTACAGAAGACAAGGATATCATTGTGATACCGACGAAGACCGTGCCCCAGGGAATTACTGCGGTCATAAGTTTCATGCCGGAAGCAGACATTGACTCTAACGCAAAGGCAATGCAGGAGGCTATAAAAATGGTTAAGACCGGACAGGTGACTTATGCTGTGAGAGATACCAAAATCGACGACAAAGAGATTCATGAAGGCGATATCATGGGTATTGGCGATCAGGGTATCCTCGCTGTGGGACAGTCTGTGCAAAATACGACCAGGGAAATGCTCGCCCAGCTCGTGGACGAAGATTCTGAGCTGATCAGCCTGTACTATGGACAGGATGTTCTGGCAGAAGATGCGGAAGAGTTTGCAAAAGATGTAGAAGCACTCTATCCGGATGTGGACGTGGATGTTCATATGGGCGGACAGCCGATTTATTACTATGTGCTTTCTGTAGAATAATGGCGTCGCAGGTGCGGCCCTGAGCAGAAATCTTTTTGCGTAAGATGCGGGCGTTCTTCCGATAGGGGGAACGCCCGTATTTGTATCAGAGCGATACAGGGAGTATAGAAAGAGGAGACAGTACGGATATTATGAGAGAGAAGCGGAGCATTGGTTTTTTGAAAGGAATCGGCGAAAAGACGGAAAAACTGTTCCATAACCTGGGTATCAGGACTGTGGAAGACTTGATACGCTATTATCCGAGAGTGTTTGAGATATTTGAAGATCCGGTTTCGATCGGAGAGGCGGAAGAAGGGAAAATATGTACGGTAGCAGGTTCTGTGTTCGGCCGCATCCAGGTATCCGGGGGTCAGAAGATGCAGGTCACTACGCTTTATTTAAAGGATCTGACGGGAACCCTTAAAGTTATATGGTTTCGTATGCCCTTTCTCAGGAACACTCTTTCAAAAGGCGGCCTTTTAATTCTGCGCGGGCGGGTAGTCCGGCGAAAGGAAGGCCTTGTGATGGAACATCCGGAAATTTACTATCCGGCGGCAAAATATGAAGAAAAGCTCCACACCCTGCAGCCTGTATATTCTCTTACGGCGGGACTTACGAACAATGCACTTATAAAGGCGGTCCGTCAGGCCCTTGATTGTGTGAGTGGAAGAATGGATATCCTTCCTCCGGAATTGAGCGGGAAATATCAGTTCCCCCCTTATGAAGATGCAGTGAGAAGTATGCATTTCCCGGCGAATAAAGAACAGTTTGTCAGAGCCAGAGAACGGTTTGTGTTCGAAGAATTTCTCGTGTTCATCCTTTCTCTGAGGCGCATGAAAGAAACGGAAAACCGCGCACAGAATACGTTTGTGTTTTCAGAACAGAAGCAAATACAGACATTTCTTGAATCACTTCCATATGAGCTGACCCGCGCTCAGAATAAAGTCTGGCAGGAAATCAAGACAGACATGCAGGGCCCTCATGTCATGTCCCGGCTTGTGCAGGGCGATGTGGGATCAGGAAAGACAATCGTGGCATTTTTATCACTTTTGCTTGCAGGACTAAACAGGTATCAAGGGGCGCTCATGGCTCCTACAGAGGTATTGGCGCGTCAGCATCATGAAAATATCTGCGGGATGCTGGAAACCTATCATATCCCGCTCCAGGCAGAACTTCTTACAGGTTCCATGACGGCAGCGCAGAAGAGGGCTGCATATAAGCGCATCCAGAATGGGGATTCTGCAATCATTATTGGCACTCATGCTCTGATACAGGAAAAGGTGGTTTATAAGAATCTGGCACTTGTTGTCACAGACGAACAGCACCGGTTTGGCGTAAGGCAACGAGAGGCTCTTGCCGGAAAAGGGGTTATGCCCCATATTCTTGTAATGAGTGCAACACCGATTCCCCGCACCTTGGCGATCATCCTTTACGGCGATCTGGATATTTCCATTATAGACGAAATGCCGAAGAACCGCCTGCCCATCAAGAACTGCGTGGTGGATACAGGGTATCGCGAGAAAGCCTATGCTTTTATGAAAAAACAGATTCTCCAGGGAAGACAGTGCTATGTGATCTGCCCTATGGTGGAAGAAAGTGAAAGCCTTGAGGCAGAAAATGTCACTGATTATTCGAGGATGCTCTCAGAGGAGATGGGAGACAGTATTTGCGTAGAGTGTCTTCACGGGAAAATGAAACAGAAAGAAAAAGACCAGATCATGGACGCTTTTTCTAAAAATGAAATTCAGATACTTGTGTCAACCACAGTGGTGGAAGTGGGTATTGATGTTCCCAATGCCTCAGTCATCATGATTGAAAATGCAGAGCGCTTCGGCCTGGCACAACTTCATCAGCTGAGAGGACGCGTGGGCAGAGGAAAATACCAGTCTTATTGTATATTTATGTCTGCCTCAAAGTCTAATGAAACAAAAGAAAGACTAGAAATATTAAATCAGTCTAATGACGGATTCTTTATCGCAGGAGAAGACCTGCGCCTCAGAGGACCGGGAGACTTGTTCGGAATCCGCCAGAGCGGGATACTGGACTTCAAAATCGCAGACGTTTTTCAGGATGCAAAAATATTAAAGAATGCCTCAGAAGAAGCGGAGATCATACTGAAAGATGACCCGGAACTGGAGCAGCCGTGCCATTCCGGATTGAAAAAACATATCGACAGTAAGATACAGGAGATTATGCTGGAGACGACGCTCTAGGGAGTCGGGCTCGCGAAAGGCGCGGTGCGCGCGGGAAAAATGTTATCATCAAATATAAATTAAAATGATAAATCACGTTTGGGGACGTAGTAAAATCCAATTTTACTACGTCCCCAAACTGCTACGAATTTCCAGTTTAAATCCGCTGATCCTCCATATACTAACAGCGTAACATAAACCGACGGAAAGCAGATGTATGATAACCGGCTGCAAAAACAGCAGATTACATACAGATGCAGCCGGTTGGATATGTTACAAAACACAGGATGTAGCCAATCATGGTTACAAAAATGCAAAAGGAGGAAATTGATCATGGCAAGTCGTTCATCTAACAGAGCAGCAGTGCCTGAGGCAAAGGGTGCTCTGGACAAATTCAAGTACGAAGTGGCCAACGAGCTGGGAGTACCGTTAACTGACGGATACAACGGTGACCTTACTTCCAAGCAGAACGGATCTGTCGGCGGATATATGGTCAAGAAAATGATCGAGCAGCAGGAAAAACAGATGGCAGGTAAATAAGCGCCAGCAAAACTGTATTTCCAAAAGCTGAGGAAGGCGTCCGGGATTGACCCGGGCGCCTTTTTCTGATAAAATTCAGCTTAAAGTCGTAAAGCCCGAATACGGGATATGGAAACGAGGTGTCACTTTATGAGAGTAATTGCCGGAAGCGCGAGAAGTTTAAAACTAAAGACATTAGACGGGATGGATACCAGACCTACGACCGACAGAATTAAAGAGACACTGTTTAATATTCTCAACCCATCTGTCTATGACAGCATTTTTCTCGATCTTTTCAGCGGAAGCGGGGGGATCGGAATAGAGGCATTAAGCAGAGGGGCGAAAGAATCGGTTTTTGTGGAAAATAATCCCGGCGCCATGGCGTGTATCAAAGACAACTTGAAATTTACTCGGCTGGAGCAGAAAGCTGTCACAATGACGGCAGATGTTATGGACGCCCTTTATCGTCTTGAGGGAGAACGGGTATTTGACTTTATTTTCATGGACCCTCCCTATGACCGGAATCTGGAAAGAAAAGTGCTGGAATATCTGGCAGAGTCCGCTCTTGTATACGAGGATACAGTCATTATAGTGGAAGCGTCAAAAGATACGGATTTTTCCTATGTGGATGATCTGGGAATGAATGTGATCCGGGAGAAAGTCTATAAGACGAACAAACATGTATTTATTGAGCGGGCAGGAAAGGAAGAAGTATGTTAAAAGCAATTTATCCGGGCAGTTTTGATCCGGTTACATACGGGCATATTGATATCATCCGCAGATCATGTAAACTGGTGGATGAGTTAATTGTCGGAGTATTGTGTAATAAAGCGAAAATGCCGTTGTTTTCTGTTGAAGAACGTGTTAAAATGTTAGAGGAAGTGACAAAAGAGCTGCCTAATGTCAGAATTGTTCCGTTTAACGGCCTTTTGGTAGATTTTGCATCCAAGATGGAGGCCGGTCTCATTATAAGAGGACTGCGGGCAATCACAGACTTTGAGTATGAGCTTCAGATGTCGCAGACGAACCATAAACTGGAACCAAATGTCGAGACGATGTTTTTGACTACCAGCATTGAATATTCCTATTTGAGTTCTACCACAGTGAAGGAGATCGCTGCTTTTGGGGGAGATTTGTCACAGTTTGTGCCGGAGACAGTTGCGGTGGAACTAGGGAAAAAGATGAATACAAAAGGAGAGTGTAACAAATGAGCAGCCGTATTGAGCAGATCATCGAAGAAATCGAGGAGTACATTGACAGAGACTGCAAATTTCAGCCCCTGTCCACGACAAAGATTATTGTAAATAAGGAGCATCTGGATGAGCTTTTAAGAGAACTCCGCATGAAGACTCCTGATGAAATCAAGCGTTATCAGAAGATCATTGCCAACAGAGATGCAATCCTGGCTGACGCACAGGCAAAGGCAGACGCCATGATCGAGGAGGCACAGGTTCAGACAACCGAACTTGTCAGTGAACATGAGATCATGCAGCAGGCGTACGCTCAGGCGAATGAAATTGTGACTCAGGCGACAGCGCAGGCCCAGGAAATCATCGACAATGCCACAAGGGACGCAAACGAGATCCGCATCGGCGCTATCCAGTATACAGACGACCTGCTTGCCAATGCAGAGAGCATTATCGGGCATACACTTGACAGTTATACGACCAAATATGACGGACTGATCAACTCACTTCAGGAGTGTTATGATACTGTCCGTTCCAACCGGGCGGAACTGGATATTCCGGAGGAGGAAGACAGTGCATACGGTGCGCAGGACGGAATGCTTTAATCGGTTTCTAACCCAGATTTAAATACAGATAAAAATACGCCAGAAGACTGGCTGCCGCTGCGGCAGCCAGTTTTTGT
>CALWFY010000069.1 GCA_944377775.1 uncultured Mediterraneibacter sp.
GTTTACTAAAATTCTTTTTTTAGCAGACTTAATGTTAGCCAATCTGTACACCTCCAAATATTACATGAAATTCAAATTGTGGAATATCTGTTCCCACAGATTCGGACACGGACGCTCTGCTGGAACATACTCATTCATTTTATGCCAACTGGAAAGGGTTGTCAATACATATTTTAAGAAATATTGAGAAATACTGAGTAACAGTCTGACGGAAGCATTGTATATATTCAGCCGGGCAGGAAAGAGAGGATGATACATGTTTAAAAACTACAGTGTGAGGACCGACCTTGCAATCGAAGAAAAAGAACGGTTTGAGTCGGATAATGTGGAGATTCCGGGGGTTGTGCTTGAGGAGGAATATGATGAAGAACGGGAAATGCGGGTGACGCGGGTGGAAATTGAGACAGAGAACGGTGCAAAAGCAATGGGAAAACCCACAGGCACTTATCTGACGTTGGAGACCCCGAATCTGGCAATGCCGGATGAGGACATTCATATGGAGATTGCCTCCGAGCTGTGCAGATATATCCGTGAACTGATTGATAAAAACTGTGAAGAACAAACAGGTGATCTGTCTGTTCTTGTAGTAGGGCTTGGAAACCGGGATGTGACGCCGGATGCTTTAGGTCCGTATGTGGCTGATCATTTGTCAGTAACCCGACATATTGTGAAAGAGTATGGGAAATATGCCATGGGTATAGAACATGCGAACATGATCAGCGCCATTGTTCCTGGCGTGATGGGACAGACGGGAATGGAGAGTGCGGAGATCGTGCGGGGGATCGTGGGAGAGACCCATCCGGATGTGGTGATCGCTGTGGATGCACTGGCAGCGCGCAACAGCAGAAGGCTTAACCGTACAGTACAGATTGCGGACACAGGGATACATCCGGGTTCGGGTGTGGGAAATCACAGAAGCGGGATCACAAAGGAGTCACTCGGGATTCCGGTGATCGGGATTGGCGTGCCCACTGTGGTAGATGCGGCGACGATTGTAAATGACACAATGGAAAACTTTATCTGTGCGCTGGAGTCTTCGGATTCTCTGAAAGGGGTGGGGGAAGTGCTCCGCTCATACAACGCGGGGGAAAAGTATGAGTTTGTGAAAGAATTGATCGCCCCTCATTTAAACGGGATGTTTATGACACCTAAAGACGTGGACGAACTGGTACATCACATCAGCCATACTATCTCGGAAGCGATTAACATGCTTTTCAGCTGATGTGCATATCCGGGTAAAGGGAAGCATACAATTTCAGGAGAAAACAAAGAAAGGGATGCGGCCATATTATAGACAGAATCAGGACAATTAAATTTGAGCGGACGAAAGCGGCGGTATCTGCCATTTTTCTGGCTGTCTGTATTATCGGGCTTGGCGCGGGAGAAAACAGGGGCAGCTTTGGTTATCGTTTTCAAAAGCAGATACTCACAGAAGCGGAAAAGATGTACATGCCGGGGCTTGCCTACCTGAACCGCAGCCCGGATAAAAGCATCCACGAATGGGTGAGGGAGAGAGCTCTCGCCTGGCTGCCGCTTGTTTCTTATACAGAGGACCAGGGGAATAAAAACTCTGCCATCGAAGATGAAGAGACTATAGTCCGGATACTGGAGGCTCAGGCAAATGACGAAAATGCAGTGGATGAGAACGGAAACATAGAAGGAGACGGGGCGGAAGCAGAGGCATCAGCTCAGAATGTGACTCCCACGGTTGATATGTCTATTGAAAAACTAAGAGATTTTGATTATCTTCTCAGTAATTTTTACACGGTTGACAGCTCTACCATGATCGGACCTGATCAGTTAAATGCAGATGATCTTTTGAGCCGGAGCATGAAGATAGACAATGCGACAGGCGGGCCAAAAGTTCTTATCTTTCACACACATTCTCAGGAAGAGTTTGTGGACTCCACTCCAGGGGACCCGGCTACGAGCATAGTGGGAGTAGGGGAGTATCTGACGCAGCTCTTAAATGAGAGAGGAATCGAGACGATCCATGACACCGGAGTTTACGATATAATTAACGGCCAGCTCGACCGAAGCAATGCATATGAGAATGCGGAAGCATCAGTCCGCCCTATTATTGAGGCAAACCCGACCATAGAAGTGGCCATTGACCTGCACCGGGACGGCGTGGCTGAAGGGACTCATCTGGTGACAGAGATTAACGGGAAACCTACGGCAAAGATCATGTATTTTAATGGTTTGAGCCGGACACGCACGAACGGGGATATTGATTACCTGTATAATCCCTACATACAGGATAATCTTGCGTTTTCCCTGCAGATGCAGCTCGCCTCAGAAACACTGTATCCCGGATTTACAAGGCATATCTATCTGAGAGCTTACAGGTATAACCTTCACCTGCTTCCAAAATCGCTGCTCATTGAGGCGGGCGCACAGACAAATACGGTGGAGGAGATGATGAATGCCATGGAAGTACTGGCAGACACGCTGGAACATGTGATACTGGAAGACTAGTGTTGGAAAATACATCTTTATGACATGGATTAAGATACGTTCCCGAAAGGTGTATCATAACGCAAAACCGTCCGGGAACTTATTTACTCAAGTCAGAAAATCTGCACTTTACAACTCTCAGTAAAAACTCCCTGTCGGAAGTACCTGCCGATTTTGACATTCCGCTGTGCAAATAGATGTTTTTTATACAGGACAACAGCTGAAAGTATATGAAACTTCCGATTCCAGGAAACAAGATATCCGAGGAACTATGCTGCACGAGCGGCTCGTAGAGCGAAGCGGCCCGAAGCCGCGACGCAGTCATAGTTTCTCAGATATCGTATATCATGGAAACGAAAATTTGAAATACACTCAGCTGTCTATCTGTATAAGAAAGATGTATTTTGAACATCTCCTTTTTCATTTACAACGCCAGAAACTGGTGGTATAGTATGTAATGGTGTGTTCTGCGCTTTTACAGAATGCGAATGAGAAAGATATATCGGTGCAGTTAGAATGAAATCAGCAGTATTTCTGCACACAGGGAAAAAGGAGAATGTAAATGGCAGGTAACAATGCATATGATGCAGGCAGTATCGCGGTGCTGGAAGGGCTGGAAGCAGTCAGAAAGCGCCCGGGCATGTATATAGGAAGTGTGTCCACAAAAGGATTGAACCATCTTATCTATGAGATTGTGGACAATGCAGTGGACGAGCATCTGGCCGGAAGCTGTTCTGAGATACAGGTTGTGCTGGAAAAGGATGGTTCCGCCACTGTGTCAGACAATGGCAGGGGTATTCCTGTTGACATGCATCAGAAAGGTGTGTCCGCGGCGCGTCTTGTATTTACCACCCTTCATGCGGGAGGCAAGTTTGACGATTCTGCATACAAGACAAGCGGAGGTCTTCATGGTGTGGGTTCATCTGTTGTAAATGCCCTTTCAGCTTACATGGACGTCAAAATCAGCCGGGACGGGTATATCCACCACGACCGGTATGAAAGAGGCGTGCCCGTAGTCGAACTGGAAGACGGACTCTTACCGAAACTGGGCAGGACGCGCAAGACAGGCACTGTGGTAAATTTTCTGCCGGATGATACCATCTTTGAAAAAACAAGGTTCCGTGCCGAGGAGGTAAAGAGCAGACTGCATGAAACTGCTTACTTGAATCCGGAACTGACGATCATATTTGACGACAAACGGGGTGGGGAACCGGAACATATTGTGTATCATGAGCCGGACGGCATACTGGGTTTTATCAA
>CALWFY010000070.1 GCA_944377775.1 uncultured Mediterraneibacter sp.
GGGATTTAAGATCACAGAGATCGCCCAGCTTCTCGACATGGAAGAAAATACAGTAAAATCAAGGCTGTCGCGGGGCAGAGAAAAATTCAGGCAGGTCTGGACCGCACAAAATGCAGCAGCCAAATGAGAGAGGAGGAATTGATTTGAAAAAAGAATATTCGCAGCAGGATATCGAGCGTATTTTAAAAAGTGATGCAGATATCCCTGAAAACATTGACAGAAAAATGCAGGAAACATATCAGAAGCTCGGACTTGTTAAAACAAAAGACAGCCAGAACACAAGAACCCGCACCATACACAGGAAAAAGAGAAAAGTGTGGGCTGCGGTCGCGGCTGCTGCAGTCCTGACTGCAGGTCTTGGAGTCACTGCATTTGCTGTCAGCCAGCTTATGAATGTGAACCTGAAAGAAACAGAGGATGGTCTTATCTATGACATCGCTGTTGCTCCTGAAACAAAAGAAGCTCATGATATCAAAGTAACTCCCACATATGTGCCGGAGGGGTTTGTCTATCATGAAGACGGCCCTTATGCCCTTAAATGGCATAATGATGCAACTGACGGCGACATGTCCATCATCAAATATAATGCGGCAGACCTCTATAAAATGTCCAAGACGCAGGAAGAAATGCTCCACACAATGTTTGACAAAGATTCTTTTGTCGAAACCACAACCATAAATGAAATGAAAACAGACATGTTCAGCGAGGGCAGCATCTACAAAGACAGCGACTCTGTAAGACAGGATGTATTCCTGTTCAACGAGGAGTACGGCTACGCTGTCCATGTGTATCTGGAAGGACCGGGACTGGCGGAGGATGAGGCTCTTAAAGTGGCGCGGGGACTGGACATCGAAGTATTGGACACTACTGTAGAATATGCCTCCGATGAAGAACTCGACGCCCTGAAACAGGAGATTGAAATGGCTGCCGGAAAAACAAGTGAATCCAACCATTACTACGAGATCGGCGATGAGATCACGATCCCTCCGGAAACCAAACTTGGCGACGTAACACCTGAGACCCATAAGGTGACAGATATCCAGATTCTGGATTCCCTGCCGCTTGATCAGTATCCGAAAGAAAATTACATCGAGGATTATGACACAGTAGTCGCGCCTCTGCTGAATGAGGACGGAACATTGAAAGACCACGAAAGGTATCCGCTCAAAAACGGAGCTATTGTGGAAGACGGAATCGAATCCACGGGCACCAAATTCGTTGTGGCGACAACAGAGATCACAAATACCTGGGACACGGCTCAGGAAATCTATATTGCCCCGGATATGCTGCTGCTTACAGACAACGGCTCAGGATATCTTATGGAATACTGGTACTCCCCTGCTTCCGAAGCGTATCAGGAATTTGTCTCAGACCACCGTATGCCGGAATATCAGACCGTCCAGATGTTCACAGACAATCAGAAAAAAGGCGTACGTTTCGCTGAAATAGGAGCAGGAGAAACCATCACATGCACATTCGCATGGGCAGTGGATGAAGACTGCTTAGATGACGCTTATCTGGGATTCTACGGTGGAGTCGCAGGCGCGCCGATATCACTGGTGAAAGTAGCTGAGTAATACAAACTGACAGCTTAAAACACCTGGGAACTTCCGATTCTATAAAATAAAAATATCCGCAGAACTATGCTGCGTGAGCGGCAAGTAGAGCGCAGCGGCCCCGAAGCCGCGACGCAGTCATAGTTCTGCGGATATCGTATATTATAGAAACTAAAATTCCCAGGTATTTTCAGCTGTTTTCTCCGATATACTTACATGCCGCCAAGGCTGCCACAGCCCCGTCTGCTGCCGCGGTAGTGAGCTGTCTTACCTCTTTTGTCCGGCAGTCTCCTGCTGCAAATATTCCCGGATGAGAAGTAACGCAGTCCTCTGCTGCAAGGATAAAACCATTGGCATCCAGCTTCACTGCATCTGAAAACACTTCATTTTTAGGTATCTGTCCCACTGCAATAAACACGCCGGATACATCCAGCTTAAATTCTTTTCCTGTTTTCTTGCTGTTTATGATCAGTCTCTCTACAGCCTGATCCCCGATAATCTCTTTTACTGTAGCCCTTAAGATAAATTCTACGTTTTCTTTTTCTTCCAGTCGTTTCACAATACTGTTCTCCCCACGGAACTCATCCCTGCGGTGGATCACATACACTTTCCGGCAGTAATTGGAAAGGAACTCCGCATCCTGAAGCGCTGTGCTGCCTCCGCCTACTACTGCCACATCCCGTCCCCGAAAGAACATTCCGTCACATGTAGCGCAGTAAGAGACACCGGCGCCTGTCAGCCGTTCTTCATTTGGAACCCCCAGATGTCTGTGGGTCACTCCTGTTGCCAGAATAACACTGCGGCACGGGTACTCTTTTCCGGAAGCCTCAATCACTTTCCGGTCTCCTTCATCCCTGATTCCAGTCACCTGCTCCATGGCGGTCTCTGCTCCCAGCTTCACTGCCTGATCTAACAGATTCATGGAAAATTCACTGCCGCTGACACTGGCTATCCCCGGATAGTTCTCTACATTGGGGGACGATGTAATCTGTCCCCCGAACACTCCCCCCTCCAGGATGATCGTCTTTTTCCCTGCTCTTTGTCCATATATGGCTGCAGTCATTCCGGCGGTTCCGCCGCCTATAATTCCAATATCGTACATAATCTAACCTTCCTTTTCTGCATAATTTTTAATGTTGGAGGCATTCGCCAGTTTCGTGACCTGTCCGTCTTTGACCACGATCAATGTAGGGGCCTGCATAACCCCGTATTTTTCTGCCAGCTCCATATTCTCCTCTGCATCCACTATCTGATAGGGAATGTGCGCTTTTTCCAGCGAATTAGTGGCAATGCGGCAGTTCGGACACGTCTTTGTAGTAAAGAGAAGTGTCTTTGTCTCACTCTCATCCACAGACGCTTTTTCCGCTTCCTCGGCTGCCGCCTGCGTCCTCGGACGCATGTGGGAGTTCGTGATGTCGTAAACCTTACGCTCTTTAAACTCCTGGGTTTTGCCGTCATTCCAGTTCTTCACCGGGCGATAATATCCGGTGATCCGGCTGTAGACTTCTGCCTCCTCACCGCAGTACGGACACTTGAACTGCTCACCTGACAGATAACCGTGGTTTTTGCAGATCGAATATGTGGGAGACATCGTATAATAGGGCAGCTTATAATTATCTGCGATTTTCCGCACAAGGGATGCCGCAGCTTTCCAGTCAGGCAGCTTCTCCCCAAGAAATGTGTGGCACACTGTTCCTGATGTATATAATGTCTGAAGTTCGTCCTGAATATCCAATGCCTCGAACACATCCTCCGTATATCCCACGGGAAGATGAGAACTGTTCGTATAATACGGAGTGCCGTTTTTCTCAGCCGCCGTGATAATATCCGGGAACTGAGCCACATCATGCTTTGCCAGCCGGTAGGTTGTGGATTCTGCAGGCGTGGCTTCCAGATTATAGAGATCACCGTACTCCTCCTGATAATCGGAGAGCCGCTCTCTCATGTGGTTTAATACTTCTTTTGTAAATTCCTGAGCTTCTTCGTGGATAAGGTCCTGACGGAGCCATTTTGCATTAAGACATGCCTCGTTCATGCCGATCAGTCCGATCGTGGAAAAATGATTGGCAAATGTGCCCAGGTATCTCTTTGTATACGGATACAGCCCTTCGTCAAGCAGCTTTGTGATCACTGTACGCTTAATATGCAGCGATCGTGCGGAAATATCCATCAGCCGGTCAAGCTTCTTATAAAATTCTTCCTTATTTTCTGACAGATATGCAATTCTCGGCATGTTGATGGTGACAACTCCGACAGAACCGGTGCTCTCACCGCTTCCGAAGAATCCGCCGGATTTCTTGCGCAGTTCCCTCAAATCAAGGCGCAGACGGCAGCACATACTGCGCACATCGCTGGGCTCCATGTCACTGTTAATATAGTTTGAGAAATACGGGGTTCCATATTTTGCCGTCATTTCAAAAAGAAGTTTATTATTCTCTGTCTCAGACCAGTCAAAGTCACTGGTAATGGAGTAAGTCGGAATGGGATACTGGAAACCGCGTCCCTCTGCATCACCCTCGATCATGGTCTCGATAAACGCACGGTTTACCATATCCATCTCTTCCTTACAGTCGCCGTAGGTAAAATCCATCTCTTTTCCGCCTACGATCGCCGGCAGATTCTTCAGGTCATCAGGCACAGTCCAATCCAGAGTAATGTTGGTGAAAGGAGCCTGCGTTCCCCAGCGGGATGGGATATTCACCCCATATACAAATGACTCGATGCATTTCTTGACCTCAGGATAAGTCAGGTGATCGGTCCTGACAAATGGGGCAAGATAAGTATCAAAGGATGAAAACGCCTGAGCGCCCGCCCACTCGTTCTGCATGATACCGAGGAAATTCACCATCTGGTTGCAGAGTACGCTTAAATGCTTTGCCGGAGCGGACGTAATCCTGCCGGAAATACCGCCCAGTCCTTCCTGTATAAGCTGTTTCAATGACCAGCCTGCACAGTAGCCTGTAAGCATGGACAGGTCGTGGATGTGGATGTCCGCATTCTTATGCGCTTTCCCAATCTCCTCGTCATAGATTTCAGAGAGCCAGTAATTTGCAGTGATCGCACCTGAGTTGCTCAGAATCAGGCCGCCCACAGAGTAGGTAACCGTGGAATTTTCCTTTACACGCCAGTCCGTGACTTTCACATAACCGTCCACGATCTCTTTATAATCAAGAAGCGTAGAATTTAAATTACGAATCTTCTCCCTTTGTTTTCTGTATAAGATGTAACCTTTCGCCACATCATCATACCCGGCCTGGATGAGAACAGACTCCACGCTGTCCTGTATGTCTTCCACCGAGATAAGCCCTTCATTTATCTTTGGCTCAAAAGCTGCCGTCACTTTCAATGCCAGCATGTCAATAATGTCCTGATTGTAATTCTTCTCCTGCGCCTCGAATGCTTTCCTGATCGCTTCACCGATCTTCGCCAGATTAAATTCTGCGATCTTTCCATCCCTTTTTTTGACCTGATACATTACTGATTTCCCCTTTCTTTTGTTTTTTGTCTTTTTGCGGATATACCATGCATAATTTTATATAGAATCGTCTCTCTGTCTGCCTGATATGAATCATATCGGCAAGTGTCTGACTCCATTCTATCACCATGACGAAATGAATGCAAGGCAAAAACACCAATATCTAGTTTTTGTTTCCATTTCAAAATACTAGATATTGGTGTCCCTCAATCTTTTTCTATTTTCTGCAGTATCTTTATTTCACATGCCCCGCAGTTCTGCAGACGGAACATATTTTCTCACGATCTCAAGAGCCTGCTCCATAATCTCTCTTGTATAAGCTCTAAGTCCCGGCTGTATCAAGTCGCCCGAATCAACAAAGCCCTGCAGATAATACCTCCGGGCGCCCTTAAGCCACTGCCCGATCACTTCAAAATCCTCTCTCTTATGAAACTCCCGGACAACGGTCGTCCGAAACTCATATGGCACTTTCCCTGAGAGAAGATAATCCACACACTCAATGATATTCGATGGATCATACCCGTCAATGCCCACTGTCATTCCGTATTTCCCGGGAGTATTCTTTATATCCACTGCCACATAGTCAATCAGACCGGATACGCACAGTTCTTCCAGTTTAGCCGCATTGCTTCCGTTGGTATCCAGCTTTACCTTATATCCCAGCGCTTTGATCTTATGGATAAAATCTCCCAGCTCGGGCACAAGCAGCGGCTCCCCTCCGGTAATGCATACCCCGTCCAGGACGTTCTTCCGCTTCTTGAGAAAATCCATGACCGTTTCTGTCGGAATCGTGTCAGACGGTTCTATATGCGTCACCAAAGATGCATTGTGACAAAACGGACACCGGAAATTACATCCCGCAAGAAATAC
>CALWFY010000071.1 GCA_944377775.1 uncultured Mediterraneibacter sp.
AAAGAAATCATATATCCTGAGGGAATGGAACCGGATACAGATGGAGAGCTGGACGAAGATGAAGAAGTGAATGAGGATTAAACACATATGGATACGCGGAACAGAGCATGTGAAAGGTCTGAGACTATCGATGTTCCTGCATAGAGAAGAAGTGAGCTGTCCGACAAGCCGCTACATGCTGTTGTGTCGGCTGACGGAGCTGTTCCACAGGGACGCCGGGTAGGCAAGAAGGAACCCTGACTAAAGAGCAGATAGATCAATTAAACCCGCAGAACAGGAATGATGTTCATAAGGGAAGAAGAGCAAAGAACCCAGACCTACTTCCGGGATGGAAATGTGACGTTCTATGAAGGGAATGGAAGACAAAGCTACTACTTACAAGATGAGTTGGGAAGTCCGCTGAGGATTGAGGATGAGAGTGGTGTAACAAAAGAGAGCTATGGATACGGAGCCTTTGGTGAGTACCTGTATGGGAACCAGGGAGAGATATAGCCGTTTGGGTATACGGGATACCAGGTGGACAGGGTGGCAGGGACTTACTATGCACAGGCAAGAGAGTATCAGGTAGAGAATGGGAGGTTTAGCAGTCAGGATATAATAGGCGGATTTATAGAGGTGCCAATTACAATCAACAGATATAGATATTGCTGGGAAAATCCGGAGAAATATGTGGATCTTGACGGGAAACTTCCGACAATCCTTGTTGGCGCATTTATCGGAGGAATTGCAGCGAGCGGCATTGCAATCGTGGGCGGCATCATAGCAATGTTAGATAGTCTTGAAAAGTTACAGGACATGCTAGGAAAGGAATGGTTAACAGACCAGGGAATGGATTCTGTTAAAAAATTGTAGAAAGCATAGGGTGAGAAAAAATAGAGAGATTACTGGAACCCTTAACTGTCAGTGGAATGAATGAAATAGAACAATGTGTAGAATAGAGGGGAGAAGAATGAACGAATTCATACAGATGTGCTTGGAAATGGTACTACAGGCAAGCCCGATTGTCGCTGTACTGGCTGTATTGGGGCATATTGCAAAAGTTCAAAAGAGAAGAGGAGAAAAAAGGGAGGAAGAGAAGAAAAAAGGGGTTATAAGAACAAAGTATGCAGTAAGGACAGAGAAAGTCCTTATTATCATATTTGTTATAGGAACAATATTTTTTGGTTTTTGTTTAGTTATGGGAATTATGCAAAAAGAAGATTTATTTGTTATTTTTGGTTTTGGTATCTTTGTATTATTTGGTGCGTTTGGAACACTAAATATGATAATGTGGAAACTGGAGATAAATGGGGACGAAATCACGTGGCGTTCAACCTTTGGGAAAAAGAGATCTTTTTATTTTGAGGATATTACATACTGCGAAAGAAAGAAGGGATCCATGCGTGTTTACGTTAATGGGAAAAAGCTGTTTATCATTGACAGCAACATTGACAAAGCGCAATTTGTGGAGGATGTGGAAAGACGGAGAATACCGGTGAAATCATATTATGCAAATCAGCTCAAAAAGAAAATGATGGAAAGGCGCTAGGAAAGTTCATTCCTAAATTAACCGAATCTGGAGGTGCGGTATATGAAAACACTGGGAAAAGTAATTCTGGGGATGTTTATAGGTATAATTCTTCTATTTATAATCATGATTGGAGTGGGGGTACTGATAGATCCAGGAATATTGAAATCCAGTTCTGATGAGCCGGAAATAAGGATCGAGTATAAACCGCAGAATATCGGTGAACCGATAGATGAAGAGTCTATACCGGACTCGGAATATTATCCTTCTCCGGAGCAGGCCATGAAAAACAGCAGTTTACAGATGGATCCGGAAGAGGTGTATCAGAAAAACATGGATGAAGTCATTGCAAAATTTGAAAACGATAATTATGCTTCTGTGTATTTTAAATCCATAAAAGATGAAAATACAGAATACCTGACGTTTGCCAAATTTAAAAAGAAAGTAATTGAAGGGCAATTGTCGTTAAGTGATTTTGGACAGAGTATTAATATTGATCCAGAGAATACCAGATTTGTCTGGGGGGGACTGTAACTCAAAAGAGATTTATAAAATTAGAAGTAGAAGGACAGAAGCCATCAGGAATAATACCGTATGAGTCTTTCGGAGAAAAATGGTATTTTTGGTATTATGAAGATTTGGAAAGTGACATCGCGGGAAGTCAGTTGAAATTTACTTTGGAGTAGCTGTTTTTGAGTTAGAAGAGTGGGTATTGGTGCCAAATGGGAAAGTCTATGCTGATAAACGAATTCGTACGAGAGCATTTTCAGTGCTAAAAAGTTTAAAACTTAATGGGAGAAAATTTTTAGCAGTAGTGAGTACAGAGAAACTGTCAGATTTAGTTTTAGATACATTAGTAAATATAGTTGGAGGTTGGAGTAAACAAATTTATGGATGCTTTGATTTTAAGAAAATACATACACGTAATTATTTTGATTATAGCAACTATAATTTATTTAATTTCGATAATCAGAAAAAAAAGATGGATTAAATGGGAAGAAATGTCACCAGAT
>CALWFY010000072.1 GCA_944377775.1 uncultured Mediterraneibacter sp.
TATAATCCAGGAAAAACAGCGGTTCACCGCCCGCGCACGCAATGTCGTTCACACACATTGCCACGGCGTCAATGCCGATTGTATCGTGCTTGTCCAGAACCATTGCCAGCTTTACCTTAGTTCCGCATCCGTCTGTACCGGAGAGGAGCACTGGCTCATCCATTTCCTTGATCTTTCCAAGCGAAAAAGCGCCTGAGAATCCGCCCAGCCCTCCTAATACTTCTTCGCGCATAGTCTTCTTCACATGCTCTTTCATAAGCTCTACTGATCTGTAACCGGCCTCAATGTCAACACCCGCATTTTTATAATCCATAATTCAATCTCCTTATCCCGTCATGCCGGAGCAATATCTGCTCCGGCATGGCCAGTTGTTTTTTAATTGTTAAGATATGCCTCATAACCGATTTCATTCAGTTTGTCAGCCTTTGCCTGTACCGTGTTTTTCATCTCTTCAGAATAATCTTTGAGTTTCTTAAGCACGGTTTCGTCCGATGTGGAAAGAATCTTTGCTGCAAGGATGGCCGCATTCATGCCCCCGTCAATCGCAACCGTTGCAACCGGGATTCCCGGCGGCATCTGCACGATCGAATAAAGTGCGTCCATACCGTCCAGATTCTTTCCGGACATGGGAACTCCGATAACCGGCATGGGAAAGAGTGCCGCGCACATTCCCGGAAGATGTGCTGCCATGCCAGCTCCCGCAATAATCACCTTAATCCCTTTTCCTTCTGCAGCGCGCGCCCACTCAAAAAATGTATCCGGCATACGATGCGCTGATATAATGGTCATCTCATAATCAATTCCGAATTTTTCCAGCATTGAAGCAGCTTTGCTCATCACTTTCAGGTCAGAGTCACTGCCCATAACAATTCCTACTTTTGGCATATCTTTTCCTCCTTAGAATGTTGCTGCAGATTGTCCGTCTCCAACTCCTGTAACGGTCCGTTCAGGATTTCTGTTCCCGGAAGTACGAATTTTCCGTCTTTTAATAGTATAATGTGTTTCCCCTCTTTTGTCACTACACTTATTTCTTCTAACTCTTCATAAGGCACAGTTATATCTGTATGACAGTGGAAGTATGCTTTTGACACATCTTCCTTTCTATTTAAGGATACGGTATTGTCTTTTGCCACGATCTCTTTGCCGTTGGGATTGTACACCCTGATATCCTCGCTCCATGAATAACAGGTGTCTCCTACGGCAAAATGAGGCCCCGTCTTCTCTGCGATCAGAATCGGCAGCCTGTCTTCAATCCCGTACTTTTTCCCTGCTACATAAGCGGTGGTATTCGTGCCGATGGCGAACTCCCCAAGCGGAAGGGTGTCGTGGTTTTTCAGGACATTGTCGTAAATATATCTGCGCCCCTCTGACTCTTCCTCAAAATTCCCGCATCGCCAGTCCGTCACCATGCCGTCCTCAAACGTCAGTTCCAAATCCTTATACTGAAGTCCGTCCAGATACACACGGCTCACATGAAGAACCCCGCTTGTTCCTTCAAGAACCGGAGATGTAAACACCTCACCAACCGGAATATTCACATCTGCCACACAATTTTCAAACTTTGTCTCCTTCTCAGGGTCATGAAGAGGATACAGCCGAACCCGGATATCTGTCCGGTTATCTCCCTTTCCTTTCACATGGACATATTCTCCCTGATCGAGGGCATCAATTATCGTCTGCTGCACTTTTTCGTACAGGGCTGCATCCAGTGTATTGATTTTTATCACTTCGTCAAATATTTCCGGATAATTCTCCCCGATCTCAGGCACCGGGTAGGCCACGATCGTAAAGCTGCGTTCCTCCCCTTTGATGTATTCATTTGTAAGCTGCCCTGACCGGCTGTCATACTGCAGTGAAAGCTCCCGCTGCTTTTCATTGTGGGAGGACGCTTCCGGAACTGACACAGGAGAGAATGGATTCTCCCCGAAAGTCTCTATCACCGCAGGCCCTGCAAACTGTGCCGCCAGCTCTCTGTTCTGTTCATAGACCGTGCGCATGACCTCCAGCTTCCGCTCTATATAGCGCTTGTCCATGAAAAGTGCCTGATCCTGACGATGATCATATTCATACTGCCAGTTTGCGATACCGCCATGATATCCGATCTTATGGTGCTCACGCTTTGTCACCACTCCGGAGGCAGCCCGGTAGATCACCGATTTTAATCCCATCTTTTTAAAATTGTCAATAGCAACGCGTATGACTCTCTCAAATCCGAGAGTGTATCTGATATTCACAACGGATTTTTTTGACAAATCCTTTCCCGTGTTTATAAAACCTGTTCTATACCCTTCCGTGTATACATCCGCCATATTCTTTATGACATTCTCAGGAAGAGTTCGCAGATACCTGGCGGTCCCCAGCTCATTCTGTGTGATATATTCTCCAAAACCATACAGGTATTTATCATTGTCAAGATCAGCCTGCTCAATAATGTCAGCCGCAAAAGACCAGCCGGGATCAATCTGCTCCACGATCCGGTCCGCAAGGAACACATCACAGTAATCGCTGGCATACCAGTACAGAATCTCCCTGATTTCCTCTGTCCTCGGTTCCTCTCCTCCTTCGGCCTCTTCTCCGGCCCGTTCAAAGCAGTTGTACACCTCGATAAACAGTTCGCAAAGAATGGTCAGATAATCCATCCGGTTCTCAAAAGCAGCGGCGATTCCGGAGCGCATCTCCGCATAGAGAAAACTCAGAAGCCGGCCTGTCTGCGTCCCTAATTTTTCTGCTGCAAAAGCCGGATTCGCATAGCTTTTTTCATAATGACTGCCAGTGATATCACTGTACAGTATCTCATTGATGCTCTGCATTTCTTCAAGACTGTATCTGTCCCATGCGCCGTCCGCGATCTTGCGTCTTACATTTTCCAGTTCCAGAAGAAAAATCGCCACATCTTGAAAATAGGCGATAAAATGCGCAGGGACCGTCTCCTCTGTGACGATTTCCCTTAACCGGCCCACTGCCAGAGCGTGCCTTTCCTCATATTGTTTATTCCTCTGCTGCTGTATGCTTTTTCTGTCCATCAGCTTAAGCCTCCTATAAATATCACAAGAAACAAAATCAGGGAAACTGCATTTACCGGAAGCCCGATTTTACAAGTCAGATAATTTCGCTCCCGCTCCCTGAATCCCCGTATTGCCCAGCGGATACCACAGATCGACAATATCAGTGAAATGATCGCAATACCTCCGATAATACCCGCGGCTTCTCCTCGGGCCAGAAACGCATAGAGGATACAACCTAGCAAAAGAAAAAGTGCTCCTGCTCCGCTTAAACAGGATGAGATTCCCCTGCCGGAATGTTTCATCCCATTTTGTCCATACTTTCTTGTTCCTCTCTTTTTCCGCATTTTTTTCAGCTGACGCTGTTCATCGTTTTTCCCGATTCCGGACATGATACCTTCTCCTTATCCTGTTGCATATTGAAAAGATGATATAACCGATTACACCGCCGATCGTGTTCAGCAGAATGTCATCCACATCAAAGCTTCCTACCCTCGTAAAAAGCTGCGCAATCTCCACACACAGGCTCAGCCCCATGCTGAAAAACAGAGTCTTGAAAAACCCCCGCGATTTGCTGGCCATGGAGATAAAAAAACCATATGGCACAAAAATCAGAATATTCCCTGCCAGGTTGGCAGACACTGCAAACATCCCCAGCTGCTCCCTGTAAGTGATAAAGCGTTTTATCTCCCGGAAAAGTTCCAGATTATACCTGTACTCTTCCGATATTCCCGTTCTTCCATACCATTCGGCAAGAAACAGAAAATAAATCAAAAATCCTATATATAACAGAAACAGGACCTTTCCAAGCGCCCTGAGTATCTTCGTTTTCCTTCTACTCAAAATATTACCTCATTTTAAATTGTCCCACTGTTCAGTCGACGGGGGACAGACCCTTTCTTGATCTGTCCCCCGCAACAGACCGGCAGATGCCTGCACAGTCAAAATGTAATTTCTCTTTTATGTCTCAGCAGATTGGCGCCGCTCACAATGGAAAGCACTCCCACCGTAACTCCCACGACCAGAACGATAATCCCGATTGCAATATTGCCTGCGCCGCTGTTTTTCATTGTAAGATATGCTTTTTCCATAAAATGCGCCTCCTTATTTTACTCCATATGTCTCATAGTATGTATCAATCGCTGCCTTTAATGTATCATCAATGATAACTTTCCCATTATACTCTTTGTTGTACAGACATTCCACGACCTCTTCCATGGTCACGATCGCCGCTGTATCAAAGCCGTACAGGTCTTTCACCTCGTCAAGCGCACATTTCTCGCCGCCTTTTCCGACCTCCATACGGTTTAAGGATACCATAAGACCAACGATCTCCACGTCCGCCGCCCCTTTTACTTTCGGCACGGTCTCTTCCATGGATTTCCCTGAGGTGGTCACATCTTCAATCATGATCACCCTGTCGCCGTCTTTTAAGCTGCTTCCAAGAAAACTTCCCTTGTCCGCACCGTGATCTTTCTCCTCTTTTCTGTCAGAGCAATAGCGCACTTCTTTTCCATATAACTCACTGTACGCAATGGCTGTCACCACGCTGAGCGGTATTCCCTTGTAAGCCGGTCCAAACAGCACGTCAAAGTCATCTCCATATGTATTGTGGATCGCCTTTGCATAATACTCTCCGAGTTTCTTTAACTGGGAACCGGTTACATAACCTCCGGCATTCATAAAAAATGGGGATTTACGACCGCTTTTTAAAGTAAACTCTCCGAATTTAAGCACGTCGCTGTCCACCATAAATTCAATAAATTCCTGCTTATAACTTTCCATTTGCAATCTCCTGCTACTTAATTTTCGTTTCAATTTTACCATAGGCCATACAGATTTTCAATTAAGGAATCCGTGACGCAGCTTCCTTTAATGCCAAAAACAAAAGGATCAAAGAAACAGCTATTAAAATGTGTGATATTCCGGCGATTCCTGAAATAGCTGCATCTCCGCTCCCAAGATTAATCCCCAGCACCTGCACAATTCCCCGTACTAACAGCATAACAGTCATAAAAGGCAAAGCTATATTATACAGAAGCAAAAAACGTCCAAACTGCTTTGTTTTTTGCAGATCCATCATCTTGTATGCAAGGGCAAGAAACAAAAACAAAAATGTCCCCAGTACGAGCAGATGAGTATGAAGCACTTTCAACGTAGTGATTCCTGTATAATCATAAAATTTTGTAAATTCTCTGCTGAAAACACCTCCGACCATGGCGAATACAAAATAGATGGCTGCAATGTTTATCATTTTTTTCATTTTCATATTCCTCCTTAGTTATCTATCAGAAGCAAACAATACATTTTCATATGCTCAGTATAGCACAACTGCTAAAATTACGTCCAGGAAGAGGGACCAGCAGCTTCTGCCGATAGCCCCTCGTTTATTGTCACTTTCTTTTATTTTCTATTTGACGATTCCCACCATGTCAGAAATCATTTCAAATCCCTGTTCTTTCATGTAACACTCTATGCCGTCCACAATCTCCATTGTAACTGCCGGATCAAAGAAGTTGGCTGTGCCCACGGATACTGCGCTGGCTCCGGCAAGAATCATCTCAACGGCATCCTCAGCAGAGGCAATGCCGCCCATTCCGATAACCGGAACTTTAACAGCGTTCGCCGCCTCATACACCATGCGCACTGCAATCGGGTGAATAGCCGGTCCGGACACGCCTCCCGTTCTGTTAGCCAGCAGGAATGTCTTTCTGCGGATATCAATCTTCATACCCGTGATCGTATTGATAAGAGATACTGCATCCGCACCTCCTGCTTCAACTGCCCTTGCCATCTCCGCGATACTGGTCACATTAGGGCTTAATTTCATGATCACCGGCTGTTTTGCATACTTTTTCACGGCTCTTGTGATCTCCTCCGCTGCTTTCGGATTCTGTCCGAACGCGATGCCGCCCGCCTTGACATTAGGGCAGGAAATATTGATCTCTAACATATCCACGTCTTCATCCGCCAGACGCTCCACTACTTCACAATAATCTTCTGTGGACTTTCCGCACACATTGACAATAATCTTTGTGTCATACTGTCTCAGAAACGGAATATCTCTCTCACAGAACACATCAATCCCCGGATTTTGCAGTCCGACTGCGTTCATCATGCCGCCGTATGTCTCCGCTACTCTCGGGGTGGGATTTCCCTCCCACGGAATATTTGCCACACCTTTTGTTGTCACTGCTCCCAGACGGTTCAGGTCCACAAATTCCGCAAACTCCGCGCCCGATCCAAAAGTTCCCGACGCCACGGTCACCGGATTATTCCATTCTACTCCTGCAATATTTACTTTCATATTCATCAGAGCTCCACCTCCGTAGACAGAAATACCGGACCGTCCTTGCAAATCCGCTTATTGTTCACATTGGTGTGATGGTCCTTCTCTTTCGACTTGCACACACACGCAAGACAGGCGCCGATTCCGCACGCCATCCGCTCCTCAAGAGAGATATAACATTCAATGCCGTTCTCCTGGGCATACGCTTTGATCGCCCGGAGCATGGGAGTCGGTCCACAGGCATAGATCATGTCCGCTGTAAGCCCGTTCTCGCGTATGGCGTCCATTACATTCCCTTTTGTTCCTACACTTCCGTCCTCTGTGGAAATATACACTTCTCCGTTCTGCTCAAACTCATCTTCTAAAAATGTTTCCCTGTCTCTGTACCCGATGATGATCTGCTTCTTTTCACAGTGCATCTGCTTTGCCAGCTCAAGGATGGGAGGCACACCAATGCCGCCGCCCATGAGAAATACTTTTTTCCCTTCTGCTTTTTCATACGGGAATCCATTTCCGAGAGGTCCGATGACCGGAATCTTATCCCCGGCCTTCATTTGAGAAAACTGTTCTGTTCCCGTGTCTTTTCCTGTTACGCGGTACACTACCCGCAGACTTCCATCAGCCTTGTTAATCTCACAGATACTGATTGGACGGGGAAGCAGTTTGCTCCCGTCATTTGTGTACATGGAAATAAACTGTCCCGGCTTAGCTTCTGACGCCGCCTCTGTCTGAATCCACATGCTGTAAATATCCTGTGCGAGCTTCTTCTGAGACAGGATTACCGCATTCTCCTTTTTCCTTGTCATAAATACTCCTTTAAAATCTCTACTTTCTCTCCAGAGCTCCGCTGATATCCGCGATCATCGCTTCCACTGCTGCTCTGGACGCATCTCCGAAATTCTCCGGTCCAAATCCGGCATAAGCCTCCTGCTTATACGCCGCAATAATACCGCGGGAAGAATTCACGATGGCACCAAGTCCATCCTCATTAAAGAAATGTACAAGGTCTTTTCCATGTCCGCCCTGTGCTCCGTATCCGGGCACAAGAATATAACTTTTCGGCATGATCTTTCTGAGCACTTTGCCCATCTCCGGGTAAGTCGCGCCCACAACCGCGCCTATATAACTGTACTCATCTCCCATACAGTCAGCGCCCCACTCTGCAACCTTTTCTCCCACCAGTTCATACAGCGGACGTCCGTCAATCAGCCTGTCCTGGAATTCTCCGCTGGACGGATTGGATGTTTTCACAAGGATAAACAGACCTTTATTCTCCTCCTTGCACACCTCTACAAACGGTTTCACACCATCTGAGCCAAGATAAGGATTCACTGTTGCAAAATCCTCATCAAACGGAACGTATTCTCTGCTTCCCACTTTGACTTTTCCTAAATGTCCTACTGCATAAGCTGCAGATGTGGAACCAATATCGCCTCTTTTAATATCACCGATAACGACAAGGTCCTTCTCCTTACAGTAATCAACCGTTTTTTTGAATGCCACAAGTCCCGGTACGCCGAACTGCTCATACATCGCGATCTGCGGCTTAACTGCCGGGATCAGATCGTATGTCTTGTCCACGATCTCTTTATTAAACTGCCAGATTGCTTCAGCAGCCCCCTCCAGCGTTTCTCCATATTCCCCAAATGCTTTATCCTGAACATGCTGCGGAATGTACCCCAGCATGGGGTCAAGCCCTACGACAATGGGCGCTCCTGTCTTTTTGATTTTTTCTACCAATTTGTTAATCATCTGAATTTCCTCCGTTTATTATCTATGAACTCGCAACAAGGAGACACGTCACTGGCGTGTCTCCCGTACTGCGTGATATTTTATGCTGTTTTATTCAATGTATCCTGTATCAGACAGTAACTGACGATACCTAATCCGAAAATTCCGAGAATAAGATAAATGACATTTGAACTTCCGGCTGTACCTTTGATTCTGTCACACCGCTCTCCCATCTTGTAGAGCCAGTACCAGCCGTATATACCGCAGGTAATCACGGAAAATAGAAAAACCATACCTCCGGAAGTCGCCTGCGGCTCCCCGGAAACCAGATTCACTTCATCGTTCAGCACGATCATCCAGTAAATACTGTAAATTCCGCATGTCAAACTTCTCCTTTATAAAAGCTGTGCAAACCCTCCCGGCGCCAACAGCGTGAACGGAAATACAGGTATATTTCTCAGAAATCCGTATAATATCACAACAATCAGCACTCCGATAAGCATCTTTGTGTTTATTTTCCGATCTATATGATTGCCGCCAGTAACCACCCAGTCCACTACACGCGCAGCAATATACAGACCGATCATTGGAAGCAGGATCGTCATCAGCGGGTTATAACAGAACGCGTCTAAAAAACGCCCGTGCAATATAGAATAGCAGGCGCGGCCCGCTCCACATCCTGGACAGTAAAGCCCTGTCACCGAATAAAAGATACACGGCAGAGGATGTTCATACGGATTATGAAAATACAGCCAGAGCGCGGCTGCTCCTGCTGCGGCTGCCGCGCACACTGTCAGTATCAACCTTCCCTTTCTGCTGCTGCAAAGCTGCTCTCCCATATATCTATACCGATCTCTCCATATTTTTTAATAATAATAATAAGTGCCTGTGCCGACTACTGCCAAAAATATTGCATAAAGTATAATTGCCAAAGCTCCTGCTACGACTGACACAATAATCCATATCTTTGCCATCTTCGCTGCTTTTCTTGCTGCTTCTATATTCCCGGCTGACACTTCACTGTTGATCTTCGAAGAGAACACAATGGCAACAATACCTGCCGGAATACAGCAGCATACTGTAGATATAATAGACAGCACCAGATACGGCACCCAGTTGATCTCCGGCTCCTGCTGGCATGACGGAGGTGTCTGATAAGTTCCATTAGGGCTGCCATTCCCATAGCTGTATCCCCCCTGGTATCCTGCATTATAATTCGGTGCTTCCTGATACTGCTGATTTGCTTCCGTCTGACCGGGCACAGTATTCTGCGTCCCGCCATACTGTGTTTCTGGCTCCGGCTTTACAGGAGCCTCTGCCTGTGCAGTTGTTTCCGGTTCTGCCGGCGCTTCCGCCTGCGCAGTTGTTTCCGGTTCTGCCGGTGCTTCTACCTGCGCAGTTGTTTCCGGCTCTGTCGGCGCTTCCGCCTGCGCATTTATTTCCGGCTGTACTTCCTGCGCTGGCTGCACATTTTCTGCTCCTGCCGCCGGCGCCGCAGCCTGCTCAGCACCGCAGTACGGGCAGAATTTTGAACCCTCAGGGATTTCCTGATAACACTTAATACAATTCATCGTTCCTACCTCGCTCTCATGATTGTTATAGAATATTATAATGTTTCATTAATAATACCATTAAACAAGGCAAAAGTCATCAGAAAATTATTAATTTTTCTTTTTTTCGAGTATTTTTCCCTTTATTTCATAATTGTTCCCGCTTGATGCGCCGCTGCCGCCCCCGGTGCTTTTATCATTCCGGATTTCATCAGGACCGGACGGAGCGCATTATACAGCACGCCGGCCAAAAGGATGGAGACCACCGCATTGACAAAAGTCGTAGCCGTACTCCACTTTGCCAGAACTTCTGCCATCTGCTGAGGCTGCCCCAATATATACTGTTTGTAAAAATATCCCACCAGCGGATCAGCCACCACATTAAATCCCAAGCCCGCGGCCGAAGCGATCACACTCCAGCGCAGAATATATTTCCTGTCCGTGCTTTCATTGATCTTTGCCGCCCGGTGCGCCACAAGGCCCACGATCAGTCCGATACACAGCTTTAATACAAATGTTTTCGGCGCTCCCACGATATAGATTGGGTCAAGAATATCCGCGATCGTCATGCCAACCGCGCCTGCCAGCCCGCCGTACCAGCCGCCCAGAATGAGCGCTCCGAGCACGCAGAATGTATTCCCCAGATGAAAAGAAGTGGCATCCCCTCCCGGAAGGGGTATCTTGATCTGTAAAAAGGTAAACGACACAAAACAGAGCGCCGCCATCAGCGCTGTCTGTGCAAGTTTGATTATTTTCTCATTTCTTTTTTCCATGTGCATATCCTCTTTTCCTGTCATTCATACAGGTATATTAGCACCGGACTGGTCATATTAAAATGTCCAGTTATGAGTTTTTAATGCATGCCAGTTTACACATCTTTTCCCAGTCTTACTCTTTCCATCTCTCTGGCTTCCTCTTCGTCCAGGCAGTCAAAAAGGTAATTCTTAAGCAACTCTCCTTTCTCCAGCTGTTCCTCTCTTAATTCTTTTCTCGCAAGTTCCACTTCTTCCATAAGACCGGCTGCAGACATCCTGTGCGCGCCCTGTCCCAGAATGATAACTTGCTCCAATGCGTCCGAAGTGGCGACAGTCACTTCATGCTGCCCGGATATTTTTCTCACCGTCTTTTCAATATACTGATCCGCTGTCTCTGCTTCCTTCGTATACACAATATGGATATTGTGGTACTTTGCCACTTCTCCCGGATTCCCCTCCACTTTATATGCGTCAAATACAAGGATCACAGTACATCTGCGGTATCCCTGATAGTCACACAGGATATCCGCCAGCTTCCCCCTGGCTGCCCCGAGATCAATTTCTGAAAGCTCCTTTAGCTCATCCCATGCAAATATGATATTGTACCCGTCAACAAGAAGATATTCTTCCCCGCTTTTTTTCTTTCTTCGGGCCCTTTCATATCCGCCGCCCGTCCCTGCATCTGATATAGCGGACGCAGATACAGTCACCCGGCTGCTGCCCGTCTTCCGCTTCACCGGGTCCGGAGTCCGGACATAGATCGCATCCAGTTCTTCCTGTGTCAGCTCTATCGTACGCCGTGCAGGACGCGCTGCCGGAAGAGGCATCAGTTCTTCTCCTGCAGCAGTTTCCTTTACACCGCTTTCCACATGCATGTATTCTTCCACCTCATACCACGGCACAATAAATCCTGCTCCATGAGCACAAAACACTGAATCCGCTGTATTCTCCGTGTCAGCATCCGCATCATAGCCAATCCGGCTGATCACCTCTTCACTGTTATGACAGACATCATATCCTTTCAAAGAACAGAACATCCTCCCGAATCCGCCTGTGTACGCGGCAAATTCTTTCTGATATCCCCTCATCCCGGATACAGGCGCACTGCCGGTGAGTACTGCCTGTCCGTCCTCTGAAGACGGCCCTTCAAAACTGCCGTTCATCCTCTGGATGTCAGACATCGCACGCCCCACATTTTCCATGGGCAGTTCCATGCGAAACTCGTAATAAGGTTCAAGGAGAACGCCCTCCGCCTTTCTGAGTCCCTGGCGCACTGCTCTGTAGGTAGCCTGACGAAAATCTCCGCCCTCCGTATGTTTCTGATGCGCCCGTCCGGTCAAAAGCGTGATCTTTAAATCTGTTACAGCCGATCCGGTCAGCACACCTCTGTGTTCTCTTTCCTCCAGATGAGTCAGAATCAGTCTCTGCCAGTTCCGGTCCAGGACATCCTCTTCGCACTCGGATGCAAACTGCATTCCCGAGCCTCTCTCCCCCGGTTCAATAAGAAGGTGTACCTCCGCATAATGCCGTAGCGGCTCAAAATGGCCTACTCCTTCCACAGGCGCTTTAATTGTTTCCTTGTAGACAATATTTCCCTCTCCGAACATGATGAGAACTCCGAACCGTTCTTTCACCATCTGCTGCAAAACTTCTGTCTGTACTTCACCCATGAGCTGAATATGAATCTCCGATGTTTCTTCAACCCATACAACATGAAGCTGCGGTTCTTCTTCTTCGATCTGGCGCAGATTTGTAAGCATCACATGGGCATCACACCCTTCTGGAAGTTCGATCCGGTATGTCAAAACCGGTTCAAGTACCGGAAGGAACGACTCTGTCTCGCATCCCAATCCCTGCCCGGGATATGTCCCTTCCAGGCCGGTCACCGCACATACACTTCCTGCCGCAGTCTCCTGTACTGCCTCATATTTTTCTCCGGAATAAATGCGTATCTGATTTA
The DNA here is from genome assembly GCA_944377775.1 of uncultured Mediterraneibacter sp. GTDB lineage: Bacteria > Bacillota > Clostridia > Lachnospirales > Lachnospiraceae > Mediterraneibacter. The sequence continues at coordinate 12,288 of CALWFY010000072.1, forward strand.
CTTTTCCGCTAATATCGGGAATTGTCTCCCTGACCCGAAGGACACCGCCTGTCACTTTCATCCAGGTCAGCCGATTCCCCCTGTCGTCCCGGGATATTTTATATACTTTTGCGGCAAATTCCGGCAGATACTGAGGCCTGGCGGTCAGCTCCAGCAGTCCGTCCAGCAGTTCCCCGATTCCTTCTGCCTTCAGCGCCGAGCCAAACCAGCAGGGAAACACTTTTCTTGCAGCAACCGCCCGGCGCAGTGTGCCTTTGTGTATCTCACCTTTCTCCAGATATTCTTCCAGCATCGCCTCATCACAGACTGCAAGACTCTCCAGCTTTTCTTCCGCATCCCCTGCTGTTCCCAACGCCCGCAGCGGCTCAACGAACAGATTCTTGCCAAACACGCGTTCAATGTCCGTACATCCCTCTCCGAACCTCTCTCTCAGTTCATCCATGAGCCGTTCCCTGTCGGCGTCTTCCCTGTCCATTTTATTGACAAAAATAAATACCGGTATCTCATACCGCCTCAACAGACGCCAGAGTGTCAGCGTATGGCTCTGAACTCCATCCGCAGCGCTGATCACAAGCACGGCACAGTCCAGCACCTGAAGGACCCGCTCCATCTCCGCCGAAAAATCTACATGCCCGGGTGTATCCAGAAGCGTGATCTCCATTTCTTTCCACGGAAATACTGCCTGTTTGGAAAAGATCGTAATTCCCCGCTCCCTTTCCAGCTCATATGTATCAAGGAACGCATTCCCGTGATCTACACGCCCCATATTCCGTATACTGCCGCTTAAATAGAGCATGCCCTCCGACAATGTGGTCTTCCCTGCATCCACATGGGCGAGTATTCCCATGCAGATGTGTTTCGGCTGTCTGCTCTCTGATGTGTTTCTTCTGTTTTCAGACGTATTTTCCATGAAAATACCCCTTTCTGTGTTCATGATATAGTCTTTATCATACCACAGAAAGGGGTTCCAGTCGATAAATCTTTGCTTCGGTCAGTTCAGCACTGCATGATGGGAAACAAAGCTGTTTCTGTCGATCGCCCGAAACTCATATCCCCGCTCTTTATAGTACTCAATGATCGCAGGCAGCGCCTTAACTGTCTCTGTCTTTGTCTGCGAATCGTGCAACAAGATCACAGGATGAGAATATTTGTCTGTCACAGAATGACTTTTTATCTGTTCACTGTCCAGACCGGCTCCGTCTCCGCTGTCCACATTCCAGTCATAATACTGATAACCTTTCTCCTGTACCAGCCCGGTCAGCTCTGTCATGATCCCCGGGGAATACTTTTTGGAGACCACATTGGATGCCCCTCCCGGGAAACGTATAAAACACGGCACATATCCAATCTGTTCTTCTGCAACCTCCCCGATTTTCTCCAAATCCTCAAAATAAGCCTCCACTGATGAATATACCGAAGAATAATCATGGGAATATGTATGCAGCCCTATAGTATGTCCCGTATCATACGCTTTCCTGATCAGTGGTCTGTAATCCGCCTGGAACCCTGTAATAAAAAAAGTTGCTTTGGCATCATACTGATCCAGTATATCCAATATAGCCTGTGTATTTTCAGATGGCCCATCATCAAAAGTAAGATATACCACCCTCTCCTCTTTATTCGGTTCCAGAGTTCCTGCCAGAACACCGGGCTGCAGAGTAAATTCCGCTGCTCTTTCCTTTTCCGCCTTTTCTTTTGCTGCCGCTTCTTCTGCTTTTTTCTTTTCTTCAGCATTTTGCTCCGCCACGATCTTTGCTTTTTCTCTGGAGGCCTCCCTGCTGTCCACCACCATGCAGAAAGCAGTTCCCACGATCACAAAAAAGATCAGGCCGCAGAGAATGTAACTATTCCGATTATTGAAACGCTTTTTCTTCCACATCTGTATCCCTCTCCATGCGTAAAACCTGTCCGCAAAAACATTTTCGCATTTCCATCCCGGCACACGCCGGACAGATTCTCCCCTTCGACATAAATTTACATTTTACGATACATTGATTATACAAAATACTTTTTAATAAAAAACTATGTTTTGTTTAAATATTATTAAGTTTGCATAAAATACTGTCATAAATCCATATTTCCTGTAAAACAGGATTATCTGGAAACAACTTCTTGTTTTCATCAAATTCAGAAAAATGTATTTCAAATATTGATTGTAAAGAAATTTAAAAAAACGCTTGATTTTTTGGAAAACTCTGATATAATAACCATGTTGCTTGCGAGAACAGGCACTAATGATGCGGAATGGTGTAATTGGCAGCACAGCAGACTCTGACTCTGTTAGTAGGGGTTCAAGTCCCTTTTCCGTAGCTGGGAATTTGCTATTGAGCAGATTCCCTATTTTATCGGAGTGTGGCTCAGCTTGGTAGAGCGCTACGTTCGGGACGTAGAGGCCGCAGGTTCGAATCCTGTCACTCCGATTTTTTATTGGGATGGGGAAGTCGGTTAATACCGAATTTTAACCCCTGACACGCAGGAAAGAGATAATCCCAGAGAATTCAGATTTTTTTAGGAACCGAATTTTCTGTCGGACTGTCTCTTTCTTTTTGTCCCTCGTATTTTAGGGCGCAAAAGCCCCCTGTTCTGGATTGTAAGGGGCGCTCCATCCGTTAAGCGGCTTTCTGCTCCTTTTTCCCTTCGTATTTCTCGATTTCATGATGCAAGAACCGGTGGTATTTTAGAATGTTCCGGCCTATTGCATACAGCATGAACTCTTTATACACTTTTTCCGCCGAACGGTAATTAAAACGTCGGAAGTTTTCGTTCTCTTTGATATCTCCAAAGTGCCCTTCTGTCTGGATCGATCGTGTCTGGCGTTTCAGGATCCCTTCTTCACTCTGGATATTCGCATTGGATTCCTCCCGCAGCGCTTCCCACC
>CALWFY010000073.1 GCA_944377775.1 uncultured Mediterraneibacter sp.
GAGGTTCGGTCCCTGCTCCATACCGCAGTCAATCAGAATGTTCTTGCCTGCCGCCTGCAGCAGATGACAGCTTCCCGTAACTTCATGAGCCGCCCCGATAAAAATAAGTTTCATAGTCTCACCGCCCCTTTCACTTTTACTATATTATATCACTCCTTTGCCAAAGATACATCTTTTTAAAGCAAAAAAGGTGTAAGTCCAAAGCTGGACTTACACCTTTTCGGCTACGCACTGATTGTATTATATCATTTTTTCGGAATTTTTCAAATGCTTAATTTCTGTTTACCTCTCCTCACGGAAGTAATTCAATCCGCAGCTCTTTGGCTGTGCATGTTCTTTGCTCTGCCTCATGCTCGTGATGACAAGCACTAAAATAGTCGCAATATATGGGAACATATCATATATCTGCGCCGGAAGTCCCGGGATGTTGACATACATACGCATGATTGTAAGCCCGCCGAAGATCAGGGCGACAAGCATGCCTCTTGCCGGACTCCAGGTAGCGAAAATAACCAGCGCCACCGCCAGCCATCCGTATCCGCTGACACAGTTATGCACCCACACGCCTGAAGTGGTGACCATGCTCATGTACATACCGCCGATTCCGCAGATACCGCCTCCGATCACGGTCGCCAGATATTTATACCGGGTGATATTGATTCCTGCTGCATCCGCTGTTGCCGGGTCTTCTCCCACTGCCCGCAGGTTCAGCCCCACACGGGTACGGTTAAAGAACCACGCCATCACTATCGCGGCGATGATCGCAAAGTATACAAGCCAGTTATACTGGAAAAACAACGGTCCAACCACCGGAATATCAAACAACACCGGTATATTCAGTCCGGAAAATGCTTTCTTGGTCGTCTCGGTGACAGCCACATACCCGCCGGCTTTCTGCCCGATATACTCACCGAAGAAATTTCCGAATCCCGTTCCGAAAATCGTCAGCGTAAGACCGGTCACATTCTGGTTTGCTCTCAAAGTGATTGTCAGGAAACTGTAGATCAGGGCTCCCAGTCCTCCTGCTATGAACGAAGTCAGAAGTGCAATCCCTGCGGAGAGCACTCCACTTGGGCTGCCTCCGGCATTGATCACTCCCTGTTCATAATAGTACGATCCGGCCAGTCCGGTAATCGCGCCCATGAACATCATACCCTCTACACCCAGGTTTAAGTTTCCTGACTTCTCTGTCAGTATTTCTCCCAAAGCGCCAAGCAGCAGCGGGGTTCCCGCCAGCACTGCCGCGATAAAAAGTCCGTTTAATGTATCAAGCATGACGATCCTCCTTTCCTCTCCCAATCAGTTTATAAGAAATGAAGAACTCGCAGCCGAGCATAAAGAACAAGATAATTCCGATCAGAAGGTCTGCTGCGGACGCCGGAATCTTAAACTGTGTCTGGATGGCATTGGAACCTCTCTCCAGCATGGCGATAAATACTGAGACAGCCAGCATCCCGAAAGGATTCATCTTTGCCAGCCACGCAACAGTGATGGCTGTAAAGCCCACGCCGCCCGCTGTTCCCTCGGTGATCGTATAATCGGCTCCTGCAAACTGGAGCATTCCCACCAGACCGCACAGAGCACCTGATAAGAACATTGTTCTTTTGAACACCCGGCCCACGTTGATGCCTGCATACCGGGCCGTGTTGTTGCTTTCTCCCACAACCGAGATCTCATATCCCTGTTTCGTCTTATTGAAGTAAATATATGCCAGGACTACAAGAATCAGAGCAAGTATCCAGCCCCAGTGCACGCCCAGCACTTTTGTGAGGCGGGCTCCCGGAACAAGCATGGGAATCTTCGGATAACTGCTTCCCGGAGCTTTCCACGGTCCGTTCATAAGATATTTGATAAACGCAAGTGCGATATAGTTAAGCATCAGTGTAAACAGTGTTTCATTTGTTCCCCATTTTGCCTTGCACACTGCCGGAAGAAGACCGTACAGGCCTCCGGCGACAATGGCCGCCAGCATCATGAGCAGTACCAGCGGAAGTTTTGGGAAAATATGGGCGGTAAACAGACCAAATGCACCTGCTGCCACCGCTCCTACAAGTATCTGTCCCTCTCCGCCAATGTTCCAGAATTTCATTTTAAAAGCAAATGAGATACCAATAGCTGTGACCAACAGGGGAACTGCTATCTTCACTGTCTCATAGATGACCGTCTTTGAACCCCATGCTCCTTTTACCATGGAAGCATAGACAGAGATAGGATTGTGACCCAAAAGCAGTACTACGATTCCTCCTGTCACAAGGGAAAGGAGAAATGCAACAGCCCGAATTCCCCACGCTTTCTGACTGGAAATCGTATCCCGTCTGACCATTCTGAGAAATGGCTCTTTTACCTGTGTGCTGTGTGCGCTCATGCTGTCACCCCCTCTTTCTCACTGTCTGAAGAAGACTCTCCTGCATGGATCATCATCAGTCCGATATCCTCTTTTGTCACCTCTCTAGGATCAACGATGCCGCTGACTTTTCCACCGCACATGACCATAATCCGGTCGGAAAGCTGCATCAGCACATCCAGATCCTCCCCGATAAAGAGGACTGCAACGCCTTTTTTCTTCTGTTCGTTCATAAGATCATAGATGCGGTAGGATGAATTAATATCCAGTCCCCGCACCGGATACGCCACAATAAGAACAGACGGCTGACAGGCGATTTCTCTTCCCAGAAGCACTTTCTGCACATTTCCGCCGGAAAGTCTTCCCACAGGAGTGTCCACTCCGGGTGTCACAATCTCCAATTCGTCAATCAGTCTCTCTGCCTGCTCTCTGGGTGTCTTGCGGTCCACAAAAAGCCCTTTGTTTGACTTATAGCTTCTGAGCATGACATTGTCCGTCATGTCCATTCCTGCTACAAGTCCCATTCCCAGACGGTCCTCGGGAACAAACGCCATGGAAATTCCTTTTCTCACGATTTCATCCGGCTTCAGCCCGAGAATACGCTCCTGCACGGGAATGCCCTCATGTTCACCGGAATACAGCACAGAACCTCCGATAGAAGGATACAGGCCTGCGATCGTCTCGCACAGTTCTTTTTGCCCGCTTCCGGCAATTCCGGCAATTCCCAGTATCTCTCCGCCGTATGCTTCAAATGAGACATTGTCCAGTGCTTTTACGCCATCGCCGTTCAGGCAGGTGAGATCAATGACCTGAAGCCGCTTTTCTCCACGCTTCACTTCCGGTCTTTCGATCTCCAGGCTGATGGGACGTCCCACCATCATTTCCGTAAGCTGGGCCTGATCGGTCTTGTCCGTATCAACTGCTCCTATATACTCTCCTTTTCTCAAGATGGCCACACGGTCTGAGATAGCGAGCACTTCGTTTAATTTGTGTGTGATAATGATGATGGACTTTCCATCTTCTTTCATGTTCCTGAGCACTGCAAAAAGCCTCTCTGTCTCCTGGGGCGTCAATACTGCCGTGGGCTCGTCCAGAATCAGGATATCTGCTCCTTTATAGAGAACTTTCAGAATTTCCACCGTCTGTTTTTCAGATACTGACATATTATAGACTTTTTTGGCAGGATCCATCTCAAATCCGTACCGCTGTGCCAGTTCTGCCACTTTTTTGTTGATTTCCTTTCGGTTCACCGTAACTTTTCCGTCCAGGCCCAGCACGATGTTCTCTGCTGCCGAAAGCACCTCTACCAGTTTAAAATGCTGATGGATCATACCGATTCCAAGAGCAAATGCGTCTTTCGGCGAACGGATCGTCACCGCCTTCCCCTTTACATAGATTTCCCCGTGATCCGGGAAATAGATTCCCGACAACATATTCATCAGGGTCGTCTTCCCGCTTCCGTTTTCCCCCAAAAGTGCGAGAATCTCTCCTGTTTTCAGTTCAAGGTTGACATCATTGTTTGCAGCTACCTTGCCGAACTTTTTAGTCACATGATGCATCTTCACCGCATACCCTGCCGCCTCACTCAAAATCTCACCTTCCTTCTTTTTCTTCCGTGATACAAACAAAGCCGTCTGAAGACGGCTCTGTTTTGATTTATTTTGTCAAATCTTATTCTACTACATTACATCCTTCAAGAATATACTGCCAGGACGGTGCTGAAGCCTCCTCCTGCTCCGGGAAGTGCTCGCCCTCTGCTACCTCAAACTCTTCACCCTCCGGGCTTACGCCTTTGAGCGGACCCGCGAACACCTGAAGTTCGCCGGATTTAATCTTCTCAGCAGCTTCATCAATCGCTTCCTGTGTGCCTTCTGCAGCGATTGCTTCATTCAGCGGAGACAGATAAACAGCTCCGTCTGCCAGACCCTTGCACCAGTCTACCGGAATAGGCTCACCGTCGATCACAGCCTGAACAGCCTCTGTCACATAAATGCCCCAGTCAATACGCGGGGAAATCAGAGAAGCGTTGGGAGCAGCCTCGATCATATCGTTGTTGTATCCAACCTGCCATACTCCGTTCTCCTCTGCTGTGGTAGCAGGAGCCGTGGAGTCAGAATGCTGAGAAATCACGTCG
>CALWFY010000074.1 GCA_944377775.1 uncultured Mediterraneibacter sp.
CATTCCGCTGTGATCGCATATGCGAGAGATTTCATGATAAACAGAGGATTCACATATTGTGTTCCTCCGTTTATGATCCGCAGCAATGTGGTGACAGGCGTCATGAGCTTCGCCGAAATGGATGCAATGATGTATAAGATCGAAGGGGAGGACCTGTATCTGATCGGTACGAGCGAGCACTCCATGATCGGAAAATTTATCAACACACAGCTCACGGAAGATCAGCTCCCTCAGACTCTGACAAGCTATTCCCCATGTTTCCGGAAGGAAAAGGGAGCGCATGGTATCGAAGAAAGAGGAGTGTACAGGATCCACCAGTTTGAGAAGCAGGAAATGATCGTTGTATGTAAACCGGAAGATAGTATGGAATGGTACGACAAGCTGTGGGAAAATACAGTGGATCTTTTCCGGTCCATGGATATTCCGGTAAGGACACTGGAGTGCTGTTCAGGAGACCTTGCTGACCTGAAGGTAAAATCCGTTGATGTAGAGGCATGGTCGCCGCGGCAGAAAAAATATTTTGAAGTAGGAAGCTGCTCCAATTTGGGAGACGCACAGGCAAGAAGACTCGGTATCCGAGTAAAAGGCGAGAATGGCAGCTACTTTGCGCATACGTTGAATAATACAGTGGTAGCGCCGCCGAGGATGCTTATCGCGTTTCTGGAAAATAATCTTGAGGCGGACGGATCTGTCAGGATTCCCGAGGCATTAAGACCGTATATGGGCGGCAATGACAGGATCATTCCTAATATATAACCGAGGATATAAAAGCAGATGCATCAATATTTGAAAGCAGTCGGATTTGATAATATCAAGACGAGAAACGACTTAAAAGAGCTAATGGAAGACGTAGAGGCGGGCTTTACGCATCAGACCATCGTCTCTTACCGGCCTGGGGAGGACTTCTGTGAGCTGAGAAAAGAATACGGTCAATGTATCGGCGTCTCGTTGTGCGGTGCACTGGACGATGGGGATAATTTTCAGCCGGATTACTATTTCCCTTATTTTGAAGGCAGCGGCATCAGCACCTACGCGGAGATCGCTGTAGAACGCAAAATAGAAAAAGAACAGTATGTCGGTATGTGCGAGGATTCCAAGATCGGCATCAGCCTTATATTCACCCTTCAGAATGGGATCGAGTATATGAGGGAGCGGCAGGCGGGATTTGCGTCAGATATCACTACATCGGTCACTTTATCCGGTCTGGCGTTGTCAGGGATGATCCTCCTCCCGGTCATAAAGGATGAAAGGCAGCTGAAAAGCGATCAGGAGGCTTCTGACAACAGAAAAATGCTTCTTAACGCGGCCAGGAACGGAGATCAGACAGCGATAGAGACGCTGACTCTGGACGACATTGACATTTATTCGCAGGTGTCGCGCCGGCTGGCAAATGAAGATGTGTTTTCTATCGTGGACACCTATTTCATGCCATATGGCGTGGAGTGTGATCTGTATTCTATCATGGGGGAGATACTGGCGGTAAGGCACAGAACGAACGCAATGACCGGAGCGGAGCTCTATCAGATGAAACTGAATGTAAATGAAATGCAGTTCGATGTGTGTGTCCCCGCGGAGGAAGTGATGGGCGAGCCAGAGATTGGCCGCAGATTTAAGGGAACCATATGGCTGCAGGGGTACATCAACTTCTAGGATACGGTTTCCGGAGTATCAGTTCCAGAATTACAGAACTTCCATGAACCGAACAAAATGCAAAACTTGGATGAACCGAGCAAAAAGGGTTGAGAAAACAGAAAAAACATGGTATATTACTTGTTGTATCTGGCTAAGACACAACTGTAATATATGTCGATATAGCTCAGCAGGATAGAGCGACCGCCTCCTAAGCGGTAGGTCGGAGGTTCGAATCCTCTTATCGACGGAGATGAGAGACGCTGGAAACTTTAGAAATAAGGTTTCCGGCGTTTTTTCTGTATTCATGGAGCGTCATAGAAGAAACCGGTTTCCTGAAGGGAAGGCACAAGAGATGACACAGGTAAAAGAAAGTCAGAGAAAACATTGCATTTATACAAATTGCACAAAATATTCGACTAAAAAATGTGAGAAAAGACGAAAACATATTTCTTGTAAGTAATTTCTGGCAGATTTATGATATAAAGTATATAAATGTACCATTTTCGAGTGTTTTAATCGAAGCGATGTATGAATTCATATAAAAGAAACAGGAGGGAAAAGAATGAAAAAGGGAAAGAGCCTCAAAAGAGGAGGATCTCTGGCGCTCACTTTTGCTACTGTCATAAGCGGTATTACAATGAGCGCGCCGCAGACAGCCAATGCCGCTGATTTCACCGGTTCGCTGGGAATGGTGACCAGTGTGGTAAAAGGTAGTAGCGACAACATTGTTGACATCACATTTACCGGCTCTGGCGGCGGTACTGTGAAAGGGCGGATCACGTTCCTGGAGGAAGGGATTTTCCGTTACAACGTAGATCCTTCTGGTGAATTCAGCGAGTATGCCACACCAAACAATACATCTCATATCGCCAGGATCCAGCAGCAGCCGGATAACTCAGATGAGTACAGCAAGCCGGCCGCTGAAGTGCATGAGACAGATGATGTATATGAGATCACAAACGGAACAGTCACTGTCGTGTTTGACAAAGACACTGCACTGATGTCAGTTAAAAACGGCGAAGATATTGTATTAGAGGAAACATCAGCGCTCAATATAGGGAAAAGCTCTACTGTTCAGACACTCGGAGCGGCTTCGAATGAGTATTTCTATGGTGGAGGCACACAGAACGGTCGCTTTGCCCACAAGGGTGACACGATACAGATCGCTAATACCAATAACTGGGTAGACGGCGGTGTATCTTCCCCGAATCCGTTCTACTGGTCTACCGACGGATACGGCGTCATGAGGAACACATTCAAGCAGGGAGCGTATGACTTTGAAAGTACAACTGCGAATACAGTGACAACATCTCACAATGAGAGTGAGTTTGACGCATATTATTTCATAGATCCGACCCCAGCAGGCATCCTGAATGATTATTTCAAGGTAACAGGCAGCCCGGCGTTGCTTCCGGAGTATGCGTTCTATCTCGGTCATCTGAACTGCTATAATCGTGACCTGTGGAATCCTTCAACCAACGGAAGCGGGTGGACGCTGGAAGATGGAAATAAGTACAGAGAGACAGGCGGAGATCCAGCTTATAAGCTCCCGATCGATGACAGCGGGAAAGTGCCCATCAGCTCCGGTACTCCGGAATCCCTGAATGGGACAACCCCCCTGAGTGATGCAGATGAAGATACATTGTACAAATATTCTGCCAGAGCGGTCATTGACGGTCATGTGCAGAAAGACTTTCCGCTTGGATGGTTCCTTCCAAATGACGGTTACGGTTGTGGATACGGACAGAATGGATATTATGTCAACTATCCGTTAAGTCAGACAAACGTGGGGTGGAAGACCGCGATCGACGCGTCAAGGCTAAATGTTGAAAATCTGGCGGCATTTACAGAATATGCAAACTCTTATGGCGTAGACACAGGTCTGTGGACACAGAGCGGCCTTGATTTTGCCGGATCAGAGAGGGATACATATGGTTATCACGGACTTCAGACTCTGAGAGATTTTGACAATGAAGTTAATATCGGAGGTATCACATCCCTTAAGACCGACGTTGCATGGGTTGGCTCCGGTTATTCCTTTGGACTGAATGGTGTAAAAACAGGATATGACACAATAGCGGCGGCTGGGACAAGACCGAATGTAGTCTCACTGGATGGATGGGCAGGCACACAACGCTATGCGGGTATCTGGACCGGCGATCAGTCCGGTGGTGAATGGGAGTATATCCGCTTCCACATTCCGACATATATCGGACAGTCCTTATCGGGAAATCCGAACATTGGCAGTGATATAGACGGCATTTATGCCGGAAGTGATCTTCTGGCAACACGCGATTTCCAATGGAAGTCTTTTACACCTCTGATGCTGGATATGGACGGATGGGGATCCATCCCAAAGAAGCCCTATGGTCATGGGGACGATTATGATGACATCATCCGTAACTATCTGAAGTTAAAAGCACAGATGATGCCGTATATCTATACCATCGCGGAGGAAGCCACAGAAGGCAAGCCAATGATCCGTGCGATGTTCATGGAGTTTCCGAATGATTCTGCCGCTGCATATACAGAGGATTCCCAGTATCAGTATATGTGGGGTGAGAACCTGCTGGTAGCACCTGTATATGAGAACGTTCAGGCGGATGAGAACGGAAATGACGTGCGGAACGGAATCTATCTTCCGGATGCAAACCAGATTTGGATCGATTACTGGAGCGGACAGCAGTACCGCGGCGGTCAGATCTTGAATAATTACGATGTACCGGTATGGAAATTGCCGCTGTTTGTAAAATCAGGCGCCATCATCCCGATGTATGAAGAGAACAACAATCCGGGCGCAGTTACGGAGACAAACGAAAAAGGTCTGGACAAGACAAAGCGGATCATAGAGTTCTGGCCAGATGGAAAGACGGACTTTGATCTTTATGAAGATGACGGAAGAAGCATCGATGTATCTGATGCAGAAGAAGTGTCTTATGGCGGCAGTGTTGTAACCCATATTACATCCAGTGTGGATGAAGACGCCGGCACAGCTACTCTTACTGTTGAACCGTCAGCGGGAACTTATACAGGTTATGACAGCAACCGTCTTACGACGTTTGTTGTAAATGTATCTAAGGAGCCTACAGCTGTAACAGCGAAAAATGGATCAGAGACACTGAGTTTAGAGAAGGCAGAGAGTCTGGAATCATTTAATGCAGACAGCGATGGAAATATTTACTACTATGATGAAACTCCGAACATGAATAAATACTCTCAGGGAAGCGGTGAGTTCGCGACCACGGAGATCACAACTACCCCGAAATTGTATGTGAAGTTTGCAAGAACAGATGTGAATTCAAAAGCACAGATACTGGTAATTGAAGGGTTTGACAACAGTCAGGTACTGGATAAAAATGAGCTTAACGAGAGTCTTCCCGTGCCGATTCTGAAAGATCTCACAGATGCTGATATGACTCCCACGAGCATTAATGTACAGTGGGATGTGGCAGAAGGGGTAACAGTAACAGGATACGATGTGAGCGTAGACGGCGTGGTGAATACGATACTTCCGAAAGACGGAACAACTCCTACATCATATCTTCATGAAAACCTTGAATATCATTCTTCACATACTTACAAGGTACGCGTGAGGACAGCAGATGGGTACTCTAACTGGAGTGAGGAAAGGACATTTACTTCACTGGAGGATCCATGGAGAAACGTACCCGATGTAACAGCCACATGGAGCGGCGGACTGTACAACAATCAGGGACCTCAGCGGGCGTGCGATCATGAATTCCAGGCAGGTGATTCGGGGTTCCATTCTGACGGAAACGCGATCGGGCAGGAACTTATATATGACCTGAGCCTGCTTTACAAGCTGGATAAGCTGGAGTATTATCCGAGAGCGGACAAGGGGAACGGTACGGTTACCGCAATGGATATTTCCGTCAGCCGTGACGGAGTGCACTGGCAGGCAGTCAATGAAGCGGACAACACAATCAGTTTTGTAAACAATAGCGATGGAGACCCGGTGGCGACGATCGACCTGAGCAACCTTAGCGGAGCGTGGCGTTTTGTGAAGATGATTCCTCGCACATCCGTGGGCGGCTTCTTCTCTGCGAGGGAGATAATCGTCTATAAAGCGGACGGTACCAGCGGTACTGAGCTCGGAGACATGCCTGGTACAAGCGCGGGAGTCGATGACAATGATTTCCAAACGCTGAATACATACAAAGGGATTGACACTTCTGCGTCGACATGGGATCAGGTTACAGACGTGAACCTGAATGGTGTATTTGATATTTATGATTACTCCTTTACACTGTCGAAGCTGGACGGAGGGACAACTAAGACTGGAAAAGTCAGCGGAAATATCCTGATGCTCACGAACAAAGACACTGTGGAGGCGGGTGAGGAGTTTACCATCGACCTGTATGGCGTTGATCTTGAAAATGTAAACGCATTCGGCGCGGTAGTTGATATAGATAAGGATAAATATGAGGTCGTAAGTGTAGATGGTTCTGCATATGCGGCAGGAATGACAAATCTTTCGGTAGCAACAGGATACCTGACAGTAAGCTTTGGAAACCGCGGGGATAAAGCGCTGATCAATGGTTCTCATACACTTGGGACTATTACACTTCGGGCAAGAGAAGCAGGGGAGACGCTGAAGCTTACAGAGTCAATGCTGATTGGACCGGATAACAGCCTGAAGATATGTACAAATGAAGCTGGTGAGATGCCTGAGGTACCGCCGGCAACGACAACGATGAAGTATGGCCAGAGTGATTTTAATATCACGATGACAAATGATGCGCTTCCCACAGATAGCGGGACAAACGTAAACACGCTTATACAGCAGAATTCGTATGACGGATTATTTAATGGAAATAAAGATTCTGCAAACCGCGATTTTGAATTCAAGTGGGATACTGGCTCAGGAGTTCCTGAGGAAGTGAAGCTTCCGGTTACGATTCACTTTGTGTTCAGAGAGGGAGCAAAGCCATTGTCAGAAGTAAATGTGTATGATTCATATGCAACAAGTAATGGTTTTGTTACGAAATATAGTGCAGTAGTAACATTTGAAGATGATTCTGTTTATGAGACCGGAGAGGTTAGTGTTGAAAAGGTCAACGGCGCGGTAATGACCGTAGACGTAGCTGGGAATAATCTTGATGGCAAGAAGGTAAAACAGGTAGACTTTACTGCTCTGGAAGCCATTACATCTGCCGGCGCCGCAACTACAACTATGCTGACTCTCACGGAGGCAGAGTTCATTTATGACCAGTCTAATACGGTAGACAGCATCGAGTTAAACAACACTCCGTCAGATATGTATATTGGAGATATCATTGAGATCAGCGCGACAGTGACCCCAGAGGATGCGCCGTACCGCTACTATGACATCACAAGCAGCGATCCGGACAAGGTTGAAGTGATCCGCATTGCGAATGGGGACGACTTTAAGTTCTATCTCAAAGCAAAAGAAGCAACAGAAGAAAATACCCCGGTCATCCTGACAGCAACAGCAGGCGCGAAAGACGCTGACAACAATGCTGTTACCTCAGAGATTAAGATCACAGTACATGCGGGCGTCAATACAGCAGAACTAAAGGCTTTGGTTGATGAATACAGTGATGTTTCAAAAGACGTTTATACGGAAGCAAGCTATGAGACGTTCAAGACAGCGTATGATGCGGCGGTCGAACTGCTGAGAAATCCGGCAGACCTTACAAAAAATGATGTGGATAATGCGATCAAGGCGCTGAGTGATGCGATCGATGGCCTGACTTTCAGACCGCTTGATAATGCTACATTGATCAACACGTCCGCAGATTCCAGTGTAACAGTAGATTCCGTTAAGAGCGACATTGATGAGGGCGCCGGAAATGGACTGTCAGATAAAGTTCTTGATTATGATGAAGGTACTTACTGGCATTCTAACTGGAATACATCCGTGGAGATGCCTCAGTGGCTCATCTTTAATCTTGGAGGAGTATACAATTTAACAGATATTACGTTCCTTCCGAGAGCGGGATCAAGCAACGGAGATATTTTTGAGGTTGAAGTTCTTGTAAGTGATGATCTTGAAGCATTGAAGGGTGTCACAGATGATGCCGCGCCGGGCAGCAGCCAGTACTCTGTGGGCGTATTTGATTTTGAACATTCAGAGAAGGAACTCCTTGACAGGGATATGTGGAAACAGATCACGTTTGCACCGGTTCAAGGACAGTATGTAATGTTCCGGGTGATCAGCACAGGCGGAGGAACGAATGGAGCAGCGCAGAACGACCGGTATGCTACCATGTCAGAGATCCGCTTCTATGGAACAGAACCGGCAGCTCCGGTAGATATAACTGTGCTGGAGAACGCTATCGTTGAAAACGGAGGTGTTCAGAATGACGGTTACACAGAAACGACATGGGCAGCCTATGTGAATGCACTGACAACTGCTCAGAATATGTTGGCAGCGTTGAGGGAGAATCCGGCAGCCTACACACAGGATCAGGTGAACGCAGCAGTGCAGGCATTGGCAACAGCGCGAACGAACCTGACGAAACCGGCGAATCCGGATCCGGGATTGCCAAATAAACCGGGGGCTGGAACAGGCAGTGGTTCAGGCTCAGGAACAGGCAACGTCTCCGGATCTGGAGCAGGTTCAGGGAATGGGGCGGTTTCTACGGGTGACAGCACAAATATCTATGTCATTCTTATGATACTGATATTATCCGGAGGAGCAGTCATTCTGATACGCAGAAAAAGAATAGCTAAAACAGTCGAAATGGATTAAAATAAAGAGTGAAAGACTTAGTTCTTTCACTCTTTTTAAAAAAGTGAGGATCAATATGAAAAAGAAAATATCAATCTTTTGCGCAGCAGCGGTTCTTGTGCTGGCAGGATGCCAGTCAAAAGACAAAGCAGATACCCCCGGTGAATTTGACCGGGCAGACGGCAATGTGCAAGAGGAGACCATCCAGGCTGACATACAGTCGGATACAGATGAAGGTATCACGGCAGAGTATGAAAGAGACACAGCGCCCGGACAAATCCTTCCGCTGACCTTGGAGGGAATGAGGAAGATGATTGATGAGGATCAGTCTTTTGCAGTTGTGTTTACCAAAGATAACTGTCCTTATTGTATTGAGTTCATGTCTATATTTGAGCCATATCTCCAAAGCCATAATGTCACTATGTATGAAGTCAATTTAAGTAATGAGAGCAAAATAGAAAATGATAATAAGATGATTGTCCAGACTTATTTTCCGGAGTTTAACACAGTGCCCGGAGTGTTCTCGGTTAAGGAAGGCGAGGAGGAGAGCTACCTGAATCTCTATCAGCTAGGGATACAGGAGTCCGTGATCGATCAGTGGGTTCAGGCGTATCAGCTGGATGCGGCCGGATAACAGCGATCCGTTTCATTGAAAGCAGGCAAATAAAATGCGGTTGAGAAAACAAAAAGGAAAGCGGTAGACTAACATGACCATCAAAGAGATCGCCCGGCTCGCCGGCGTATCCAGCGCCGCCGTATCAAGGTATTTAAACGGCGGCTACGTCAGCGAAGAAAAGGAATATGGGGGATAACAGAAATAGTGAATAAAAACTCATATTAAATATCAGTAAAAATGCCATCTTTACAAATGGCATTTTTTTCTTATGATCTATATAAATATATGAAATCGATTTCATAAAAATCGATTAAAAAAAAGAAAATTGATTTTATACAAAGGGAATGAGAGATAATATGGATTACAGGAAATCTGCACAAGATCGTCCCGGAGGTACTGGATCTCTTTGTGACGCCTTTGGTCAGCGTGTTTGTCACCGGGTATCTCACGCTTTCCACTATAGGCCCGGTCTTTGTGTGGGCTGAGAACACGGTGCTCGGCGGAATCCAGCGGCTGCTCATCTTTCCGCTGGCAAGTGCGGCGAATGTGGCTCAGGGAGCGGCCGCACTGGCTGTTGCGCTCAAGTCCAGAGATAAAAAGATCAAGTCACTGGGGCTGCCGTCTTCCCCGAGTGCGTTTATGGGTATCACGGAGCCGGCGATCTCCGTGGGTGTTCATTTGTGATCTCTTTTATAATTTAT
The DNA here is from genome assembly GCA_944377775.1 of uncultured Mediterraneibacter sp. GTDB lineage: Bacteria > Bacillota > Clostridia > Lachnospirales > Lachnospiraceae > Mediterraneibacter. The sequence continues at coordinate 9,665 of CALWFY010000074.1, forward strand.
AAAGATCAGAAGCCGAAGGCCGAGACAGCAGGCAGAGAGACAGATGTATCTGCACAGATAACAGATGAGACGGTAAAGAGTCCGGTCAGAGGAACGATCATACCGCTCTCCGAGGTCAGCGATGAGACCTTTGCGTCAGAAATGCTGGGCACCACTGTCGCAGTGGAACCAGCGGATGGCAGGATCGTATCACCGTGTGACGGCGAGGTAATTAACATATTCGATACAGGACATGCGGTGTGTATTGCCACAAATAGTGGCGGAGAGCTGCTCATCCATATCGGAGTGGATACTGTGAAGCTGGAGGAAAGAGAACGGCTGATACGGGATACGCAGGCTGGTCCCGGCTCCGAGCCTTTTAAGATGGAAGGCTGTCCGGTTTATGACCTTGCTGTGGGCGGGATTTCAAACGATCAGTTTCGGGCAGTACTTGGAGAAGAGCTTGCGCTGGAATATACGGACGGAAGATTCGAGATGCGGTTTACGGACCGGGGCAAGGATTCGGTTTCAGCGGGCAGGGGCCTGAGGTATGCTGAACTGGAACGGCTCGAGGATGCAAGGATCCTGGCAGATGTATCATCAGTGGAAGTGTTCTTAAATAATGGAGAGTATGTGTTTACAACAAGATATTATCCTGAGAAAGCATGTGTCTGTGTCGAGACGGAGGCTGCTGAGATAAAATTTAATGTAATAGAAGATTAAGAATATAGATAAAACAGAAAATTAATGAAATATTGAAAAATTTGATTAAAATACTGCCACGCTGTTTGATCAGCGAGGCAGTGTTTTGTAAAAATTAACCAAAAGTGTTGCAATTTATTCGCATATTCAATGCCTAAATTGGAAATATTAACGAATCGAAATTAGAGTTTATAAAAAAATATAAAAAAGTTTATAAAAATGTTACAATACAAAATAGCAATTGCACAATGGCACAAATCTTTTCTTAAAGACCTCTGCTGCTGTGCAAAATATTAGGGAATGGAGGAAAAAGGACGGAAAAAGTATAAATTGTCCCAAAAAAGGATGAAAAAAAGAAGAGACTTAAAAAGAAAAGGGACAGCATTTGTCGCAGTAGCGCTTGCAACAGGGATGCTCGTTCCAACTATGGCATTTGCAGCCGGGCCGACTGTTAAAGTGGGTACTGACTCAGATGTACAGATGAGTTCAGATCCGGAAGCTGTGTATGTGAACAACTATACCGGAACAACACGCTCAGAGAATTTCAATGAAAACTGGAAATTCTATATGGGTGATGCAACCGGCGCGGAGAATCCCGGCTTCAATGACTCGAGCTGGAAGCAGGTGAACCTGCCTCATGATTACAGCATTGAGCAGGAATACACCAAAACGGGGGAGGCTGAAAGCGGTTATCTCCTGGGAGGTACCGGATGGTACAGAAAGAATTTTACACTCGACAGCAGCGCGGCAGGCAAGCGCATCCGAATTGATTTCGGCGGAGTGTACATGAATTCTACCGTGTGGGTAAACGGTACTCAGGTAGGTACTCACCCTTACGGATACACGCCGTTTTCATTTGACATCACAGATTATGTAAAGGTGGGCGGTGATAATGTAATCACTGTAAAAGTAGATCATCAGACACCGTCAAGCCGCTGGTATTCAGGAAGCGGCATTTACAGAAGCGTTGATCTTACGGTTACGGATCCCGTACATGTGGACCTGTACGGTACAAAGATCGAGACTCCGAACCTGGAGTCAGAAGCGGGCAGTACGGTAAATACGGAAGTCAGCACGACGGTGGTAAATGATTCCGCAGAGCCGAAGAGTGTAACTCTTACACATACTGTATTCCTGAAAGACGGAGAACCGGCAGACAGCATCGGAACTATGACAACAGATGCGGTAGAAGTAGCAGCCGGCTCCAGCACAGAAATCGACGCGGCAGTGCCGGTAAATAACCCGACGCTGTGGGACACATCTGATGACCCTGCACTCTATACAGTGAGGACAGAGGTCAAGGTCAATGACCAGGTAGTCGATACATATGATACGGAATATGGTTACCGTTATTTCAAGTTTGATTCTAATACAGGCTTCTACCTGAACGGAGAGATGATGAAGCTCAAGGGTGTGTGCATGCACCATGATCAGGGAGCTCTTGGAGCTGAGGCATGGGAGAGCGCGATCGACCGTCAGGTAAGGATCCTTAAGGAGATGGGATGTAACTCGATCCGTGTAACACATAACCCGGCGGCTGATGAGCTGATTGAAGCCTGCAACGAGCAGGGAATCCTCGTGATCGACGAGGCATTCGACGGCTGGGCATGGGCAAAGAACGGTAACAGCTATGATTACTCAAGATTTTTCAATGAGACGATCGGTGCTGAGAATCAGATCCTCGGTGGAGCAGAGAACATGACCTGGGCACAGTTTGATCTGTCAGCAATGATCAAGAGAGGACAGAACGCTCCTTCCGTTATCATGTGGTCTCTTGGAAATGAGGTACAGGAGGGTACTAGCGTGTACCTGAATCAGCAGTATGCTGCTATCCAGGCGAACCTTATCGAATGGACAAAGGAAGTTGATGACACAAGACCCGTGACAAGAGGCTGTAATGCAATAAAGGGTAACACTTCCGGCATAATGGCCGAGATGATGGATTCACTTTCAAAGGCCGGTGGTATCGCGGGATGCAACTACAGTAGCGGCAGCCAGTATGACACCCAGCACAACGCTCATTCGGACTGGTTCATCTACGGCGCGGAGACTGCGTCTTCTGTCAACAGCCGCGGCGTCTATGACAGGCTTGGAGCCGGGGAGGCAGACAAGACATCGGATAAGAAGCTTAGTTCTTACGATAACTCTCATGTAGGTTGGGGAGCGACTGCGAGCAGCGCGTGGTACGATATTATCACTCGCGATTTTATGGCAGGCGAGTATGTTTGGACAGGCTTTGACTACATAGGGGAGCCTACTCCGTGGAACGGGACAACATCAGGTGCAGTGGGAACATGGCCGTCCCCGAAGAATTCCTACTTTGGTATCATCGACACAGCGGGATTCCCAAAGGACAGTTACTACTTCTACCAGAGCCAGTGGAACGACGAGGTCGGTACACTCCACATCCTTCCGGCATGGAATGAAGACGTGGTATACAAAGACGGCAGCAATAACGTCCAGGTAGTAGTGTACACAGACGCAAAAAAGGTAGAACTATTCTTTACACCTGAAGGGTCAGATGAGGCGAAGTCCCTGGGAGAGAAAGAGTTCACACAGAAGACGACAACCGCTGGATATACCTACCAGATCTATGAGGAATCAGATAAGAACAGCACAGAGAACAAAAACCTTTACCTGACATGGAACGTGCCTTATGAAGACGGAACGATCACCGCCAAAGCATGGGATGCTTCCGGAAAGGAGATCGACCTTAATACCGTGGAAGGACGCACATCCGTCACCACGACAGGGAAAGAGGCGAAGCTGTCTGCATCTGCAGACCGTACAACAATCGCGGCGGACGGCGCAGACTTGACATACATCACGGTTGATATTACAGACGAGGACGGCAACATCGTTCCCGATGCGGCGAACAATGTCAAGTTCACAGTCGAAGGTGAAGGAACGCTGGTGGGAGTGGACAACGGCAAACAGGATGACCATCAGTCTTACCAGGATGACAACAGAGACGCATTCAGCGGGAAAGTGCTGGCGATCGTACAGTCCACCAGAACAGCGGGCGAGATCACAGTGACGGCAAATGCAGAAGGTTTGGAGCCATCAACAGTAACGGTCAGCACAACTCCGGTAGAAAGCGAGAGCGGCGAAAAGACATTAAATTATTATCGGATGTCCAGAAATTACTATGTAAAGACAGGAAATATGCCGCAGATCCCGGCAACGGTGACAGCAGTATACTCAGACGGAACAACTGAGGATATGTCAGTAGAGTGGGAGACTGTTACAGAGGATCAGATCGCGAAGACCGGAACATTCTCCGTATCCGGGACAACAGCAGCAGGTGATACCCTCTCCGTAACTGTCAATATGATCGACGAAGTCGCGGCGCTGCTCAATTACTCAACAACAGTGCCCGTAGGACAGGAGCCGACTCTTCCTGAGTCCCGGCCTGCAGTCCTTCAGACAGGAGAAGTCATCAGCGCGTCATTCCCGGTGACATGGAAAATACCTGAGGGCAGATATTATGATAACGTCGGTTCAGTTACCATCGAGGGAACGGCAAACGTTCTTGGCAAGGAACTGACGGTCACCGCAACTGTCCGCGTGCAGGAGCAGCAGATAGCGATTGGTGATAATGTTGCCGGGGCTGCGCATCTGAGCCAGGATGTGCCGGAAGGCCAGCAGTCCGATACGCTGACTGCAATCCAGGACGGGGACATGGCTATCAGCGACAATACAAGCGGAGGTCCCAATCCGACCGTATGGAGCAACTGGGAGACCAGACAGACCGATACTGACTCAGAGATTACCTTCCGGTATGATACCCAGCAGAGAGTCGGACAGATGACTGTTTACTTTGCAAGGGACAACAACTCCATGACATTCCCGGACAAAGGGACGACGAAGATTTATATCTCAGAGACTGGCGTGGAAGGAAGCTGGAGTGAGATTCCAGCTACTGAGGAGATTGCAGACGCAGAAAATCCGAACAGGGTAAAAGCGTACACTTACACATTTGATCCGGTTACAGCCACTTATGTGAAGCTCTATATCAAGAATGCAGCTACCCGTGAGGATGGAAAAACTCCTTGTACAGGTATCACGGAAGTTGTGATCAACGAGTGGGAAGGTTCCTATACGACCAACTCAACAGCAACGCTTCAGTCACTGAGCGTCAACGGGCTGGATGTCAGCGCAGCGGATCTGGCAGCAGGGTCTTATAATACAGAAGCAATCCTGATCGATGATATTCAGTATCCAGGCGCAGACAATGCGGCAGTGACATACATTCCGCCTTACGAGAACGAGGCAAAACTGATCATCGAGTCAGAAGATCACAGCAAAAGGACCACATTTACGATCAACCTTGGTGTTGAGGCATCGTCAGGTGATCCTGAGGATGACAGCAGAGATTATCCGGTTGATAAGATGACAGCAACGGCAGGAAGCGAGTATACTGGAGGCGACTCCGATACGGATGGACCTGCAGGCTGGGCAATTGATGGAAATCTAAATACATGGTGGCACACGAACTATCCGGGTACGGTCGCTGCTGAGGAGCGTTATATCACATTAGACCTGGGCAGCGAGCAGGCGATCGACGGATACCGCTACTATTCCAGAAGCGGACAGTCTAACGGACGTGTGGGCGACTACAAGATAGAAGTCAGCACAGACGGTCAGTCTTGGACAGAGGTGGCAGTCGGAACTTGGGAGAACACCGTAGGCTGGAAACTGGCGGAATTTGATGCTGTTGATGCACGGTATGTAAGGCTGACTGGCGTTACCACATACGGAGAAGGAGCTCAGCAGAACCAGTTTATGACTGCAGCCGAGGTTCGCGTAAGGCTGGCGGCGGACAACCTGGTTAACATCAGTGATGCGACAGTTGAGCCGATCACAAAAAAGGTATCTATTGTTGACCCTGACCATCCAGTGACCCTGACAGGAGATGATATCAAAGCATCCCTTGCAGACGGCACAAAACTCAGGTACGGTATCGACTATATCATTGCATCGTATGAGAACAATACAGCAGAGGGAACTGCAAAAGCAGTGCTCCAGGGGCTTGGACAGTACGGATATACCGGCACTCAGGAAATAGAGTTTACGATTGAGCTGCGGGATCCTGTGATGACCGGAATTGAGATAACGGCACCGTGTAAGCTTGATTACACAGAAGGCGATTTGTTTGATCCGTCCGCACTTGTGCTGACAGCGAGCTACGACAATGGTATGACACAGACTATCAGTTATGCGGACAATGCGGCAGATATCACATTCACGCTGGCAGATGGAACACCGCTTACGCCGGAGACAGCGCTTACGCTTGATCAGGACGGCGCAGTAGTAACCGTTACATACGGCGGAATGACAACAGCCTTTAATATCAATGTGTCAAAGGCAACAGATCCTGATCCGGGCGAAGCTACGAAGGATGACCTTAAGGCAGCAATAGACAAAGCGGAAGGTATCCTTGGACAGACGGATAAATATACAGCAGATTCTCTTGCCGAGTATCAGAAATATGTAGATGCGGCATATGCAGTATATAATAATCCGGATGCAACCGCAGCAGATTATGCAAAGGCGATCTCAGACCTTGCCAATGCAGAGAAGTATCTGGTTCTGATCGATGGGAATAAACCGGAAAATCCGGATAAACCAAACGGCGGCACAGGCAACGGCGGTTCAGGACACGGAAGCGGCAGCGGAGACAAAGCCGTACAGACAGGCGATACAGCAAACTTTGCTATGTGGGGAGCAGCAGTGCTTCTTGCAGTAGCGGGAGCAGCAGGTGCATTGGCAAGATTCCGTATGAAAAAACAAAAATAAAGAGGTGTGACGGCAGAATAAAAGATAGCTGAAACAAGAACTCTGAAGAAAAACTCCCGCTTCATGTGGGAGTTTTTCTTATATGCAGCCCTCTGGGTTCATGGGGATTAAGCGGGATATGTGTAAAATGCTATATTTTAAGGCTAAATTCAGCAGATTGCCAATCAAAATTTGGTTAATAATTACAAAAAATTAAATTGAAAATAATATAATTTATGAATTAATTGAACTATTTTTCTCCAAAATGTATAATGAATATCATAGGTGGATTATATCTCATTGGGACAGGATATCATGTTTTCAGTAAATATTTGGTCTAAAAAGAGCATGGGAGGGAAAAAATGAAAAAGCAACAAAAAAGTTTGCGGCGCATTGGCGCGTGGGCGCTTGCAGCGGCAATGATTTTTGGTCTTGCAGCGCCTTATCAGGCACTGAGTGTAAGCGCTGCGCCCGCAGATGGGACAGAACCAGTAAACCTGGCAATCGGGGCAACTGCGACGGCCAATGATGAAGAGACAGCAGATTATACCGCTGATAAAGCGATCGACGGTATTGTTAACAGGGATGCGCCGAAGCCCCAGTCAAGGTGGGGGACAAATCCGAGTGCTGACCAGACACCTAAGATTTTGACCGTAAATCTCGGAGCGCCAAAGGCATTTCAGTCATTTGTGATCGCATGGGAAAGACTGAATATTACAGGCTATGAGATCCAGACAGCTGACAGCAATACTGAAGATACTCAGTGGAAAACGGTTTATGAGAAAACGGGAACTGACCCGATTTCTGATCTGAACGAGAATATTCATCTGCCAGAAGCAGAGGAACCACAGTATGTACGCCTTTATGTAGACGGATATAATCTGAATCCTGGGAACTGGCAGTCCGTATCTGTTTATGAGTTCCAGATCTATGAAAATGAGATCCCGGATGATCTTCTTCCGGAAGAGAACTACAATCTGGAAGGAACAGCGGAAGCCAGCAACTATGAGGTGACAGATGGGGATACACAGGCAGCTCCTATGGCGATCGACGGAGATCAGACAACACGCTGGGCAACGAATAAGTCAGATGAGAAAACGGAGCGTACACTTACCGTTACCCTGCCGGCATCTCAGAGAGTTCAGTTCTTCCGTGTCATCTGGGAAAGACTGAATATTGAAAGCTATAAGATTGAAGTGGCTGAGAGCGATGCCGCAGAGTTTACAGAAGTCTATGCGAAGACAGAGCCGATCACAGCAGTAAATGAAGTGATCTCGCTGGATGCGCCGGTATGGGCAAAGAAGATCCGCCTGACCGTAGATGGCTACAACGGCGGCAGTAATAACTGGCCGAATGTATCTGTGGCAGAGTTCGAGAGCTATGCAGTAGAACCGGCTCAGATCAGCGATGACGCAACCGCTCAGGAGGTTGCAGATCTTCTTGGCGCGCCGAGCGTAAATGAGAACGGTACGGCGCTTGTATTTCCGGAAGTGCCGGAAGGATTTACAGTTGAGTTCCTTGCTGATTATGAACAGGTCGTGGGAAAAGACGGCACAATCTATCAGCCTCTTACAGAGATGGCTGTAACCGGTATCTATAAGGTGACAAAGGGGGATGATTCCGCAGAAGGCGCTTTGGAGCATACGGTTACAATCCCGGGCAGATATGACAACGCCGGCACAAATAAAAAGCCGACTGTGATCCCGGAGCTGGCTGAGTGGTATGGCGGAACAAAAGCAGGAGACTTCACTGTGGGAAGCAGAATCCTTGTATCAGCTGATGCAGCTGATCTTATGGACGCTGCTAACGCTTTGAAGGATGATTATAATGCAGAGATGAATGCGTCTCTGACAGTGGAGACCGGGGATAATCCCCAGGCTGGCGACATCTATTTAGTGAAAGATGCCGGCAGCAATGGCCTTGGTGAAGAAGGATATGTTATGGAAATTGGCGATTATGTAACAGTCAGCGCTGCCCATAACACCGGCGCTTATTGGGCAACCCGCTCGATCCTTCAGATCACGGAATTAAATGGCGGCAAGATGCCGAAGGGTATCGCAAAGGATTATCCAAAGTACAAAGTCCGCGGTTTCATGCTCGACGTGGCATGTAAGCCGATCTCCATGGAGACACTGCAGGATATTGCAAAAGAAATGGCTTACTACAAGATGAATGAGTTCCATATTCATCTTAATGATAACCTGATCTTCTATGAGGACTACGCTTCAGCAGAAGAGGCAAGAGAGAATGCTTACACCGGCTTCCGTCTGCAATCAAACGTAGTGGAAGGCAGCAATAACGGACTCAATCAGGCAGATCTGACCAATAAAGATCTGTATTATACAAAAGCGGATTTCCGCGAATTTATACTTGACTGCCGCAGTATGGGCGTGAAGATTACACCTGAGTTCGACACACCGGGACATTCCGGAGCATTTACAAAAGTCCGCCCGGACCTGATGCTTCAGGATATCAGATCTGGCCAAGCGAACAGAGCTGGTGAGCAGTTTGACCTTTCACCGGAAAAATATGACGAAAGTCTTGCGTTTGTTGAGAGCATCTGGGATGAATATCTGACAGAGGATATGTTCGACCAGAGCATGACAGTACATATCGGTACAGATGAGTACTACGGAGAGGCAAACCGTTTCAGAATGTTCTCTGATGACCTTATCGAATACATTCAGAGCAAAGGATATACAGTCCGTCTGTGGGGAAGCCTTTCTTCTCTGACAGGAGATCAGGATGTCCGCAGCGAAGGCGTTCAGATGAACGTATGGAATACGACCTGGGCAAAACCGACAGATATGTACAATGAGGGATTCCAGCTGATCAACACGATCGACGGACAGCTTTACATGGTGCCGGCAGCAGGTTATTATTATGATTATCTGAATACACAGAATCTGTATAATAACTGGGTACCGAATAATTTCGGCGGCACAGTGATCCCGGCAGGTTCCGAGCAGATGCTTGGAAGTACCTACGCGATCTGGAACGACAGCGTTGACACAAGAGCAAACGGAATCTCAGAGATCGATATCTACGACCGCTTTGCAGACGCAGTTCCGACGATGGCAAGCAAGAACTGGGGCGAAGCAGAAGATCAGACATGGGCTGACATGAAAGCTACAGTTAACACACTGGGAGATGCTGCAAACAGCAATCCGTATCATGAGGCATCCGCAGACGACAATGGCGAGTATATGTCATATGAGTTTGCCGATACAACAGATTCTTCCAATAACGGCAGAGATCTGTCAGAGCCGGTCAATGCAGAGATCACAGACGGCAGCCTGAAGCTGAACGGCGGTCAGAGCTATGTGACAACCCCGATCGATAAGCTGGCTACAGGCAATACACTTGAGTTTGATATTACACTTGAGGCGCCGGCACAGGCAGGAGATATCCTGTTTGAGGCGGACAACGAAGGAAACAATGACGACTATGTCCATGACATCCGCATCATGGACGACGGAAGACTTGGATTCAGAAGAGAGCTGTATGATTACTACTTCGATTACAAACTTCCGGTAGGAGAGAAAGTACATCTTGCAATTTCTACTGATGGAACATCTACTACACTCACAGTAAACGGAGCAACCTATGAGGCTGTAGGCGTATACCGCAACCGTCAGACAGATGGCGAAGTAAGAGTGGATGATGTTTCGATAGGAACATTCCTGCTTCCGATCCAGAGAATCGGATCAGCGACCAATGCGATCGCGGCGGTGATCGACAACGTAACTGTAAAACAGGGAGCGGCTGTTGATTATAATAAAAACGCATGGTCAAAGGTAAAGGTTGACAGTGAAACTGATATGGGCAGTACAACAGAAGGTCTCTTCAAGTACGCGTTCGACGGAAAATCGGGTACGATCTGGCACTCTAACTGGAAGGGCGTATCGGACAAGCTGAAACCGCAGGGTACATGGGATGAGATCAGCGGCGAAATCGATCTTGGTCAGAAGTATACGATCAACCAGTTCAAGTTTACACCAAGGACAGGCACGAACAGCGGTCAGGTGACAAAGGCAGATCTGTTTGTGAAAGCGAACGAGGGCGATCAGTGGATACAGGTTGGAAAAGACGTAGAATTTGCAGCAGACGCATCCACAAAGACTTTCTACTTTGATGCACAGGAAGTACAGTATATAAGATTCGTTGCAAAAGAGTCTAACGACGGCTGGGTAGCTGTATCTGAGTTTGATATTGCAAATGCTCCGA
>CALWFY010000075.1 GCA_944377775.1 uncultured Mediterraneibacter sp.
GATGGTGACAGGTCTTCAGGCAGCTCACAACCAGCATATCATACACAGGGATATCAAACCCCAGAATATTATTATTTCAAAAGACGGAAAAGTTAAGGTGACAGATTTCGGGATCGCCCGCGCGACCACGTCTACTCAGACGATCAGCACCAGTGTCATGGGTTCTGTGCACTATACATCGCCGGAACAGGCAAGAGGCGGAGCCGTGGATCAGAAGAGTGATATCTATTCCATCGGTATTACCATGTACGAGATGATCACGGGACATGTGCCGTTTGACGGGGATTCCACTGTGACGGTGGCGCTCAAGCATCTCCAGGAGGAGATTACCTCTCCGGCAGAGGAAGTTCCGGATATTCCATACAGCCTTGAATGTATCATCATGAAATGTACCCAGAAAAATCCGGGACTGCGCTATCACGACTGTGCGGCGCTTCTGCTTGATCTGAAGCGTTCTCTTGTGGAGCCGGAAGGAGACTTTGTCGTCCTGGGAGCAGCGGGAGTAAGAGGGGACACAGACCGGACGATGGTCATGTCCACGGAAGAGCTGGAGCGGGTGCAGGGAAGCGTCCGCGATCAGTATGATGATGATTATGACGATGATGACGACGATGATGAAGATGACATATATGACAGGAGGAGAGCGCAGCAGAGCCGCAGAGGAAGAAAGAATAATGTGAATCCTGACACAAAGCGGATCATGCGCATCCTTATGATCGTAGCAGGTGTGGTCATTGCGCTGCTCGTTCTGTTTCTTGTGGCAAATGCTGCCGGATTCTTCAGCGGACCCGGTCTTGCAACAGAGCAGGAAGAGACAGTGAAAGTGCCGGATGTGCGGGGCATGACGAAGGAGGAAGCCAAGGCGGAACTGAAAAAATACGATCTTGGAATTAAGGAGGCGCCAAAAGAAGAGCCGTCCAACGAGTACGCCAAAGGCGAGATCAAGAGCCAGGATCCGGGAGCCGGAGAAAAGGTGAAGAAAAATTCTACAGTCACTGTTGTGATCAGCAGCGGTGAGGAAGCTGAAAAAGTAGCAGTCCCTGACGTGGTAGGAAAGAGCGAGTCAGAGGCGGAGAAACTGATCCGGGATGCAGGACTTAAGGTGACGTATGACAAGGCTAACAGTGATACTGTTGCAGAAGGCAATGTGATTTCTTCCGACCCTGTGGCAGGCACAGAGGTGGATGAAGGCAGCAGCGTGACGATCGTAGTCAGCCTTGGGAAAGAAAGTGTGAAGGTTCCGAATCTCCGCGGAAAGAGCGCCGCAGACGCTGAGGCGGCACTTGGGGAAGTGGGACTTGTGGGAAGTGCCAGCGAAGAATACAGTGACAGTGTTGAGGCCGGAATGGTGATATCCCAGGATCCGGAGTCAGGGAAATCTGTCCAAAAGGGAACAACCGTCAGCTATGTTGTGAGCCTCGGACCAAAGACGCAGTATGTGAAAGTGCCGGATGTGCGGGGGATGGACCGCAATGCAGCGGAGAAAAGGCTGAGAGAAGAAGGACTTACTCCGTCCTATCAGGGAGATGCAGGATATAACAGCTCCTATGGTGCGGGACAGGTGTGTGAGATGTCATACACACCGGGTACCACGGTAGAGAAAGGTACTACCGTACAGTTCTGGACCAGTCTGGGAGCAGAACCGGAGGATCCGGGGAATCCATCGGGAGGCGATGGAGAGAACGGTTCTTAAGAGAGAAAAGCCGGATGGAACAGGCAGACAGAATGAAGAAAAACGTATGCAGGGTAAAATTGTAAAAGGAATTGTCGGATTCTACTATGTCCACATAGTAGAATCCGGTGTTTATGAGTGTAAGGCAAAAGGAATTTTCAGAAAAGACAGATTAAAGCCCCTGGTGGGAGACAACGTGGAGATGGAAGTCACCCACGAATAGGACATGGAAGGAAATATCATGAAGATTCTTCCGAGGATGAATGAACTGGTGCGTCCTGCGTTGGCGAATATCGACCAGGCCCTGGTCGTGTTTGCTGTGACAAAACCAAAGCCGCATTTTCACCTTCTTGACCGATTCCTTGTCATGATGGAGGCGAAGAAGATACCTGTTGTGCTTTGTTTTAACAAGACGGATATTGCAGAGGACCCGCAGATCAATGAACTAAGAGAGATGTATGCCGGGTGCGGTTATCCCATTTTGTTTACAAGTGCGAGGGAAGAAGAAAATATAGAGGACCTTAAAAATTTCCTGAGGGGTAAGACAACTGCTGTCGCAGGTCCGTCAGGTGTGGGAAAGTCCTCCCTGATCAATCTTCTCCAGACGGAAGTTAAGATGGAGACCGGAAGCATCAGTCGGAAGATCGAGAGAGGAAAGCATACGACAAGGCACTCGGAGCTGATCGTGCTGGGGGAAAACTCTTATATTATGGACACTCCGGGTTTCAGCTCCCTCTATGTAAATGATATTGAAAAAGAAGATTTAAGACACTGTTTCCCGGAGCTTGAGCATTTCGAAGGGCAGTGCAGGTTCAACGGGTGCAGTCATGTACACGAGCCCGGATGCGCGGTAAAAGAAGCCGTGGAGGAAGGGAAGATACACAGGAAGCGGTACGAGAATTATGTGATGATGTACCGTGAAGCAGAGGAAAGAAAGAGGTATTAGATGACAACAAATATTTTGGCGCCGTCCATGCTCTCAGCAGATTTCAAAATCCTGGGAGAACAGCTGAAAAAGACGGAAGAAGCAGGAGCGCAGTATATACATTTTGACGTGATGGATGGGCTGTTCGTTCCGAGCATTTCTTTTGGAATGCCGGTGCTCTCATCCGTCAAAGGAGCTACTGATCAGATACTGGATGTCCATCTTATGGTGACAGAGCCTGTCAGATATGTAAAAGAATTTGCAGACTGCGGGGCAGATATCATCACGGTGCATCTGGAAGCATGTGAAAATCCGAAAGAGACGATTGATGCAATCCACGCGTGCGGGGTGAGAGCCGGTCTGTCTATTAAGCCCGGAACAGCAGTGGAGGAACTGCTCCTTTATCTTGAGCAGGCAGACATGTTCCTGCTCATGAGCGTGGAGCCAGGATTCGGGGGCCAGGCATTTATTCCGCAATCGCTGGAGCGTATCCGGCATCTGCGGGCTCTTCTTACAGAAAGAAATCTTGAAAGAGACATTGAGGTGGACGGCGGTATCTATCACTCCAATGTGGCGGAAGTGCTGGAGGCCGGAGCCAATGTTATTGTGTCGGGTTCGGGTGTGTACAAAGGTGATATCGGAGAAAACGTGGCAGGATTTATGGAGATATTAAGAGAACATGAGTAAGCGGACTGTGATCGTAAGCGGGGGAATGCTGGAAACAGATTTTGTCCTCCCTATATTGGAAAGCGAAGATACGGAATTTATAATTGGAGTGGACAGAGGACTTGAGTTTCTCTACGCCCATGGCATTAAACCGGATTATATTGTGGGAGACTTTGACAGTGTGCCGCGTTCTCTTGTTAATTATTACCGTGAGGAACTAAATGTGCCGGTACGGGAGTTTAATCCCGTGAAAGATGCATCGGACACGGAGATTGCCCTGAGGCTCTGCATAGGGCTGAACCGGAAAGAAATATGGATATTGGGCGCTACGGGGAACAGGGTCGATCATTTGTGGGCGAACGTACAATGTCTGCAGATCGCGCTGGCTGCGGGAGCGGACGCACGCATTGTGGACAGCCATAATCAGATCAGGCTTTTGGATAAAGGAATTACCCTGGAACGCAAGAGCGCATTTGGGAAGTATTTCTCTCTGTTTCCGTTGGAACTGCCCGTGGATGATCTGAGTATCACCGGGGCAAAGTATCCGCTGAAAGATCATTTTATGAAGCCGGATGACAGTCTTTGCGTCAGCAATGAGTTCGCAGCGGATGAGGTGACGATCTCGTTTGCGTTTGGGAAAGTCATCCTGATGGAGACTAAGGACTAACAGCGCCTGATCCTGAAACATATAAATCTTGACAGATAAAAGGAGATAAAAGATAAATGAAATTAGGAATCGTAGGATTACCCAATGTGGGGAAAAGTACACTGTTTAATTCATTGACAAAGGCGGGGGCGGAGTCTGCAAATTATCCGTTCTGTACCATTGACCCGAATGTGGGCGTGGTGACAGTGCCGGATAAAAGGCTGGATGTGCTGGGGGAGATGTACCATACGAAAAAGATCATTCCGGCGGCCATCGAGTTTGTGGATATCGCGGGGCTTGTCAAAGGAGCCTCTAAAGGAGAGGGGCTGGGGAATCAGTTTCTCGCCAATAT
>CALWFY010000076.1 GCA_944377775.1 uncultured Mediterraneibacter sp.
TTGTTCCGTCATCAGTATAAATTATCCCGCAGTATGTAAATCCGCTCTTATTCAGCAGATGCTGCATGATTTGATTGTCTTTGTGCGTGTCGATTTTTAAATTGCCGCATTGATTAAAAGACCATTCCAGACAGAATGTGGCAGCTCCTTTGACTGTTCCGTCTGACGTGATGCGGTGAATAACACCACAGGGCAGTTCGTTGAGCCATTTTCCGTCGTAAATATAGCGGTAGGTGTCATCTGGCTCTGTGCTGTAGAAAAAGGTGGCAATGACCTTTCCCTGTTCTTCGCAGACATAGGAACAGCCGGAAGCAATATCTGCTCTGATCAGTGCTTCCGGGGGATAAGTTGTGCCCCATTGGTTTGTATTCCCGTGATTTGCCATGAAAATGCGGGCGTTTTCATACAGTTTCATAAGAAAGTCCAGTTCTTCCGGTTTTGTTTTTCTGATGTTCATAGTCTCCTCTTTTTGGCTTATTCTGCAGTATTCTTTTTATATTTAATAATATAGATGATTTTCGGCATATTTCCAACCTTTTTTATCAATCTGTTTGTTGTATTACTTTATCCGTATATAGATCACTGAAAAACTGCTTGACACAAATCCGAAATCGGACTAATGTAGATCGTGATATGGCTGAAAAGGAATGGAAAGAGTTTTTGCGGCTGAATGCAAAATATGTGGAACTACTGAGAAAAAGAGTAGAAGGATTCAACATATATGAGAATACAACTGTCTGATCATTTTACTTACAGGAGACTGCTCCGTTTTACTGTGTCCACGGTGCTGATGCTCGTGTGCACTTCAATGTATAGCATTGTGGATGGATTTTTTGTTTCCAATTATGTCGGCAAGACTGCTTTTGCGGCGACAAACCTTATATGGCCGGTATCCATGGGCATCGCGGCTCTTGGCTTTATGCTGGGAACCGGCGGCAGTGCTGTTGTGGCAAAAACCATAGGAGAAGGGAAAAGAGAGCTTGCCAATCAATATTTTTCCATGATTCTTTATACTGCTCTTGTAATGAGTCTTGTCCTGTCAGCGCTGTGTTTTGTTTTGACTCCACAGATCGCGCATCTTCTGGGAGCTGACGAAAGAATGCTTGAAGACTGTGTCGTTTATGGAAGAATCCTGTTTATATTCCAGACAGCGTTCATCCTTCAGAACATGTTCCAGAGCTTCCTCGTGGCGGCAGAGAAGCCGGCGTTTAGCTTGAAGATTAATATTGTGGCAGGTCTTATGAACGTGGTATTCGACTACCTGTTTATTGCAGTATTCCAGTGGGGCGTTGCAGGGGCGGCATTGGCTACAGGAATGGGACAGGTTGTGGGCGGCGTTGTTCCGTTTGTCTATTTTGCGGGGAAGAATGACAGCCTGCTTCGCCTGACCAGAAAGACGAAGCTGTATGGACGGGTGCTTTTAAAAACATGTGCCAATGGTTCTTCGGAAATGGTGACGAATCTTTCTTCCGCTGTCGTTAATGTATTGTATAATTTTCAGCTTCTTGGGCTTGCAGGAGAGGACGGTGTTGCTGCGTTCGGTGTGATCATGTATGTTAATTTTGTCTTTATGGCGGTCTTTATGGGATATTCAATCGGAAGCGCTCCCATTGTAAGTTACCACTATGGAGCGGGAAATCACGCGGAACTTAAGAATCTGCGCAGAAAAAGCCTGATTCTTATGACGGTGGGCGGAGTGGCGCTGACATTGCTCGCAGAGCTGTTTTCAGTGCCTTTGGTGAGAATATTTGTAAGTTATGACAGAGAACTGATGGATATGACTGTACAGGGATTTCGGCTGTTCTCATTTGCGTTTCTTATTATGGGATTCAATGTGTGGGGATCGTCATTTTTTACAGCGCTCAATAACGGTGCAGTGTCAGCCGCGATTTCATTTTTGCGGACGTTTGCGTTTCAGGTGGCAGCCGTGCTGATTCTTCCGGCTTTGATCGGGATTGCCGGAGTGTGGACCGCAGTGCTGGCAGCAGAGGGACTGGCCGTGGCAGTTACAATCGTATTCCTTATCAAAGAGAGAAAGAAATACAATTATTAAGAAATGAGGGGAACCGCTATTAAGTTGGTGATGTTTTTTCAGAGATACAATATGGCATTTTTTGAATACAAAATAGGGTAAATTGTATTTACGCGGATACAATATATAGTGCAAAGCGCTTTGAATTGTATAAAATTGCATACAAAGACTTTTTTGAGAATAATTCTCGTTATAAAGGTTGTCTTTTTTTTATCATGATGGTATACTAGAGCATGGAAGTTGGCACGGACAGTACAAAGGATGTGTACAGCTATTGAACAAATAAATTACCAAAAGATTTCAGAGGAGGTTTTCAGAAAATGGCAAAAGTAAATTTTGACCAGTGGGCAGATTTTAAAGGTCATCTCTGGAAAGAGGAAGTTAATGTGCGTGATTTCATCCAGCACAACTATACTCAGTATGATGGAAATGAGTCTTTTCTTGCCGGTCCGACAGAAGCGACAGACAAACTTTGGGGAGAACTCTCCAAACTTCAGAAAGAGGAGCGTGCTAAAGGCGGCGTTCTTGATATGGAGACAGAGGTTGTTTCCGGTCTGACGGCATATGGCCCGGGATATATTAATGAAGATATGAAAGACCTGGAGCAGGTTGTAGGTCTTCAAACAGATAAGCCGCTTAAAAGAGCATTCATGCCGTACGGCGGAATCAAGATGGCAGAGCAGGCATGTACAACATACGGATATACACCGAGCGAAAAACTGCATGAAATCTTTACAAAATATCACAAGACACACAACCAGGCAGTATTTGATGTATACACACCTGAGATGAAAAAAGCACGTCACAACAAGATCATCACAGGTCTTCCGGACACATATGGACGAGGACGTATTGTGGGCGATTACCGTCGTGTGGCGCTCTATGGTATTGATTTCCTCATTGAAAACAAACAGTCTGATTTCATCGAGTATGAAAGACACGGAATGAAAGGGACAGATTACCGTCACCGTGAATAGATCGCTGATCAGATCAGAGCTCTGAAAGAGATGAAAGAGATGGCTGCAGTTTATGGGTATGATATTTCCAAACCGGCTACAAACGCAAAAGAGGCTGTTCAGTGGCTGTACTTCGGATATCTTGCAGCAATCAAGACACAGAACGGTGCGGCAATGAGCGTTGGACGTATCTCTACATTCCTTGATATCTATATTCAGAGAGATATGGAGAAAGGTATCCTGACAGAGGAGCAGGCGCAGGAGCTGATCGACCACATTGTTATGAAATTCCGTATGGTAAAATTCGCAAGAGTCCCGTCCTACAATGAACTGTTCTCCGGTGATCCGGTATGGGCAACACTTGAGATGGCAGGTATTGGAATGGACGGACGCCACATGGTAACAAAGAACGATTTCCGTTTCCTCCACACACTGGAGAACATGGGACCGTCACCGGAGCCGAACCTGACAGTACTTTACTCTTCACACCTGCCGGAGAACTTCAAGAAGTATGCTGCTTATATTTCTGTTAAGACAAGTTCTATCCAGTACGAGAATGATGATGTAATGCGTCCGGTATGGGGCGATGACTATTCAATCTGTTGCTGTGTATCTGCAACACAGACAGGTAAGGAGATTCAGTTCTTCGGAGCTCGTGCAAACCTTGCAAAATGCCTTCTGTACGCGATCAACGGTGGTATCGACGTGAAGACAAGAGAGCAGGTAGGACCGGCTTACAGGCCGATCACATCGGAGTACCTTGACTTTGACGAGGTAATGGAAAGATATGACGCTATGATGGAGTGGCTGTCCAAGCTGTATGTTGATACACTGAACATGATCCACTACATGCATGACAAATACTACTATGAGGCTGCTGAGATGGCGCTTATCGACACAAATGTAAGACGTACATTTGCAACAGGTATCGCAGGATTCTCACATGTCGTTGACTCCTTAAGCGCGATTAAGTATGCGAAGGTAAAAGTTATCCGTAACGAGGACGGAATCGCAGTTGACTTTGAGACAGAAGGCGATTTCCCGAGATACGGAAATGACGACGACCGTGCGGATGATATCGCAGTATGGTTGCTTCGTACATTTATGAGCAAGCTGAAAAAATGCCACACTTACAGAAATTCCGAGCCTACAACATCTATCCTTACAATCACATCCAATGTGGTTTACGGTAAGGCAACAGGTTCTCTTCCGGACGGGAGAAAAGCAGGCGAGCCGCTTGCGCCGGGAGCTAACCCGTCTTATGGTGCAGAGAAGAGCGGTCTTCTGGCTTCTCTCAACTCTGTTGCAAAACTGCCGTACGAGCAGGCACTTGACGGAATCTCCAATACTCAGACGATCAGTCCGGGAGCTCTGGGACATGATGACGAGGAGCGTACAAACAACCTTGTACATGTTCTTGACGGATACTTCGATCAGGGCGCACATCACCTGAACGTAAACGTATTCGGCACAGAGAAACTGATTGATGCAATGGAGCATCCGGAGAAAGAGGAGTATGCTAACTTCACGATCCGTGTATCAGGATACGCTGTTAAGTTCATTGACCTGACAAGAGAGCAGCAGATGGACGTTATTGCAAGAACATGCCACGGTAGCATGTAATTCTTATTCGGGGACGTAGTGAAATTGAGTTTTACTACGTCCCTTTTTAACGATAGCCCTGTCCCTATTTGAAATTTGTACAAGTTAGTTGCTGATTTCGCAGTTGTTTGCTTGTTGAATTTGGAGGTTTTTACAAGAAATAGGAGATGAAGTTCAAAAGGGGACAGGGCAATTTCAGATTTGGGACGTAGTGAAATTAAGTTTTACTATGTCCCCGATGAAAGGATGGAAAATGAAAGGCTATATTCATTCAACAGAAAGTTTTGGATCCGTAGACGGACCGGGCGTGAGGTTCGTGATCTTTGTAGCGGGATGCCCGATGCGCTGTCAGTTCTGTCACAATCCGGATACATGGAATATAAAGGCAGGAGAACAAAAAAGTGCGGATGAACTTATCACTCAGGCTCTGCGGTACAAATCTTACTGGAAAGACGGCGGCGGGATTACAGTGAGTGGTGGAGAACCTCTTCTTCAGATGGATTTCATGATCGAACTTTTCAAAAAAGCAAAGGAAAAGAGGATTAACACGACTATTGACACAAGCGGGGCGCCTTTTACGAGAGAAGAACCATTTTTCGGGAAATTCCGGGAATTAATGAAATATACAGACCTGCTGCTTTTGGATATCAAGCATATTGATGATGAACAGCATAAGATACTCACAGGGCATACGAACAAGAATATTTTAGATATGGCCGGATATCTGTCGGAGATCGGCAAGCCGGTCTGGATACGGCATGTGCTCGTACCGGAGAGAAGTGACAAGGATGAGTATCTTGAAAAATTATATGATTTTATAAAAACACTGAATAATGTGGAAAAGGTAGAAGTTCTTCCCTATCATACATTTGGAGAATACAAATGGAAAGAACTGGGGTATGAATACCCGTTGGCCGGAATCGAGCCGCCTACAAAAGAGCGGATAAAAAATGCAAATGAGATTCTGCATACAAATGCGTGAGAACGGCAGTATAGACATTATGGGGTTTTGAAGTAAAAGAGGCGGCATGGGAAAGGAGATTTGACGATGCTTCATATTCGCAATGAGAAAGACACAGACTGCAAAGACGTAGAGGAAATCACGAGAAAGGCTTTTTATAATATGTATGTGCCCGGATGCGTGGAACATTACCTGGTGCATATCATGAGAAGCCACGAGGATTTTATACCTGAATTGGATTTTGTGATCGAGCTGGACGGTCAAGTAATCGGAAATATTATGTATACAAAATCAAAGCTGGTAGATAAAGCAGGAGAAGAAAAAGAGATTCTCACGTTCGGGCCTGTCAGTATTCTGCCGGAATATCAGAGAAAAGGATATGGAAAGATGCTCATGGAACATTCCTTTAAAAAAGCTTCGGAGATGGGATATGAAGCGATTGTTATCTTCGGAAGCCCTGCAAACTATGTAAGCAGCGGCTTTCAGTGCTGCAAAAAATATAATGTCTGCCTTGAAAATAAGAAATATCCTTCAGCAATGCTGGTGAAAGAATTAAAGGAAAAGGCTCTGGACGGAAGAAGATGGTTCTATTACAGCAGCCCGGCAATGGAAATAGATGAGCAGGATGCAGAAAATTATGACGACAGTCTGGAAAAGATGGAGAAAGAATGGCGTCCCAGTCAGGAAGAATTTTATATCATGAGTCACTCTTATGTAGAGTAAGAAACAGCTGAGAATATTTGAGGTTTTAGTTCCCATAACATATGATATCCGCAGGACTATGACTGCATTGCGGCTTCGGGCTATTATGCTCCATTTGCCGTTCGCGCAGCATGGTTCTGCGGATATTTTTGTCTTATGGAGTCGGAAATTCCAATATGCTTTCATCTGTTGGGCTGTATACGAAAGATATATTCTGCAGCATTCTCTTCGGAAATATTTCAGGGTTTCCTGAAAAGGAATATCAGGGCCAGTATACATACGAGGGCTTCTGTCACTGGGACAGATACCCAGATTCCGGTCAGGTCAAACAGTGTGGCGAAGATCCACGCAGCAGGGATGATCAGCACGAACCCTCTCAGGATGGAGACAGCAAACGCCTCTTTCGGACGGTCGGAAGAACTTAAAAAGGCGCCTGTAATAATATTGATACCTGAGAAGAAAAGGCTGATAAAATATATTTTCATACCGCTTGCGGCAATCTCTGTCAGAACCGGATCATGATCCCGGTTGAACAGGTCGGCAATGGGAACGGAGAACAGGGCAGTCAGAAGATACGCTGTTCCCGCAAATAAAAGGGATGTAATAATGGCATATCTGCGGATTTTCACTCTGGCGTGCAGGCCGTTGTGGTCTGCATACTTGCTGACAAGAGGCTGGATACCCTGCGCGATTCCAGTGAAGACAGCAACGAGGACAAGCGCGATATTTGCCAGTATTCCGTAGGCTGCCACTCCGGTATTCCCGCTTCTCATTAAAATAAGGAAGTTAAATACAATGATGACAATGCCTGATGACAGTTCTGTAATCAGAGAGGAAACCCCAAGCGCACATATATCCGCGGCGGATTTGGGGGAAGGCTTTGTCCGTGACAGACGGAAACCGGCGCCCCCTTTTCGAAAATGAGTGGACAAAATGAGCATGCTTACAACAGGCGCGGTCGCAGTGGCGATGGCAGCTCCGGTCATTCCCATGCCGAGCGGATAGACGAATATGTAGTCCAGTACAATGTTGGTCAGGCTTCCCACGATCATACCAGCCATGGACAGGTTGGGCGCTCCATCATTTCTGACAAAGCATAGAAGGAGATTGTTCCCTAAAAAGAGTGGAGAAAAACTCAATAAAACTCTCAGATAGTCTGAGGCATAAGGAAGTGTCTGGCTGTTTGCCCCGAGTAAAGAGGCAATCTGTTCGGGGAAAAAGAGCCCTGCCGAGGTAAAGATCAAAGCTGCCAGAATACACAGGTAAAAGGACTGTGTAAAGACAGATTGGTGTACGCTGCCCCGAGGCTTTGCAGATGACAGTGAGTACCGCGCCGCACCTCCCATGCCGATCATCAGTCCGGTACCGTTCATCAGACTGTAAGCCGGGAGCGCAAGATTGAGCGCAGCCAGGGCATCAGAGCCGATACCGCGGGCAATAAAAAAGGTGTCTGCCAGGATGTAGCAGGAAAACCCGATCATTCCGAGCACATTTGCCGATACATATTTCAGAAAGAGCGGCAAAATCTGATTGTGTTTGTCTGTAATCGAAGTCATAAATTTTCTCTCCTTTTTAAATAAAAAGCACCCGGCTCACACCTTCTATGGCCTGCGGTGTGAAGCTGAATGCTCTGTTAAACCCTGTCCGGCGACAGGGTTTTTCTCTCTCTTATATTTTTTGCAAAAGACCTGTTCAGTCATTTTGTCCGTGGCTATAGTAGCATACAATGGAGAGAAAATCAAATCTTTTTTTAAGAAAGGATTCATTGTATGATAGAATCAGCTTTTGATGAAAGTGAGGAATACACATCATGAATAAAAAAGAAATACTGGAGATAAGGAAACAATTTACTCCGGCAAACTGCGCTATCACCAGAATCTGCGGCTGCTATGTAGATCATGAAAAGACGAAGAGGATGGAGTCAAAAGATGCGTTTCTCTCCCTGCCGGAAGAAGAAGCGTTTAAATATTTTGATATTTTCAAGAAAACCCTTTCCGGAACAGTCGGAAAGAATATGCTGAATCTGGAATTCCCCATGGAGGCAGAGATGCCGGGAGGCACGCAGGAGTTCCTTTTAAAACTCAGGGACAGCAAGCTGGACGATGACATGCTTCTGGAAGAGTTTTATGACAAGGTGATTGCTGCATATGACTATGCTGAGAATTATTATATCATTCTGATCCATGCAATGTATGATATCCCGGGAAAATCTTCCGATGGTCTGGAAATGTTCGATGCATCAGACGAAGTGTATGAGTACCTTCTTATGAGCATCTGTCCGGTGTCGTTATCAAAGGCAGGATTAAGCTACAATGCGCAGGATAACCGGATACAGGACCGCATTCGCGACTGGATTGTGGACGCGCCGGCAAACGGATTTTTATTCCCGGCTTTTAATGACCGGAGCATAGACCTCCACAGTATCCTGTATTATACAAAGAAGTCAGAGGAGCTGCAGCCGGAGCTGATCGATCAGCTTTTGGGTGCGAAGATGCCTATGTCTGCGGACACCCAGAAAGAGACTTTCCAGATGATCATTGAAGATACACTGGGTGAGGACGGAGATTATGAGACCGTGCGAAATATACACGAGACCCTCAATGACCTGATCGAGGAACATAAAGAAGAGCCGGAGCCCCTGGAGCTGGATCAGACAGAAATTAAGAAAATCTTTGAGCAAAGCGGTGTGGACGCAGAGAAGATGGAAGATTTCGACCGTAATTTTGAGGAAAATGCAGGAGAAAAAGCAAGTCTGCTTGCGACAAACATTGCGGAAACACGAAAGTTTAACATTGAGACCCCGGATGTGATCATCAAAGTCAATCCGGACCGGGCAGACCTGGTAGAGACGAGAGTGATCGACGGAAGACAGTGTATCGTCATTCCGGTGGATGACCACATTGCGGTGAACGGGATCAATGTGAGAACAGTGAAGTGGAACAGTGAGGAATAAAAGAATAGACGGTTACTGATAATATGCCGGGACGATTGGCAGGATAAGCGTCCCGGCATATCTGCGTTTAATAGATTAAAAAACTAAGTAAAAAGTTATCAAAAAGAATGAAAAAACTGTGAAATCACAATATATATATTGACTTTTTTGTGCACTAATACTAATATGTTATTTAGTTGCCTAACTAATTAAATGGGAGGGAAGGTTATGTTTTTATGTGATATGAACAATGTTCCGATTCTGGGACTCATAGGTATGGTCGCACACAGGTCCATGAATACGGCCAAAGGAATGTATCAGGAATTTGACCTGAACCGGAGCCAGGCGAGTGTGCTTTTCATGCTTCACCAGCAGGATTCCATGTCCCAGAAGGAACTGGCGGCACAGCTGAATATCACGGCTCCGTCCATAACTTCATTGATCCAGAAGATGGAGCGGACGGGATATATTATCCGCGAACCGGATCGGAAAGACCAGCGGGTTATGAGACTGACCCTGAGTGAGAAAGGGAAATCCTGTATCCAGGCTGTGAAGGATGTTGCAGGACGGATGGAGCGGATACTGCTTGAGGGGATGAGTCTGGAAGAGCGGCTGCTTTTCAGGCGGCTTATGATCCAGGCGAATGAAAATCTTGACAACTATGAAAGGAACAAAAAGGCATGAAAAATCTATTTAAGTATGCGGCAGAGCACTGGAAGTCTCTGATTGCGATCATTGTGATCCTGTTTATCCAGGCGTACTGTGACCTGTCGCTCCCGGCCTATACATCAGATATTGTGAATGTGGGTATCCAGCAGGGCGGGATCGAGGATCAGGTTCCGGAAGCTGTTTCAGCAGATGAGATGGAAAAGCTGCTCCTGTTTGCTTCAGAAGAAGAGCAGGAGACCGTCCTGAATGCATATGATACAGATAACAGTACTTATGATAAAGAAGCGTATGTTCTGAAAGACTCTGCTGCAGAGGATGAGCAGCAGATGGAGGAACTGGGAGATATCCTTGTGGGGCCCATGATGCTGACGGCAGGATTTGAGTCAGGAAGCGATATGACCAAACAGGTCGAAGAACAGCTGGAGGTAAATCTTCCGGCGCAGATGGTAACAGATGACATGACCGTGTTTGACATCTTGAAAATGCTTCCGGCAGAGCAGAAAGAAGTCCTTCTGGATGAGATGGAGGAGCAGATGGATGATATCCCGGATACAATCCTCGAACAGGCGGCAGTCAGTTATGTAGGAACCGCTTATGAGGACCTGGGGATGGACATGGATGAGATACAGATACACTATTTGCTCGCCACCGGCGCAAAGATGGTATCACTCGCCTTCCTCGGCATGGCGGCCAGCGTGTTTGTAGGATTCATGGCTTCCCGGGTGGGAGCTGCGACAGGACGCGATCTCAGAGGAAGGGTTTTCCATAAGGTAGTGGGATTCTCCAATAATGAATTTGACCATTTCTCCACAGCATCGCTGATCACAAGAAGTACGAATGATATCCAGCAGATTCAGCTTATCATCGTCATGCTGCTGCGTATCGTGCTCTATGCGCCGATTCTGGCGATTGGCGGCGTCTTTCGGGTATTACAGACGAACGTGTCCATGTCCTGGATCATTGGTCTTGCGGTTGTTTTGATCGGCTTGGTCATCCTCCTTCTTTTCCTGGTGGCAATGCCGAAGTTTAAGATACTTCAGACACTGGTGGATAAAGTGAATCTGGTCATGAGGGAAATCCTCACCGGCCTGCCTGTTATCC
This sequence comes from uncultured Mediterraneibacter sp., assembly GCA_944377775.1. Classification (GTDB taxonomy): domain Bacteria; phylum Bacillota; class Clostridia; order Lachnospirales; family Lachnospiraceae; genus Mediterraneibacter. The sequence continues at coordinate 10,956 of CALWFY010000076.1, forward strand.
GGGCGTTCAGCACGCAGAAACATGAAGAAGAGCGCTTTGACGATGCGAATAAGATGCTGACAAAGACGAACCTGTTTGTAAACCGCGCCATGACATTTATGATGCCCGTCATGATGCTGATCATGAACGGTGTTTCCGTCCTCATCATGTGGAACGGAGCACACGGCATTGACGAGGGTCAAATGCAGGTGGGTGACATGATGGCTTTCATTCAGTATACAATGCAGATCATCATGGGCTTCCTGATGCTGTGCATGCTTTCGATCATGCTGCCAAGGGCGGCTGTTGCAGCAGACCGTGTGGAGGAAGTCCTTTCAAGCAAGGCGGTCATCCACGACCCGGAACAGCCGAAAACCTTCTCCGGCGAGAAGAAAGGACTGCTTGTATTTGATCATGTTTCTTTTAAATATCCTGGTGCAGATGAAAATGTACTGCATGATATTACATTTACTGCAAAGCCAGGTGAGACTACTGCGATCATCGGAAGCACCGGAAGCGGAAAGTCCACGTTGGTCAACCTGATCCCAAGATTCTATGATGTTTCTGAGGGACGCATCACTCTGGATGATGTGGATATCCGTGATGTGACTCAGCATGAGCTCAGGGAGAAACTGGGATATGTTCCTCAGAAAGGGCTGCTCTTCTCCGGGGATATCGCGTCCAACATTATGTTCGGAAATCCGGACGGCGGTGAGGAAGAAATGAAAGAGGCGGCTGAGATCGCCCAGGCAGTAGAATTCATTGACGCAAAGCCGGATGGTTATCACAGCCATATCGCTCAGGGCGGTTCCAATGTATCCGGCGGTCAGAAACAGAGGCTGTCCATCGCCAGGGCGATCGCAAAACGACCGGAAGTGTTTATTTTTGATGACAGTTTTTCTGCCCTTGACTTTAAGACCGATGTGACACTGAGAAAGGCGCTGAAGAAGCGCACGGAGAACAGTACAGTCCTGATCGTGGCACAGAGGATCAGTACGATCTTGAATGCAGAGCAGATCATCGTGCTAGACGACGGCAGAGTGGCCGGGATCGGAACTCATAAAGAACTGCTTAAGAACTGTGAAGTATATCAGCAGATCGCGGCGTCTCAGCTTTCAGAATCAGAGCTGGCAGCCGGAATGCGGGAAAACGCTGCTGGGGATGCAGCGGGTATAGGAGAGGAGGTGCCCAGCCATGGCTAGAGGTATGGGAGGTCCACATGGAAGAAACATGGCGGGCGAAAAAGCGAAAGATTTTAAAGGAACGATCAAAAAACTGATCCACTATATGAGCGCTTTTAAAGTGCATATGTTTTTTGTGGCAGTTTTTGCCATCTGCGGCACGATCTTTAATATCGTCGGTCCGAAGATTCTCGGAAAAGCGACCACGGAGATATTTAACGGACTGGTGGGCAAAGTATCGGGCGGCAGCGGGATGGATTTCGGGAAAATCGGAAGCATCCTTCTGCTTACTTTGGGACTGTATCTGATCAGCGCATTGTGCACCTTTATCCAGGGAATCATCATGACCGGTGTTTCTCAAAAGACAACTTACCGTCTGAGAAAGGAAATCTCAGAAAAGGTCAACCGGATGCCCATGAATTATTTTGACACAAAGCCCGTGGGCGAGGTGCTTTCCCGTGTGACCAACGATGTGGATACACTGGGACAGAGCTTAAACCAGAGTGCGACCCAGATGATCACGTCCGTGACGACTCTGATCGGTGTGCTGGTCATGATGCTTTCCATCAGTCCCCTTATGACGCTGGTGGCGCTGCTGATCCTGCCGATTTCAGTGATTCTGATCTCGTTTGTTATGAAACATTCCCAGAAATATTTCCGGGGACAGCAGGAGTACCTTGGAAATGTAAACGGTCAGGTGGAAGAGATATACAGCGGGCATAATATCATCAAGGCTTTCAACAAAGAAGAAGACGTGATCCGGGAGTTTAATGAGACAAACGGGAAACTCTATGATTCTGCATGGAAGTCCCAGTTTTTCTCCGGAATGATGATGCCGGTCATGCAGTTCATCGGAAATCTGGGTTATGTGGGCGTAGCCATCCTGGGTGGTTTCCTAGCTATCAGAAACGCCATTGAGGTTGGAGATATCCAGTCTTTCATCCAGTATGTAAGAAACTTTACCCAGCCGATCCAGCAGGTGGCTCAGGTGACAAATATGCTGCAGCTCACTGCGGCGGCATCAGAGAGGGTATTTGAGTTTCTTGATGAAGAGGAAGAAGACCAGACTGTGCCGAATCCGGTATCCATTGGCGGACTTCAGGGCAATGTGGAGTTCGACCATGTACATTTCGGATACAACCCGGATAAAATCATTATCAACGATTTCTCTGCCAAGGTAAAAGAAGGACAGAAGATCGCTATTGTAGGACCTACCGGAGCAGGTAAGACGACCATGATCAAGCTGCTCATGCGTTTCTATGATGTAAACAGCGGAGGCATCAAGATTGACGGTCATGACGTCCGTGACTTTAACCGCAGCGAACTTCGTGAGATGTTCGGAATGGTGCTCCAGGATACATGGCTGTTCCACGGCACGATCATGGAGAATATCCGGTACGGGAAGCTGGATGCCACGGATGAAGAAGTCATCCGGGCCGCGAAAGCTGCTCATGTGCATCGGTTCGTGCAGACCCTGCCGGGCGGTTATAACATGGAATTAAATGAAGAAGCTACAAATGTCTCTCAGGGACAGAAACAGCTTCTCACCATCGCAAGGGCGATCCTTGCAGACCCGAAGATTCTGATTCTCGATGAGGCGACAAGTTCTGTTGACACGAGGACAGAGGTCCTTATCCAGAAAGCAATGGATAACCTGATGAAAGGCAGAACCAGCTTTATCATCGCCCACAGATTGTCCACCATCCGCGATGCTGACCTGATCCTCGTTATGAAAGACGGCGACATTGTGGAACAGGGTACACACGAAGAACTTCTCCAAAAAGAAGGTTTCTACGCAGAATTGTATAATTCACAGTTTGAATCAACAGATCAGACGTGCGCATAAGAAAAAGAAAAGCACCATGCAAGCTCGCTTGCAGACGGTGCTTTTCTTTTTCTTAATCTTGTACCTGTTTTATGGTCCGGAGTACCTCTCTGATATCTCCGTCTATACATATGGCCTGTTCTGTAATTTCTGCGGGCACATAAGCCTCTCCGAAATTTACACAGGCATACACTGCTTTCGGATTTCTGGCGGTCATCTGCCAGAACGGATATTTAATGATTCCGGGGGTATTGCATCCCACGCCCAGTTCCAGATACAAAACATGCATGTCCCGGTGTCTGCGGATAAAATCTTCATAACGGGAAGCGGCGGCGTGCCAGCCCTCATCCTCCACAAACGTGTCGTCCGCGCGCAGATTCATTGTCAGCGGAGCGCCGCAGTGCGGACAGTGCGGGACCAGTTCGGAAGGAACTGCCATTTCAGGCTGAATATTTTCAGGTAAGAGCAGGTTGTTTTCCCCGTCTGTCACATATCCCTGAGCTTTCACCATTTTGCGGACGATGGCCTCGTTTTCGTATGTGCTGTGGCAGCATGGTCTGCTGCACTGCCATAATCCATAATCTCCCTGGGTATAGAACAGTCTCTTTTTATCAAATCCCGCTTTCTGAAAACAGTGGTCTACATTTGTTGTGAGCACGAAATAGTCTTTATCTTTTATCAGGTCATATAATCTGTTATAGACTGGCTTGGGAGCGTCCATATATCGATTGATATAGATGTATCTGCTCCAGTACGCCCAGTGTTCTTCCAGCGTCCCGTAAGGATAGAAACCGCCGGAATACATGTCTTTAAAATGGTATTTTTCAGCAAAATCCCGGAAATATTTATAAAATCTGTCCCCTGTGTACACAAATCCAGCGGAAACGGACAGCCCGGCGCCTGCTCCGATGATTACACAGTCTGCGTGATCAATTTCATGGTTCAATTTTTTTAATTGATTCCAGTAATTCTCTGTAGATTTCGAAATCTTTGTCTTTGAAAACATTAAATATCACCTTTATTCCTGAATTTGTTTCTTTTAAATATTGTCTTACTGTTTTAACTGCGATCTGCGCTGCAATATCATTTGGAAAGTGGAACTCTCCTGTTGAAATGCAGCAGAATGCAATGGATTTTAACTGATATAGATCAGCTGTTTCCAGACAGGAGTGGTAGCAGGAAGCCAGCAGATCACAATCCTTGTTTGTCAGAATCCCATGTATGATCGGGCCGACCGTGTGAATGACATATTTGGCCGGAAGATTATAACCCTCTGTTATTTGTGCCTTTCCGGTTGGCTCTGGTGCTCCCTGTTTTTCCATAATATTTTGACATTCTAAGCGGAGCTGTACCCCGGCATATGTGTGTATCGCATTATCAATGCAGTTATGACAGGGTATAAAACATCCCAGCAGGGCGCTGTTTGCAGCGTTTACGACAGCGTCTGCTTTTAAAGTGGTGATATCGCCCTGCCAGATATAGATGCCCGGAATGATGGGAACAAGATTTTCGACACAGGTAATCCCTTTCTTTTTTGTCATGCTTTTTAACAGTTTGTTTTGTGTATCTAAAAATTCCTTGCTCGCAGAAAGGGGAAGGCGGACATTTACCAGCGAACGAAATAATCCCCACTGCTCCTGCTCATTCTTTTCAAATAATAAAGACTGGTTTTTATATTCCGGCATTTCTGTAAGCAAGTATTGGTTTAATTCTAATAGTTCTTTTAACATCGTATGATTCACACCTTCTGACGTCCTTTTTCAACAGTATTAAATAAATTTTTTGATATCTAATTTCAGTTCATCTTCTCTCTGCACGCCTCTGGCATACTTGATTTCCGGATAACCGAATCCGACAGCCATGCCGATATAATGGGTGTCAGGAATATTTAAAAGATTTTTAATATCGGGCATTATATTTAAAACATCCATACAGTAGCTCATCATAATTGCCCCTAAACCATGTGCATTACACAAAAGTTCAAAGTATGCGCATGCAATATCTGTATCCTGTTTCCAGCATCCGTTTCCCGCTGGGGCGTGAGGGATGAGCAGATGGGGAGCGCCGCAGAAAAGCATATCGGGGCGCACGGATTTTTCGGCCTGCTTCAGGTCTTCATAGGAAGCCTTATCATATCCTGCCGCATAGATTCCCTGCTTTGCCAGGTCTTCCATTTTTTTGTACGCAAGACCTCTTATATAGTCCATTTGCCGTATGTCGTCAATCAAAGTATATTCCACCAGCTCCTTATTCCCTTCGTTTGGGGCGTTTTGAAGGAGTGAAATAATGTGCAGGATCAAGGACCTGTCTACGTTTTTTCTGAGATACCGCCTGTGAGAGCGGCGGTTGGAGACTAAACTGTCCATCATCCTGGCTGTCTTTTCCACAGGGAATGGCGGAAGACTGTTTTCGGGCTTTTTATCCAGAACGGAAACCGCGCCCGCAGGACATACCGCCATACAGTGCTGGCATTTCCAGCATCCGTTCCAGCCAAACTCTGTAATCGGAACGTGCGCCGCTTTGTTCTGTGCATTTAAATACAGCAGACTGCCGGGACACACTTTTGTACATAGTCCGCATCCGATGCATTTCTCATTGTCTATTTTTAGATGAGCTATATTCATGATACTTCCTCCTCTGAATAATGAAAACCGTCTTTGAGAAGATTTTTTACAAAATCATTTTCAGGGTTATGGATAATATTTTGCGGTGTGTCATATTGCTGTATCTGCCCATGGTCGAGGACAAGCACTTTAGTCCCAAGGTAGAGGGCTTCTGATATGTCATGGGTGACGAACACGACAGTAACTCCTGTCTGTTCGTGGATTTCCTTGATTTCAGTCTGGAGCTGCTTTCTTGTGATGCTGTCCACGGCTCCGAACGGTTCGTCCATCAGAAGGATTTCCGGTGATGCGGCAAGGGCTCTTGCAATGCCAACCCGCTGCTGCTGCCCGCCGGAAAGCTCGGATGGGTAGCGGGAGCGCAGGTCATCGCCAAGACCTACAATCTTCAGCCACTTGCTGACTGCCTGCCTTGTTTTTGTTTTATTCCGTCCGTTCAGCAGATCGGGTACATAGGATACATTTTCCTCCACTGTCATATGAGGGAAGAGAATGCTTCCCTGTATACAGTAGCCGATACTTCTCCGAAGTGAGATCAGGTCAGTCTGGGAAATGTCAGTTCCGTTGACGGCTACATTGCCTGTGTCAGGCTGGATAAGGCCGTTGATCATTTTGAGAAGTGTTGTTTTTCCGCAGCCGGAAGACCCGATGACCGTAAGGAAATCTCCTTTTTCGATTTCAAGGTCCTGTACTGTCAACACAGGAACATTGTTATATCTTTTCTCTATATGTTTCATATTGATGATTATTTCTGCCATATTACCGCCTCCTGAGAAATAAGTCCTTTTTCCTGAAGAAATTGTTCGGCTGCATCCCGCGGTTCCATGTTTTCGGTTTCCACACGATAATTCAGTTCGGCCATTTCTTTGTCTGTCAGAATGCCGTTCACCATGTGGAATATATCTTCTAGTTCCGGATATTCTTCCAGGATTTCGCTGCGCACAATATTGCCGCACTGATAGGACGGATAGAACTGTTTGTCGTCATTGAGCACTACGATATCAGAGACACTGTACTGCCCGTCTGTGGTAAAGATGGGCATGACGTCGATCTCTTCTTCGTCAATCGCCTGATATTTCAGTCCGATATCCAGATCCACCGTGTTTTTAAAAGTCAACCCGTATGTGGAGCACAGAGGCGTATAGCCATCTTCCCGCTCATAGAAGTCATACTCGGCTCCAAAGGTCAGTTCGGGAGCAACAGACTGGAGATCCGAGATATTTTTCAGATCATATTGTTCGGCAATCTCTTTTCGCACTGCAAGGGCGTAGCTGTTATTGAATCCGTACATTCCGGCCCATTCCATATGATAGTTATCTTTATATTCGGACTGCAGCCGGCTGAACATATCTTCCGTGTAAAGTTCCTCGTTTTTCAGCACCATGTTCCAGGCAGTTCCGGTGTATTCGGGATAAATGTCAAACTCGCCTTTTTCCATGGCCGGCTGGATATTGGAAGTTCCGCCGCCCACGCCCTGTGCGATCTCCACATTCAAGTCCGTGTTTTCTTCAATCAGAATGTCCAGCATCTCGCCGAGAATATACTGCTCAGTCATGGGTTTTGTGGCAATGTGTATGGTATCCTTTTTCTGGCGGCTGAAATAAAAAGCAGAGAGCAGGATGGCTGCCGCAAGGACGAGGATGCCTGCCGTAATGTATTTTCTGCGGGAATGTCTTTTTTTCTCTGATTTTTTTCTTTTTAAAGACTTTTCGGCCATTCCAAGCAAAAAGTCGGAAACAAGGGCGAGAACTGCGATCAAAAGGCTTCCTGTCACTGTCATGGCTGCATTGTTTGTGGTAATGCCCCGGTAGATGGCAACTCCTAAGCCCCCGGCGCCGATAAAAGAGGCGATGCCCGCCAGCGCCAGAGTCATGACAGTCATGTTCCGTATTCCGGACATGATGACAGGCAGTGCCAGCGGCAGCTTGATTTTCCATAGAATCTGGATTCGGGTGCTGCCCATGCCCTCTGCCGCCTGGATGATACCGGCGTCCACATTTGTGATTCCCGTGTAAGTGCTCCGCACCATAGGAAGCAGGGCGTAGAGGATCAGTGCGATAACAGCGGTTGTATTTCCGATGCCTGATAAAGGAATCAAAAAGCCAAGCATGGAAATGGACGGTATGGTGTACAAAAAATTAATGACAGGGAGGATAATCCTGGAGGCGCGGGCGGATTCACTGATATAAATGCCCACCAGTCCGCCGATAAAAATGGCTGCGACAATAGAAACAAGGGAAATCCCGAGATGCTGCATACACAGCCCTATAAAAAAGTCCGTTCGCTCTGTAAGCAGACTGCAGATATCCTGAAACATTATGAGTCACTCCTTTTCTGAATTGCTTTAACCGGGCAGTTTTCGAAGCATAGGCCGCAGTGCAGACAATGCTCCTGGCGGATGGAAAACGGACTGCCCGCACTGATACATTGCTGTGGACAGAGTTTTTTACATCTCCCACACCCAATACAGGAATCATTGATATGGAAGCCATGGGGGATTGTTTCCCTGTGAGATGGAGAGAGAACCTCCCGGTGTATGGGATGAGTGCCCAGATCGAAAAACTCCATTTCCTCTATTTCTATAGCAAAGGGAACCAGGATATACCTGCTTTCATTCGGATACACGGTATTCATGGCAGGATTGTTTTCAAAAATACGGTCTATCCACATCTTTTCTTCCGTCAGCCGACGCGCTCTTCCCCGCAGGCGGAACATCTGGAAATCTTTGTTCAGTCCTGTGATGGCAACCCTGCTGTCACAGGATAACTGCTGATAAAAATCTTTTCCTCTGGCAGTGCAGAAATAAATAGTTTCTTCATCTGCCATCATTACATCAATGATGCGCACCTGAGGATTTCCCTCTTTATCAACCGTGGCGAATGCCGCGTCTTTTATTTTTCGCAGTTCCTGCAGACAATTTTTTGTTTCCATTTGAATCCACTCCTTATCCGTTTATTTGTTTGACAGGCTTTGTATGTAATGATATTATCGCAGTAGATAAAAAACGAAAAGTACGCACTTTTTTGTGCCGTAGTTACCTGAAGGATACTATTGGGAAAATGAAAGGAGCCAGAGCATGACAAAAGAGCTGCCGGCATGCCCGGTTGAGACAACGCTTATGCTGATCAGTGACCGCTGGAAGGTACTGATTCTCAGAGATTTATTAGATGGAACAAAAAGATTCGGCGAGTTGAAAAAATCCATCGGAAATGTGTCCCAGAAAGTTTTGACTGCAAATTTGCGGGCAATGGAGGAAAGTGGGCTGCTTACAAGGAAAGTTTATGCGGAAGTGCCGCCGAGGGTTGAATATACTCTTACTGAGACAGGATACAGTTTGAGTCCTGTGCTGGATGTCATGAAAGAATGGGGAACCAATTATAAAAAGCTGGTAAATGAATGATGACCTGGAGGCAGTATGATGGGATTTACACATTTTGATGAAAACGGAAAAGCAGTTATGGTGGATGTGACCGGGAAAAATGAAACCCAGCGCGAGGCCCGGGCTTCCGGCAAGATCAGCGTAAGCCGGGAGGTGTTCCGTGCGGTCAAAGCCGGGACCGTAGGGAAAGGAGATGTTCTGGGGGTTGCGGCAACAGCGGGCATTATGGGAGCAAAACGGACGGCGGATTTGATTCCCATGTGCCATATCCTGCCTATTACGAATTGTAAGATTGATTTTGACATGGATGAGGACGAGTGTGCCATCTACTGTACCTGCACTGTAAAAGTGACGGGAAAGACAGGAGTGGAGATGGAGGCGCTGACCGGTGTGAGTGTGGCGCTCCTTACTGTTTATGATATGTGCAAGGCCATGGATAAGCGTATGGAGATCGGCGAGATTTATCTGGAGAGGAAGACCGGAGGAAAGAGCGGGGATGTGTATAATGACCTGCATGTGCCCGGATTTTCTCAGAAAAAAGAGATGCCGGAACCTGGGGCTGACAGGGAACTGGACCTGTTGTAAAAAAGCCGCCGCATAGGAAAAGGAGAGACCATCAATATGGACGGATACAGATGGAAAGCAGCAGTGGTGACACTGAGCGATAAGGGATATGCAGGAGAGCGGGAAGATAAAAGCGGTCCTCGTATCTGTGAGATGCTGGAGGAAGCCGGGTATGAAGTGACCAGGACTCTGATTCTTCCAGATGAATACAAAGAAATAAAAGAGTGTCTATGTACACTCTGCGATAGAGATAGAGTGGATATAGTTTTCACGACAGGGGGCACGGGGCTGTCGCCGAGAGATTGTACACCTGAGGCGACTTTGGCTGTGGCAGAGAAAAATGTGCCGGGAATTGCCGAGGCCATGCGGCTTGCATCACTGAAAGTGACGCCGCGGGCAATGTTGAGCCGGGGCGTTTCTGTCATCCGGGGACAGACTCTGATCATCAATCTGCCGGGCAGTCCCAAGGCGGTGAAAGAAAATCTGGAAGCAGTGCTTCCTTCGCTGGAACATGGGCTTGCGATTTTGACAGGCAGAACAGGAGAGTGCGCAGGATGAAAGATCAGTTTGGCCGGACGATTGACTATATGCGGGTGTCTGTGACTGACCGGTGCAATCTGCGCTGCATATACTGCATGCCTCCCGGGGGAGTAGCTTTTGTGCCTCATGAAGAGATTCTCACCTTTGATGAGATTGCGAGAGTCTGCCGTGTGGGAGCAGAACTGGGAATTGCAAAGATCAAGCTCACCGGCGGAGAGCCTCTGGTGCGAAAAGGTCTGCCTCAGCTTGTGGGTATGCTAAAGGAGATTCCCGGGATAGAGCAGGTTACATTAACGACAAATGGAACACTTTTGAGGGGACAAATAAACGAATTAGTTTCTAATGGTCTGGATTCAGTTAATATCAGTATTGATACACTGGATGCAGAACAATACCGGGAAGTGACAAGAGGCGGGAATGTCAGGGATGTTCTTGCTGGTCTGGATGCGGCAGCAGCTTTTCCGAACCTTGGAGTCAAAGTAAACTGTGTGCCCCTGCAGGGCGCCGGGAACGGGGAATATATCCGTCTGGCGCTTCTGGCAAAAGAGGGAAAGGCGGATGTGCGGTTTATTGAGATGATGCCCATCGGCATGGGAAAAGACTTCGCGGGGAAAAGCGGGGAAGAAATCTGCAGTCTGCTGGAAGATGAGTTCGGAACGCCGTACAGACATGAAGGAGTGCTTGGAAACGGACCGGCGGTTTACATGCAGTTTCCGGGATTTAAAAAGCGGATTGGCTTTATCAGCGCAGTATCCCATCAGTTCTGTGACAGGTGCAACCGTGTGCGCCTTACTTCCGAAGGATATTTAAAACTCTGCCTGCAGTATGAGAGCGGCACAGACTTAAAAGCCCTGCTAAGGGGCGGCGCAATTGATAAAGAACTCAGGGATGCCATGGAGAGAATGATTACTGTGAAGCCTGCATGCCATCAGTTTGGGACAGCCAAGGAAGAATCCCCGGCAGATTGGGGAAATAACCATTTGGAAACAAAAGGAATGTCAGGAATCGGAGGATAGAACAGACTATGGGAAAAGTGACAGCAGTGTGCACAAGTCCGGAAAAAGGGACTCAGAAGAAGAACGTGAAAGAGGCGGTGTTCATAGAAGATTTCGGGATACAGGGAGACGCTCACGCAGGAAAATGGCACCGTCAGGTCAGCCTTCTTTCCTATGATAAAATCGAGGCTTTCCGCGCCCGGGGCGC
>CALWFY010000077.1 GCA_944377775.1 uncultured Mediterraneibacter sp.
ATAACATAAAAAGTGCGTCGCGGGTATCTTTAATAAAATACCCGGGGCGCACTTTGTAAGTCCTATTCTGTTCTGCGGAATACGACGTTCATAAAGACCTCCTGTGCAAGAGTGTTTCGAAATATTATATTTTTAGTTTAGCATATCATACACCTGAACGTCCAGAGACTCTATAATAAAGGTATATAACGAGAACATTTTTGCCGGATGCAGCTGTTATTTTGAGAAGGAGGATACGGTATATGAGAATTTTTGATTATGCTAAAGTGAAAGATCCCCGGTATTTCAGGGACGGCAGATTGGACGCCCACTCTGATCACATATACTATGCGTCAGAGTCTGATCTGATCACAGGGGTGTCGGAGTACAGAGAAAGCCTGAACGGAGTATGGAAATTCCACTATGCAAAGAATTACAGATTGGCTGTGCAGGGCTTTGAAAAACCGGATTACTCCTGCTCTGACTGGGATGATATCCGCGTGCCGGCACACATACAGATGGAAGGGTATGATGCTCCTCATTATGTAAATGTACAGTATCCGTGGGAAGGACGCGAGGATATACGTCCGGGCGGGATTCCGGAGCATTTTAATCCGACGGCAAGCTATGTGAAGTATTTTACGGTTCCGGAGAGAATGCGGGGCAGACGTATTTTTATCTCTTTTCAGGGAGCGGAGAGCGGCATCGCGGTCTGGCTCAACGGAGCGTTTGTCGGATACAGTGAAGATACATTTACTCCTTCGGAATTTGAACTGACGGATCTTATAAAAGACGGGGAGAATAAGCTGGCGGTTCAGGTGTTCAAGTGGACGTCCGGGAGCTGGTGCGAGGATCAGGACTTTTATCGTTTCTCCGGCATCTACAGGGATGTCTATCTTTATACCGTGCCAGATGTACATATCCGCGATCTCAGAGTACGCGCTATTCCGGACGAGACGCTGTCAAAAGGGAAATTAGAGATCCGGACAGAGACGTGGGGAACGGGAAAGGCCCGCATCCGTCTTGCTTATAAGGGCATGGTGTGTCTGGAGGATGAGAAAGAGCTGGCAGGAGAGAATACATGGCTGTGGGAGATTGACAGACCAAAGCCCTGGAGTGCGGAAGAACCGGAACTGTATGATCTGACAATTGAGGTATATGATGCGGACGGCAGTCTGTGTGAAGTCATACCCCAAAAGGCCGGATTCCGCAGATTCGAGATGAAAGACCATATTATGACGCTGAACGGAAAGAGGATCGTGTTTAAAGGCGTGAACCGCCATGAGTTCAGCTCTGCGGGAGGCAGGTGTGTCTCGGAGGAGGAACTGCACAAAGATCTGGCTGTAATGAAACAGAATAATATCAATGCCATACGTACCTGCCATTATCCGAATTCCTCGCTGCTCTACAGACTGTGCGATGAATACGGCCTGTATCTGATCGATGAGACGAACCTTGAGTCGCACGGTTCATGGGATACGGCTTATGTAACAGGCGATTATGATTATATTGTGCCGGGCAGTAAACCGGAATGGCTGGATATGGTGCTGGATCGCGCGAATTCCATGTATCAGAGGGATAAGAACCACCCCTCCATTCTGATCTGGTCCTGCGGCAATGAATCATATGGCGGCAAGGATATTTATGAAATGTCTCAGTTTTTCCGCAGGGAGGATCCCACACGTCTGGTGCATTATGAGGGAGTATTCAACGACCGCAGTTATAATGATACAAGTGATATGGAAAGCCAGATGTACCCTTCGGTGAGATCAATCAAAGAGTTTCTGGCAAAGGATCGGAGCAAGCCGTTTATCTGCTGTGAATATACCCACGCTATGGGGAACTCCTGCGGCGCAATGCACAAATATACTGATCTGACGGATACGGAGCCTCTTTATCAGGGCGGATTCATATGGGATTATATCGATCAGACCATTACGAAAAAGGATCGGTACGGCAATGAGTTTCAGGCGTATGGCGGCGACTTTGATGAACGGCCGACAGACTATAATTTCAGCGCCAACGGTATCGTGTACGGCGGAGACAGAGAGCCCTCCCCGAAGATGCAGGAAGTAAAATTCAACTATCAGAATATTACCGCCGAAGTATCTGAAAAACAGGTAAAAGTGATTAACAAAAATCTTTTTGTAAATACGAACACATTTGACTGTATCGTGACGGCGGCGAGAAACGGGGTGCAGATCAGGTGTGAAAAGCTGGAAACAGATGTAGAGCCGCTGAGTGAAAAAACATATGATCTCCCGGTACAGCCGGAAACTGCACCGGGCGAATATACGATCACGGTATCCTTCAGGCTGAAAAAAGAGACGGTCTGGGCGGCGGCAGGCCATGAGGCGGCATTTGGGCAGTATGTGTATAGGATCAAAGCAGAGAAGAGACAAAGTGCCGGAGAAGTTACCGTGATACGGGGCAAGCATAACATCGGAGTAAAAGGCGGGAACTTTGACGTACTGTTTTCTGTGCTGGACGGAGGGCTTGTGTCCTACCGGTATGCAGGCAGAGAGATGATAAAAGAGATCCCCAAGCCTAATTTCTGGAGAGCGCCTGTGGATAATGATCAGGGAAATCAGATGCCGAAGCGATATGCACAGTGGAAGATCGCCAGTATGTATGTATCTCACAAGGATTTTCGGGAAGGTTCATGCGGTACGGTCATGGAGCCTGAGGTAGAAGAGCGAATCAGCGAAACAGGGATACATTTTGTGAAAATAACTTATACTTACCTGATGCCCACGATACCGGTGAGCAGGTGCACGCTTGCATATGAGGTGACAGGAGATGGAAGAGTGAAGACGACCCTGTCTTACGATCCGGTAAAAGAGCTGGGGGATATGCCGGAATTCGGCGTTCTCTTCAAACTTGACGCGGATTATGATCATGTGGAATGGTACGGACTCGGGCCTTCGGAGACTTATGCTGACAGAAAGAGAGGCGCAAAGCTCGGCATTTATAAGAATCTAGTGAAAGACAATATGGCAAAATATATTGTGCCTCAGGAGTGCGGAGCCAAAGAGGAGGTGCGGTATGCCTCGGTAACGGACAGGAGAGGAAGAGGAATGCTCTTTGAGATGGATGAAAAGAGCGGGCCTATGATGTTCTCTGCCCTGCCGTACACGCCCCATGAACTGGAAAATGCGAAGCATCCGTATGAACTTCCGCAGGTACATTATACTGTGGTCCGTGCGGCGCTCGGCCAGATGGGAATTGCAGGGGATGACAGCTGGGGCTCGCGTCCGCATCCGGAGTATCTGCTGGATGCAGACGGAAAGATGACATTTACATTCAGCTTCAGAGGTATTCAAGAGGCTGCAGAAAAAATAGAACACAAAAAGGAGAACGATCATGTTAGGAGGACATTTGCTCCATGGCGGAGATTACAATCCGGAACAGTGGCTGGACTGCCCGGAGGTTTTAGAGGAAGATATCAGACTTATGAAAGAAGCAGGCGTCAACTGTGTGACGCTGGGGGTGTTCTCGTGGGCGGTACTGGAACCGGAAGAGGGCGTATACGACTTTGAGTGGCTGGAAGAGATCATTGATAATCTGGGAAAAGCGGGGATTCAGGTAATCCTTGCGACGCCGTCGGGCGCCATGCCCCACTGGCTGACACAGAAATATCCGGAGGTGATGCAGGTGCGCGCTGACGGGCGGAGGAACCTGCCGGGGAAACGGCATAATTTCTGTTATACATCGCCGGTAATGCGCGCGAAGATCACCGCTCTTGACGAAGCGCTTTCGGAGAGATTCGGGAAAAAGGAAAATGTGATCCTCTGGCACCTGTCCAACGAGCTGGCGGGGAATTTCGGCGACGGAGCCTGTCACTGTGACTTGTGCCAGAGTGCTTTCAGAGAGTGGCTGAAAGAGAAATACGGCACGCTGGATGCGCTGAACCACGCGTGGTGGGGGCGTTTCTGGAGCCATGTATATACGGACTGGGAGCAGATCCACAGCCCGGCGCCCCACGGGGAGACGACAGTGACCGGGCTGGAGCTTGACTGGCGCAGATTTGTCACAGACCAGATCAGCGGTTTCTGCGGCATGGAGCGGCGCGCGGTGGCAAAATATTCAGATCTTCCTGCTACAACGAATTTTATGGACACATTCAAGAATATCGATTACAACAAACTGCAGAAAGAACTGGATATCATCTCATGGGACAGCTATCCGTTCTGGCATGAGAGGAAGGATGAAGTGCCTACGGCGGTCTGGGCGGCTTTTAACCACAGCATGATGCGCACGATGAAGAAGAAGCCGTTCCTCCTCATGGAGAGTGTTCCGTCTGCTGTCAACTGGCGGAACAATAATCCGCTGAAACGCCCGGGGATGCATATGCTCTCCTCCATGCAGGCGGTTGCCCACGGGTCGGATTCCGTGCAGTATTTCCAGGGGAGGAAAGGCCGCGGGTCTTTTGAGAAATTCCACGGCGCGGTACTGGATCACAAGAACGGGAGTAATACACGTACATTCCGGGATGTTGCAGAGGTTGGGAAGCGGCTGCCCGGGCTGGACCAGATCCTTGACGGAACAGTAAACCGTCCGAAGGCTGCTGTCCTCTTTGACTGGGCAAACTGGTGGGCTGTTGAAGATATCACAGGACCGAGGCTGGACTTTGACTATCCGGCCTGCGTGATCGCCCATTACCGTGCGTTCTGGGAGAAAGGCATCGAGGCGGATATCATAGATATGGATGCGGATATCAGCGGGTATCAGCTCGTTTCTGCGCCCCTTAATTATATGTATAAATCCGGATGGGCAGAAAAAGTAAAGGTGTTCGTCGAGAACGGCGGGACTTTCGTTACTACATATTTCAGCGGTATGGCAGATGAGACAGACCTTTGCTTTACCGGACATCATCCTCTGGAGGATGTGCTGGGCGTTATGCAGGAAGAAATTGATGCTCCCTCCGAAGAGTTT
>CALWFY010000078.1 GCA_944377775.1 uncultured Mediterraneibacter sp.
TATTGGGGAAGTAAATCTTCCTAACGACAGTCAAGTGATTGAACGGCAAAGAAAAGGCAGAACGGCATAGCCACACGCTATGCCGCCCTGCAAGATACGATTACTTCCTTATCACTACTCAAGACATGATAAATTCCTCCTTTTTCTTTCTGATTTCAGTATAAAAAATTCCCCTCAAAAAGTACAATATGAATACCGCAATGTGCTATACTGTATATGTATACTGAAACCATATGTGTTTCAGTCGGAAAAAGTATCCATACACCCTGTATTCAAAAGGAGAGAACTGCATGATCGAATTATATCAACTGGAACAGCTTGCAGCATTCGCACAATACGGCACTCTGTCCAGAGCCGCCGAAGAGCTTCATATTTCTCAGCCCACGCTCACACGCTCTATGCAGAAACTGGAATCTGAATTCGGAGTTCCCCTGTTTCATCGTACAAAGAACCGGATGGAATTTAATGAAAATGGGATGCTGGCGGCAGAATATGCCAAAAAAGTGTTAGAGCAAACACAGAATATGCTGGATGGGGTACGCGCTTTGGACCGGGCAAGCCATACAATCTCCATCGGCTCCTGCGCCCCCATGCCCGTGCTCACTGCAGTCCAGAATGCCACACGTCTGTATGCCGGCATGACAATTTCTTCTGAGTGCACGGATTGTGAGCCTCTCGTCGAAGGTTTAACCTCAGGTCTTTATCAGGTCATCATCCTGCCCTATCAGCCGGATGATAAGGAACTCTGTTTCGTCGAAGCGGGAACAGAAACTTTATACTTTGCCCTTCCGTCCTCCCACCATTTTGCCGGCAGGGACGGGCTCTATATGAAAGAGATGGACGGAGAAAACATGCTCCTGTATGCGGATATCGGTTTCTGGCACAGCCTGCCCGAACAGAAAATGCCCCACTCCCGCTTTCTTGTTCAAAACGAGCGCTTTGCTCTGGAAGAACTTGTAGCTTCTTCTGTCCTCCCCTGCTTTGTATCCGATATCACCCTGAAAACAGACGGGCCTCCGCCCGGACGCACTGTCGTGCCCATCCTGGATTCGGAGGCCAAAGTCACCTATTATATGGTTTGCTTAAAAAATACCTTTCCAAAAGTCAAAAAACTGTTTAGCGCCTATGCTGAAAACCTGTGAAATATCTCCCTGTATTTGTCCGCATAGATACTGCCTCTTCTCCAGATAAATGTAAATTCATGAGACAGATGAAAATCTTTCAGCGGTATCTGAATCAGGCTTCCGTTCTCAAGGTCTTCTCTCACGGCAACTTCATATAAAAATGTAATGCCGCATCCTGCCTTTGTCAATTCTTTGATCGTATGGAGGCTGCCCGCCTCCATAACTTTCTCAAAATCTCCTATGCTCAAATTCTGAGAGTCAAGATAACGCTCCAGCACCTCCCGGGTTCCCGACCCCTCTTCCCGAAGAAGAAGCCGCTCTCCGAACAGATTCTCTATCTTATCCGGTGTTTCCCGAAAACAATACCCGGGACTGCACACCGCGATATAATTCTCCTCAGAATACTTTTGGAAATCATATTCACTCTTTTTAAAAAATCCCTCCACAAGGGCGAAATCAATCTCACCGTCATCCAGACGCTTTAAAAGCTCCCGGGTATTCTCTACGATCATATGGACATCTGCGTCAGGATACCTGCTGAGGTATTTCTCCAAGATACTCCCCATCAGAGTATCCCCCACTGTTCTGGTTGCCCCAAAACATATCCTGCCTGCATCCTCGGACTTCTGCATCTCACTCTGCATGGAAAGCTCGTCGTGCA
Organism: uncultured Mediterraneibacter sp.; assembly: GCA_944377775.1. GTDB lineage: Bacteria > Bacillota > Clostridia > Lachnospirales > Lachnospiraceae > Mediterraneibacter. The sequence goes on from CALWFY010000078.1 coordinate 1,786, forward strand.
TCATGGTCAGTGATGCATTTTTAAGAATTTCTCCCGCATTCGTCAGCCGCAGCTTCTTACCCTCATAGCGGAACAGCTTCGTATTATAATGCTTCTCCAGAAAACGGATATGCTGGGATACTGCCGGCTGCGTAATATTGAGTTTTTCTGATGCCCTCGTGAAATTCATAAACTGGCATACTGCCAGAAATGTCTCCATCCTGAAATCAAGCATAATCTGCTCCCCTTATCCCTGTCAGCTTACTTCGGACTGTCTGTAAGATATCCTTCCTGCTGAAAAGAAACAGCGGGCGGAGTTTTCCTGCGAAAACCTCCGCCCTGCCTATACTGAATTACTCCCTGTTCATTATCATAACATATATTTATGATAAAATAAATAATAATAATTTCATTTTATGGTTTTTTTATGATATTTTAATTTTTAAAGAAAGAATCGGCTGTTTTCTGCCGGTCACATAAGATAAAAGAAATATGGAGGATATATTTATGGATTTTATGAAAAAAAATGGCGCCGGACTTCTGCTCTGCCTTGTCATCGCAGTTCCCTCTTGGTTTCTCGGACAGGCTGTTCCCGTGATCGGAGGCCCGGTGTTCGCCATCCTGATCGGCATGGTCATCACGCTCATTCTCTCTAAAAAAGATGCGTTCACAGCAGGAATCAACTACACCTCGAAAAAGATTCTTCAGGCGGCTGTCGTATTCCTGGGATTCGGAATGAATCTGACAGAGATTCTCGCAAAGGGAAAACAGTCTCTGCCGATCATCATCTCCACGATCGCCACCTCGCTTATCATTGCTTTCCTTCTGTATAAAGCGCTGAAGCTCCCCACAAACAACGCGATTTTAGTGGGAGTAGGCTCCTCCATCTGCGGCGGAAGCGCCATTGCCGCAACCGCTCCTGTTATTGAGGCATCCGATGAAGAAGTGGCTCAGTCTATCTCGGTCATTTTCCTGTTCAATGTGATTGCTGCTCTCATCTTCCCCACACTGGGAGCAATGCTCGGCTTAAGCAACGAAGGCTTCGGTCTCTTTGCAGGAACCGCGATCAATGACACATCCTCTGTCACAGCGGCTGCCACAGCCTGGGACGGCATCCACGGAAGCAACACTCTGGAATCTGCCGCCATCGTAAAAATGACAAGAACACTGGCGATCATTCCGATCACACTTGCTCTTGCCATCTGGCGCGGAAGAAAAGAAAAGAGTACCGAAGGCTCCACGTTCAGCCTGAAACGCTCTTTTCCGTTCTTTGTTCTGTTTTTCGTGCTTGCATCCGTGATAACCACCGTATTCCAGCTTCCTGCTGAGATAACGGCTCCTCTGAAAGACTTGAGCAAATTTTTGATCGTTATGGCAATGGCTGCCATCGGTCTGAACACAAATATCGTGAAACTGATTAAAACAGGCGGAAAGCCTATTTTCACTGGTTTCTGCTGCTGGCTGGGCATTTCTCTTGTGAGCCTTGGCATGCAGCATGTGCTGGGAATATGGTAAATGCTGTTCTTTTTCTTCCTGTAATGCTATAATAAAGATATTCTATATGATACTTTTCACAGCACTTTATCAGGGCATGTGCCCCGAAATCAAAGGAGGAAAAAACCTATGTAGACATGATGAACGAGGCCAGAGACATTGCTTTCGACCGTATGGTACAGGATGCGCAGAATCTTGGAGCTGACGCCATCGTATGCATGAGGTTTGCGAGCAGTTCCATCATGCAGGGTGCGGCAGAAGTCATGGCTTACGGAACAGCAGTAAAATTCAGATAACCGCTTCATAAAGAAGGCGGCCTGAGAAAGATGATCTCTTTCTCCGGCCGCCTTTTTAATCGTACCTTTTTTACAGATTTCCAAGTAATTTATCAATGCTCACCAGTTTGACGCTGAGCACAAAAATATCTGCTGCCACAGCCAGTTCCTCCGGTGTGGGATAAGAAGGCGCAATACGGATATTGCTGTCATGCGGGTCTCTTCCATACGGGAAAGTTGCTCCCGCGCCCGTCATTACAAGTCCCGCCTCTTTCGCCTTTGCCACGATTGCCTTTGCACATCCCTCCATGGCGTCAAAGGAAATAAAGTATCCACCCAGCGGTTTGATCCATGAACCGATCTCAAGTCCGCCCAGTTCTCTTTCAAGCACTTCAATAACTGCCTCAAACTTCGGTCTCATGATGTCCGCATGTTTCTTCATATGCTCCACAATGCCATGCACATCCTTGAAGAAGCGTACATGACGCAGCTGATTCACCTTATCATGTCCGATCGTCTGGAACTTCAGCATATCGCGGATATCTTTTAAATTCGCCTCAGAAGCCGCGATTGCCGCAATCCCTGATCCGGGGAAGCTGATCTTTGATGTGGAAGAGAACTTATATACCATATCCGGATTACCTGCTTTTTTACACTCGGACAAAATCTCAATCAGATAATCCTGCTTATCTTCATACAGGTGATGTACACAGTATGCATTGTCCCAATAAATACGGAAATCCTCTGTCGCAGGCTTTAAATTTGCAAAACGGTAAACCGTCTCATCTGAATATGTGATCCCCTGTGGATTGGAATATTTCGGCACGCACCAGATTCCCTTTATGGACGGGTCCTCACTTACCAGTTTTTCCACCACATCCATATCCGGACCCGTCGGTGCCATAGGCACATTCACCATCTCAATGCCGAAATGCTCTGTAATGGAAAAATGTCTGTCATATCCCGGAACCGGACATAAAAATTTCACTTTGTCAAGACGGCACCACGGTGTGCTTCCCATTACCCCGTGCGTCATAGCGCGGGCTACTGTATCGTACATTACATTCAGACTGGAGTTTCCGAAAATGATCACATTGTCTTTCGGCACTTCCATCATATCAGCCAGAAGCTGCTTTGCCTCAGCGATTCCGTCCAGGCCTCCGTAGTTTCTGCAGTCCACGCCATCCTCACAGATCAGGTCTGCACTGCTGTTTAACACATCCATCATTTCCATGGACAGGTTGAGCTGCTCAGCGGACGGCTTACCTCTGGACATATCCAGCTTCAGGCCCTTTGCCTTCACTTCCGCAAACTGAGCCTCAAGGCCGTTTTTCAGTTCCAATAACTCTTCTCTACTTAAATCTTTGTATGCAGTCATTGCAGGACTCCTCCACTCTTTTTTCTCACTGTCTGATATTGTATATAATTTTTGATGGTTCGTCAATGCTTTCTTGCATTTTTTATTTTTATACAACGTATTTTTAGGGATTTTTTATAGCATTTTGAAATTTTGTTTTTTATTACATTCATTTTAATTCTTTTAATTCTGATTTTCCAAAATCTATTTAGATTTTTTTCTAAATAGTTGTTGACACCGCAGGCAGACAGTGTTATATAGTATTTAGAAATATTTCTAAATAGTTTTGTTTTACTTTCAGGAAAGGAGTGGTCCATTGAGTTTTGCCGAAACATTCAAAGCCTTGTCCGACCCGGCAAGGAGGAAGATTTTAGAACTTTTAAAAAGCGGAAGACTCTCAGCAGGAGATATTGCCGGACAGTTCGATATGTCCCAGGCGACCGTATCCTATCATCTGAAAATTTTAAAAAATGCTGACTTGATCCGCGAGACACGGGAAAAGAATTTCATTTTTTATGAATTAAACCTGACAGTATTGGAAGAGATCATGGTATGGCTGTCAGAACTGAAAGGAGACGCTTAAATTATGAAAAGCTATAAGAAAACCATTATCATCACGACTTTGATCACGCTGCTTCCGATTATCGCAGGATTGATCCTCTGGAACAACCTCCCGGACAAGGTTCCCACGCACTGGGGCTCTGACGGTCAGATAAACGGCTGGTCCAGCAAACCGTTCGCCGTATTCGGTTTTCCCTGCATCCTGGCATTGATCCATCTGGTCGCCACCTGCTTTACCGTGAATGATCCAAGAAGAAAGAACATCCACAAAAAGCCATTGATGCTGGTATTCTGGACTGTCCCGGTCTTATCTTTTGTAACGAGCGGGCTCACATATTCGGCTGCCCTTGGCGCTGATATGAATATCGCCCTCATTGTATCCATGCTGGTGGGCATTCTGTTCATTGCGCTGGGAAACTATATGCCGAAACTTCAGCAGAACTATACGGTAGGGATCAAACTTCCCTGGACATTAAACAGTGCAGAAAACTGGAATCGGACACACCGCCTGGGCGGAAGACTTTTCATAGTCGGAGGCTTTATCATGATCGCCAGCGGAGCACTCTCAACATTTCTCGGAAAGAGCGCCGCAGCCGTCACAATGCTGCTGATTCTTGCAGTATGTGCCCTGATTCCGGCGGGGTATTCATTCTGGCTGTACAAAAAAGGAGTGTAGAGCAAAATGTATCTTTGTGACATAGCTTAAGATACGTTCACGGAATCTGTATCATAACGCAAAACCGTTCCGCTTTACTTCAAAGATTTGGGCGGCTGTAATAATACGGACTGATGTTCGACCAAAGGGTCTCCATCAGTCCGTATTTAACATCCTCCGCAAATGCTTTTCAGAACGCTCACACTTAAAGTTTTGCTTATATGATACAGATTCTGTGAACTTATTTACTCAAGTCAGAAAATCTACATTTTTGCAGTCTGCGGTAACAGTTCCCTGTCGAAAGCACTTACCGATTTGAAGCATCCACGCAAATATATTTTTTATACAGATAAACTTCTGAAAGTATATTGAAACTTCTGTTCTCTAAAGAGAAGATATCCGCAAAACTATGCTGCGTGAGCGGCTCGTAGAGCGCAGCGGCCCGAAGCCGCGATGCAGTCATAGTTCTGCGGATATCGTATGTTTATAGAATATAAAGTTTCAAAATATATTCAAGTGTTTACCTGTATGAAAAAGATATGTGCCCCTACTCGGTCAGTCCCTCTGCCTTGATGACTTTCACCACGCTGTCTACATATTTTTCGCAGATTTCGTCAGCGGCAGCTTCCACCATCACGCGGATCACCGGCTCTGTACCGCTCTCACGCACAAGGATGCGCCCGTCGCTTCCGAGCTCGTCAGCCACCTTCTGAACTGCCGCCTGAACAGCGGGATTTTCTCTGGCAGTTTTTTTATCTTTCACCCGGACATTCTTTAAAAGCTGCGGGAAGATTGTCACTTCTTCAGCCAGCTTTCCCAGTGTCTGCTTCTTCTCCAGAATGACCTCCATGATCATAAGAGATGTAAGGATACCGTCTCCGGTTCTTGCATGCTTGCTGAAAATGATGTGTCCGGACTGTTCTCCCCCAAGCACATATCCGTTTTTCAGCATATTTTCATATACGTATTTATCACCCACGGCTGTCTGTTCGTATTTCATGCCGATTTTATCACATGCCTTATAAAGTCCCAGATTGGACATGACTGTTGTAACGATCGTATTGTCTTCCAGACGTCCCTGCTCCATCAGATACTTTCCGCATACATACAGGATAAGATCGCCGTCCACCACATTTCCGTTTTCATCAACAGCGATACATCTGTCAGCATCTCCATCATAGGCAAATCCCACATCTAGTTTTTTCTCTTTTACAAATTCCTGGAGAACATTAATATGGGTAGAACCACAGTTTGTATTGATATTGGTTCCATTGGGCTCATTATTGATCACATAAGTCTTTGCTCCCAGAGCATCAAACACACTCTTGGCAATGGCAAAGGCGCTTCCGTTTGAACAGTCAAGTCCGATTCTCATGTCCTCAAAAGACCTTGTGGCAAGTGAAATCAGATGTCCCATATAACGGTTTCTTCCGGCCGCATAATCCACGGTACGTCCAATCTGTTCTTTTGTCGCAAGCGGAAGTTCTTCTGTCTCTCCGTCAATGTATGCCTCAATCTTCTCCTCTACCTCTGCCTCCATTTTATGACCCGCACTATTGATCACCTTGATCCCGTTGTCATAATACGGATTGTGGCTGGCGGAGATCATGATCCCGCAGTCAAAATCTTCTGTCCGTACAACATAGGAAACGCTGGGTGTTGTCGTAACATGAAGAAGATATGCATCCGCGCCTGATGCAGTCAGTCCTGCTGCCAGGGCGTATTCAAACATGTAGCTGCTTCTTCTTGTGTCTTTTCCGATCACAACTCTCGCCTTGTGATCCTGGCCAAAATACCATCCAAGATAGCGTCCCACTTTAAATGCGTGTTCCACTGTCAGAACAACATTGGCCTCTCCGCGAAAGCCGTCAGTTCCAAAATATTTTCCCATTGTTATCTACCCCTTGTTTTTCTTATGGTTTATGTTGAAGCCGGACATTTTATCACTCCAACCTCATACATTCCTATTATATTACTATTACAGAACAGTTACAAGTATTTCTTTTTTGTTACGCAAGTATTTACACAATATGTTTTTTAGCATATACTGTAAAATGCTGATTCTTGAACAACTACATTTTTACAGGATAGAAAACTTACAAAGCTGATGTATATTATTGGAGGTTTATCATGATAAAACTGATCGCAAGCGACCTGGACGGCACACTTCTCCAGAACGGCGCTCAGGAGCTCACCCCACACGCGGTAGAGCTTATTCACAGGCTCACGCAGAAAGGGATTCATTTTGTCGCAGCCAGCGGGCGGCAGTACGACAATGAACGTCTTGTATTTCATAAGATCAGGGATGAGATTTCTTACATTGCGGAAAACGGATCCCTGTGCATCCACCAGGGGAAAGTAATCTCAAAAGGAATTATTCCCGATGATCTGGCCCGCAGAATTTTAGACGAAATCAAGAAAAAACCGGGATACGAAATCGTCGTTTCCCGGCAGGACGCATGCTATATTGAGGACAATGATCCGGCATTTGTCGACCACATTGTAAATGTAATGAACAATACAACCAAAATTGTAGATGATGTAAGAAATGTGGAGGGTCCCATTCTGAAGATTGCCATAGCCAACATGACTTCTCATGACCTGGGCGAATATTTAAGGCATCTTAAAGATATGTTTGCCTCTGAGATCAAGGTCGTAACTTCCGGGCATATCTGGATCGACTTCATCATCCCGGACTGCAATAAAGGGACCGCGCTGAATCATCTCCTGAATCTTTTTAAAGTAAAACCGGAAGAATGTGTGGTATTCGGCGATCAGTACAATGATATAGAAATGCTGGAACTGGCAGGCAAAAGCTATGCCATGTCAAATGCAGCCCCCGGTGTTGCAGCGCACGCCGACTGTGTGACCGACTCTGTGGAAGATGTACTGGAGGAGATTCTCTCCTCTCTCAGTTAAGACATCTCAATGACTGCATACGGCTTTCCGTCCTCATCACACAGTTCTGTAACAATCCGCCCCTGCTCTCTGGCGATCTTCGGATAGATCACGTCACCGAGCACGGCGGATTTTTTATAATCCACACGAACCTGCCACATACTCATATCTCCCTCCAGCATTTCCAGCGCCATCTGTACATACTGGGCATTATTCACATGCTCATTGGTATCAATGTGATATTTTCGTACCCGAAACGGCTCTTTATCTTCAAACAATTCCGGAACAAGGATTTTCCGCTCCACATAAGGCATGTCCAAAGGTGTGCCCTCCCCGTAGGGTTCAATATCTTCTGCTGCCGGGCGGCATGGTCTGCCTTTCTTAAAATCCATAAATGCCCAGATTGAGTTTGCACACGCGATACGATTTCCCTCTGCATCTTTCATATAAAAATTACGGGTGCCGAACAATCCTTTAAATTGTGAGGCAAATGTCCCCGTGGTAATTTTCTCACACAGACCGGGCAGACGTTCTATCACGATCTGCCAATAGGAGAGCACCCATCCTTTCTGATCCTGTTTCAGCTTCCGGGCGCCAAGTCCCAGTTTCTCAGACTGAAAGGTGCTGCAGTCCTGAAAATAATTTATGAGTGCAGGAACAGTCAGGGTCCCCCTGTGATCAATTTCACTGTAACGGACCCTGCTTTCAAATTCATAAACATTTTTTCTTTTGTTTTCCATCACATATCACTCTCCTGTTCTTGCCACATAATCGTACTCTGCCGTGATCACACACTCATATCGGGAATCCACATCCTTCATTTGCTCTGTCAGACGCTTTGGCAGTTCTTTTCTGGCTTCTCCGTCATATTCAATGGGGATCACCATATCAAATATAAGATTGATTCTGGTCTCCCCGTGCACAACACGAAAATCATGAATACTGCACAGTGGATCCAGTTCATTTAAAATATGATGTACCTGATTTTTAATAAGCAGTACGCTCTCATCTTTCATCTCTACCGGGTCCATATGGATCACCAGAAATATCCCCAGTTCTTTTGCCGCATCCCGCTCAATCCTGTCAATAATCTCATGGGATTTTTCAACATCCACATCATTCGGCACTTCCGCGTGGATTGACGCCATACTTCTCCCCGGCCCATAATTATGTACGATCAGATCATGTGTTCCGGCAATTCCATCATATCTTTCTACGAATTTCTTGATCTGAACGTATACTTCCGGATCAATAGCCTCCCCGATCAGCGGTTCCAGCGTATCCTTTGCGATTCCCACTCCGGCCCACATGACCACAAGTGCCACGCCCACGCCTACAAACCCGTCAATATTGATACCGGTCAGACGAAAAAACAAAATAGATGCAATCGTTGCTCCCGTGGTAATCGCATCTCCCATGGAATCTGTAAAGACTGCCATCATCACCTTTGAATCAATCTTTTCCCCCAGCTTCCGATTGAACAGACCGAGCCATAATTTTACTCCCACAGACAATATGAGGATCACTACAGTCACTGTCTGGAAATTAAGATCTTCCGGCGTACGGATTTTTCCGATGGAATCTTTAAAGAAAGTAAATCCCACCTGCAGCACAAGAAAAGATACGATCAAAGCTGCTATGTATTCGATCCGCCCATGCCCGAAAGGATGGTTTTTATCCGCAGGCTTCTCCGCCATTTTCACACCCACAAAACTAATAACTGACGAACCTGCATCAGATAAATTGTTAAACGCATCCGCTGTGACAGATACACTGCGAAGCACCAGTCCTGCTGCAAATTTTACAACAAACAACAGCACATTACAGAAGATACCCACAATGCTGGCAAGCACACCGTATGCCGTCCGCACGGATATCTTCTCCACGTCCTTATAATCTTTTACAAAATGCCTCACTAAAAATTCTGTCATTCCTGTCTCCTCTACCAGAAATACCAGCCGATTTTAAAATCTGTTGTGGCTGTCACCCTGGAATATTCTTCTTCTGTCAAAACATTTTTGAGCCTGCGCTTTCCTTCTTCGGGCACAACCGCATTGGCAGTGTCCAGAAAGCAGAGGCTCGGATAGAGCACACACCACCAGTTATGCCCTTTTGCTGCTCCGATCTCAATGCGGAGCGCCTCATAATTTCCTGCAGGAAAAGTCACATCCCCGTAGGTTTTATCCGGAAACCAGCATGTGGTAACCGCCGCGCTCACAGGATACTGTTCTCCTTCTTCTGCCACAGCATTTCTGCTCACTTCCTCAATAGAGTCAATATTTTCTCTCACCCATGCTGTTGTTTCTGTTACATTCTGTGTCTCTGGCATATTTTTTTCAAGAAATGCAAGCACTGCATCCCGGACTTTCAGTTTCAGCTGTTGATCACTGTCGCTGTCGCTGTTTGCAAGCACATGAAAACGCAGGACCTCCTCCGCCAGATGCGCCTGCATATCCGCCTGCGCCGCAGCGTCCACCCGCCTGTACATTGCCCCAGTAAACAAAGCCGATATGCACACCGCCAGAGTAAGGATAAGTCCCACTGCATTTCTCTCAATCTTCTGAATATATGTCCTGTCCATATGTATAACCTCCATATTTCTTTCTGTGATATATGGAGTATGGACAAATCAATAAAAAATATACAAAACCTCTTACATTTCTTCCCGGTGACGCAGCGTGCCAAGTACGGTATCCACCTGATTGTTGATATGCTGTCCCGTGATTTGGGTTGCTTTCTCCTTATTGTGTCCTTCGATGGCACAGATGATCGCCTCATGTTCCTCCATCAGCTGCGGATAACATTCTTTCTTTTTCAGATATTCAATCCTGTAGCGGTACATCTGCTCGCGCAGATTATTCAAAAGCTGAATCAGTCTTTGATTGTCTGTGGCAGTAAATATCACATCATGGAATGCCTCGTCCGCCTGTGCGATCTGCGTGATATCGTCACTGTCAAGCACATCTTTGAAATGCTCTGCTGCTGTGCGCAGCTCTCTGCACCCTTTCTTGTCAATACGGTCGCAGGCTAACTGGACTGCCAGTTCTTCAAGCGCACAGCGTACCTCCAGCACGTCTCTTAAGTTCTTCTCTGTGATCTCCGCCACTTCCGCGCCTTTTCTCGGAATCATAAGAACCAGCCCTTCAAGCTCCAGTTTGCGGATAGCTTCACGGATAGGGGTGCGGCTCACTCCCAGTTTATTTGCAAGCTGTATCTCCATGAGCCTTTCTCCAGGTTTTAACTCTCCCCGCAGAATTGCCCGCCGCAGCGTATTAAATACCACGTCTCTCAATGGGAGATATTCATTCATTGTAACCTCAAAATCAATCGGCATCCCTGTTCCTCCTTACACTGTGTATATTCGTCACATACACCTGCCTGGTCAGTGACTTTTCTCTGATCTGCCTCTGGGCTCTCAGCGCTGCTGCCCGGCTCTCAAACAAGCCGAATACCGTGGGTCCGCTTCCGCTCATCATAGCATTGAGCGCTCCTGCATCCATCATCTCCTGTTTGATCTGTTCGATCACCGGATGCATGGGAATTGTCACTTCCTCCAGCACATTGCCCATGCTGGAAGCCACTTTTTTAAGATCATTCTCCTCAAGTCCCTCAATGATCCCGTCAATATCCGGATGATGAACAATTTCTTTCGCATCGAGCGCCTCATACACGACCCGGGTAGATACGCTCACCGGAGGTTTTGCAATCAGCACGGTACATTTAGGCATGGCAGGCAGTACGCTTAGTTTTTCTCCGATTCCTTCTGCCAGAACCGTGCCTCTCATAATGCAGTAAGGCACATCCGCGCCCAGAGAAACGCCCCGCTCCATCAGCTCCTTCTGCGATAATCCCAGATGAAACATCCGGTTCATCCCAAAAAGAACGGCAGCAGCGTTCGAGCTTCCGCCGGCCAGCCCTGCTGCCACGGGTATGTGTTTTTTCAGCGTGATCTTTATTCCGTCTTCTATCTGAAATTCTTCTCTTAATAACTGTGCTGCTTTGTACGCGATATTATTCTCTCCTGTGGGAAGAAATTTCAGATTTGAAGCCACCGTGATCTCCGGTGACCGTGTCTTCTCGATCATCACTTCGTCATACAGATGGATCGACTGCATAACCATCCGTACATCATGATAGCCGTTTTCTCTTCTTCCAAGTACGTCCAGCCCCAGATTGATCTTTGCCAGCGCTCTTAGTTCAATCTGATTCATCCTGTGCCCTCCATAATCTTCTGAATATTGTAAATATGGAGCTCAAAGGAGGCTGCCTCCCTTGAACTCCCTGTATCTTGTATACATTATGCTTATAGTATACTCACATTTTCTTTTAAAATCAACAGTTTATCGCCTGGTCTTACATTTTCACTGTCCAGTCCGTTTATTTCCATGATTCCATCGACCGTGGTCATATATTTTTTAGCAAGGCTCCACATATCCTCCCCCGCCTGCACAATATGCCCTACAATGCCCGGACGCTCTGCCGCGTTCTCTGTATCTGCCGGCTTGATCTGTACTCCTGTGATCATCTCCAAAGGAAGTATCTTCCGCAGAAAGACGTCAAATGCAAGAACCGCTTTGACCTCAACCGCTTCACTTCCCGCCAGCGTCACCGCAAGCTGCTCCACATGGCCTGACAAACTGCTCTGCGCGTCTTCCGGCATGTTTGGGTATTCGATGAGATAGGAAAACGGCACGATCCCCTGCCAGCTTCCGTAAGGCTCTATATCATCCCCCCGCAGGTACAAAAATGAAAGATGAAGGATTCCCTCGACTTTAATTCCCTCCTCTGTATGCTGTTCACTTTCCATCTGGATGCTCCCCTGGCTGTGGATAATCTGAAGCACATCTTCTTTCAGTTCCGGAAGAGAGAGCCGCTCAGAAACCTTGCATTTAGACTGATTCTGCATCAGCAGCTCCTCAAAATTTACATCCTGCGTATCAAACTCACACATCTTTTCCAGAGAATACATATCTTTTAATACTTCTGTTTCTTCCTCCTCATAAATGTTCATCCTCATGGCCAGGGTTGCCTCTATCCCCAGTATCCGCATTTCTCCGTCCTCATCCATTCGGACATCCACAAGAGTATCTTCAAGAGAATGCCGTATGTGATAGTACATTCCCTCTGTCGCCCCCTCACAGGAAACCCTTCCTTCATAGGGCACGCTCTGCTCAATCCAGTCGGCTTTTTCTTCTGCCGACAGATACATGCAGAATACAAGAAGTTCCCCCCGGACAAAAATTTCATCCTGCCCGATCCTGATGTCCAGCCGCCTGCTGCTCACATCTGTCAGCAGTACCTGTCCGATGCTCTCCTTTGTTCCGGGTAAAGTGATCTCCTCCTTAATCCGGTATGTATCTTTTTTTGACACCGCCAGCTTCAGCAGATTCATCTTCTGCATCTTGCGGTAAACAGGGATGTCGCTGTCTACATCCACGGTCACTTCCTCGTCCCTTAAACTCTCTCTTGCAATTTCCAGTTCTGTCATCACCCTGAGACTTAACTTTCTTGAATGTACAACAGAGCTTGTAAACTCTGTCCTCATGTTCCGGATAAAGAATGACTCATTCCCATCACTTTCCGCATACACCATTTCTTCAAAAGGAATCTTTCCCTCCAGAACAGCAGGCTTTGAATCACCGGATGCCGTCATATAGAGTATCCGGAAATATACCTTTCCGGTGATCTTCACATAATTTTCCACCGGACGCACATCTTCAGGCCTGCATTCGGCGCTCCCCTGAATGATCCTCTGTACATCCTCTTTCTGTTCCGGAACATTGTAGTCTTCATCCAGATAAAACTGGTCAAAGATGCTTTTTCCCTCCTGTGTATAATGAATCGGCCTTCTGATAAGTTCCATATCTCTCCTCCTCAATCAAACATGACATCTTTTTCAATATACTCAAGCTGTATGACCACATAGGGAAATGTGGTGATTTCTTTTGTCTCTTCCCCCTTTTCAGGTCCTAGCAGATTTGTATGGATATAGACCGCATCCTGCGTCTCATACAGTCCGTTCACTTCCACGCTGTAACCGGTCGTAGGCTGTGCCCCGTAGCCTTCTGCTATATAAAGTTTCCCTTGATCAGCGTAAGTCAGCTTAAAAGGCACGGTCTTGTTTTCTTCGATCAGAAGTTTAAATTCCGGAGGCGCCGCTTCTTTATCTAATACTGTAAACTCAATATCTCTGATCTTCTGTGTCTTCTGTCTGCGCACAGCGCATCCTGACAGCACGCAGACACACAGGAGGGCACATGCAGACCGGAACAGAATATGCCGGAAGGAGCCTTTTCCGGCTGCTTCATATCTCTCGCGCATCCGCTTCATTTCCCTGTCCCCACAGCATATTTTCCCTATAATCATATGTGTGCCGCACAGAGATTATTCTCTTACGAATTTATTCCTATAATAGTCGGCCGGTTTCCGGGTCTTGTTTTTTCGACATTGCCGCTGTATAATTGACCTTACACTATTTAGAAAAATGAGGACCAACCTATGTTTCGTTTTATTTGTATTGTAATCTTTTTAATTCTATATCTGACTTTGACGATCCCCGTTCTTCTCGCTGAATGGATCATCGGAAAATTCAGTCTATACACACGCGATATCAGCTCCCTTCGCATTGTACAATGGGGTTTTAAAGTCATTCTTCGTATTGCCGGTGTAAAGGCGACAGTCATTGGGGAAGAAAATATTCCCGATGAGCCGGTGCTGTTCATCGGAAACCACCGCAGTTATTTTGACATTCTTCTGACTTACAGCAGGTGTAAGAGACTGACCGGTTATATCGCCAAGAAAGAAATGGAACGCTACTTAACACTGACTTCCTGGATGCGCCGCGTCTACTGTCTTTTCCTGGACAGAAAGGACACAAAGGCAGGTCTTAAAACCATCCTCACGGCCATTGATTACATCAAAAACGGTATCTCCATCTGCATTTTCCCTGAAGGCACCAGAAACGACGGGGAGGAACTCAGCATGCTGCCTTTTAAGGACGGAGCATTTAAAATTGCCACCAAAACCGGATGCCCGATCATACCGATCTCCATGAACAATACGGCTGAGATATTTGAAAACCATATGCCAAAAGTCAAAAAAACTCATGTGGTCATTGAATACGGAAAGCCCATCTATCCCGATGAACTTGACAAAGAGACAAAGAGACACATCGGAGATTACGTGGAAAATATCATACGCGATACCATACACAGAAATGCAGAACTGGTATAGAAGGGAAATACATCTTTCTTATACAGATAAACAGCCGAAAGTATTTGAAAACTTTATACCTGTAACATACGATATCCGCAGGACTGTGACTACGTCGCGGCTACGGGGCCGCTTCGCTCTACTTGCCGCTCACGCAGCACAGTCCTGCGGATATCTTGTTTTACTGAATCGGAAGTTTTAATATGTTTTCAGCCGTCAGACTGCATAAGAAAGATATATTTGCACAAGCATGCCAAGTCAGCAGGCACTTCCGACAGGAGGCATTTACTGTAAGCCGTAAAATGTAGCTTTTATGACTTGAGTAAATAAGTTCACGAAACCTGTATCATATAAGCGAAACTTTAAGTGGCGCGTTCTGAAAAGCATTTGCGGCGGGTGTTAAATATGGGCGGATGAAGACCCTCTGGTCGAACATCCGCCCATATTGTTATATCCGCCCAAATCTTTGAAGTAAAGCAGAACGGTTTTGCGTTATGATACAGATTCCGTGAACGTATCTTAAATCTATGTCACAAAAACATATTTTGCAGCGTCTCTCTTACTCTGTCCGAAGAGCTGTCACAGGATCACTCTTTGCTGCTTTTTTAGACGGTATCAACCCGCCGATCAGGGTCAGCACAACACTCAGAAGAATCAGTATCACTGCCGGAACTGCCGGGAGTACTGCGTTCACATCATCCGTGCCCGCCAGATAGTGAATCAGCATATTGCCGGGTATAAGAATGAGGAGCGACAGCCCGATCCCTATCAGCCCGGAGCACAGCCCGATAATGAAAGTCTCCGCATTAAACACCTGGGAGATATTTCCTTTAGAAGCCCCGATGGCACGCAGGATGCCGATTTCTTTCTTCCGTTCCAGTACACTGATATAAGTAATTACTCCGATCATGATCGACGATACAACAAGAGAGATTGCAACAAACGCGATCAGAACATAGCTGATAATATCAATGATAT
>CALWFY010000079.1 GCA_944377775.1 uncultured Mediterraneibacter sp.
AAAGGGACAGAAGGCTGGGACATACGCAGCGAGGTTATGCAGGCAGTGGAGGAAAAAACAGAACATAAAGTCATTGACAAAGTTACATTTGGCAGTGTGGAACTGGGAGAATATTTAAGAAAGATGAATGAGGAAGATACGGTAGAGGAGATTATTTTGATCGGACTGTGCACGGACATCTGTGTTATTTCCAATGCACTTCTTTTAAAAGCGTATCTGCCGGAGACAGATGTGAAAGTAGCGGCCTCCTGCTGTGCGGGAGTTACTCTCAAGAGTCATGAGCAGGCGCTGGAAGCCATGAAAGTGTGCCAGATTGAGATTGTTTAGAAAACCGGAGGAATCTGATCATGGAGAATTTTAATTATTATACCCCTACGAAAGTTGTTTTCGGGAAAGGAACTGAGGAGAAAACAGGAGAACTGGTGAGAGAGCAGGGCTGCACAAAGGTGCTGGTGCATTACGGCAGCGGAAGTGTTAAGAAAAGCGGGCTTCTGGATCGGATTTTCCGCTCTCTGGATGAGGCGGAAATTGCCTATGTATCCCTGGGCGGTGTTGTGCCAAACCCAAGACTGTCTCTTGTGTATGAGGGGATTGAACTGTGCCGCAGAGAAGGTGTGGACTTTATTCTTGCAGTGGGAGGCGGCAGTGTAATAGATTCGGCAAAAGCGATTGGATACGGCACTGCAAATGAAGGGGACGTATGGGATTTTTATGCGAGAAAACGCCAGGCAGAAGCCTGTATTCCCGTGGGCGTTGTGCTGACAATATCGGCAGCAGGTTCGGAGATGAGTGATTCTTCTGTGATCACAAACGAGGAAGGATGGCTGAAAAGAGGATACAGCTCAGAACTTAGCCGGCCGAAATTTGCGGTCATGAATCCTGAACTTACCATGACCCTGCCTGCATACCAGACAGCCAGCGGATGTGTGGACATCATGATGCACACGATGGAGCGGTATTTTAATCAGAACGACAATATGGAACTGACAGACGGCATCAGCGAACATCTGCTGCGCACAGTCATGAAAAGCGCAAAGATACTTATGGAAGAACCGGATAATTACAGCGCAAGGGCGGAAGTGATGTGGGCGGGAAGCCTCTCCCACAACGGGCTCACCGGATGCGGTACAGGCGGCGGAGACTGGGCGTGCCACCAGCTGGAACACGAGCTGGGCGGTATGTTTGATGTTGCTCATGGAGCCGGATTGGCGGCTGTGTGGGGAAGCTGGGCCAGGTATGTGATGGATGCACATCCGAAGCGTTTCGTGCAGTTTGCAGTAAATGTTATGGGCGTTCAGCCCAGAGAGGATGATACTGTTACCGCTCTTAAAGGAATTGAGGAGATGGAGAAGTTTTACCGGGCGGTTGGAATGCCGGTATGCGTAAAGGATATGGGAATCGAGCTGACAGAGGAACAGATTGTTATTTTGGCGAGAAAGTGCAGTTTTTTCGGCAGCCGGACCATCGGCTGTATCAAAAAGCTGGAGGAGCAGGATATCGCTCAGATATACAGGGATGCAAGATAACAAATATTTGGAAGGGAAAGTATGGCGTAAAATTCCGATCAATGGTACAATAGGGAACAATAAAAGGTCATTTGAAGGCAGATCAGAAAGGAGAGCAAGATGGAATCATACATGAAGATGCTCACAAATTGTGCCAAAAGCGCTGCATCAGAAGCAGCAAGACTAAAAACCATGGATAAGAACAGGGGACTTCTCGCTGTTGCGGACGAGCTTATCGCGCAGCAGGAGCTGATTCTGGAAGAGAATACAAAAGATTTAAAAGCAGCCGAAGAAAAAGGCGTCAAGCAGTCCCTTATCGACCGTCTGGCCCTGTCTGAAAAGAGAATTTCCGATATGGCAGAAGGGCTTCGGCAGATAGCTGCCCTGGATGACCCGGTGGGGGAAGTGCTTTATATGAAAGCAAGACCGAACGGGCTTCGTGTTGGCCAGAAAAGAGTGCCGTTAGGCGTTGTGGGGATTATCTATGAGTCCAGGCCCAATGTGACGGCCGATGCTTTCGGACTTTGCTTTAAAACAGGAAATGCAGTGATCCTGCGTGGAGGAAGTGACGCCATCCATTCCAATCAGGCGATTGTGCGTGCGATTAAGGCAGGTCTGCGCAAGGAGAAGCTCTGTCAGGATGTGGTCCTCCTGGTGGAGGATACAAGCCGTGAAGTTGTAAATGAGATGATGAAGATGCACGGCGGCATTGATGTTCTCATTCCGAGAGGCGGCGCGGGATTGATTGCAAACGTGGTAGAGAACAGTACGGTTCCGGTGATTGAGACAGGAACAGGAAACTGTCATGTTTATGTGGACGCTTCCGCGGATATCAGGATGGCGGCAGACATTGTGGAAAACGCGAAAACGCAGAGACTTGGCGTGTGCAATGCCTGTGAATCCCTGGTTATCCACGGAGATATTGCTCCCCAGGCTCTTCCTTTGATCGTGGATAAATTAAAGTCTCACGATGTGGAAATCCGCGGGGACGAGAGGGCGCGTGCAATCAGTGAGGATATTGTTCCGGCTTCTGAAGAAGACTGGGGTATGGAATATCTGGACGCCATCATTTCTGTGAAAACTGTGGATTCCATTGATGAGGCCATCGCCCATATTAATAAGTATAATACGGGACATTCAGAATCCATCATTACAAATGACTATAACAATGCCCTGAAGTTCCAGGATGAGATTGATGCGGCAGCGGTTTATGTGAATGCATCCACAAGATTTACGGACGGATTTGAGTTCGGTTTTGGCGCAGAGATCGGCATCAGTACCCAGAAACTCCACGCAAGGGGCCCGATGGGACTGGAAGCGCTGACCACGACAAAGTATATCATCTTTGGAAACGGTCAGATCAGAAAATAACCGTATATAAAAAACAGGAAAACCCTGTTGGCACAGCCTTGTAAAGGAGGCTGTGCCAACAGGGTTTTTATATATCCCTGAAAATATCCATTTGCCATGGGGAAAATAAATTTACATTGCATAAAAATAAGTTTTGCTTGCATAATATACAAAAATAATATATTATTATACAGACAACTATTATAAAGTTCAGGGGATAGGTTTTAGAAATCTTTGAGCGGAAAGGATAAAAGGATGATAAGAGTTGGGATTATCGGAGCTACCGGTTACGCGGGGGGTGAGCTTGTAAGGATATTAGCAGGGCATAAAAATGCAGAGATTAAATGGTATGGTTCAAGAAGCTATATAGATCAGAAATACGCGGACGTGTACAGAAATATGTTTCAGATCGTGGACTCAGTCTGCATGGACGACAATATGGAGGAGCTGGCGTCTCGGGTTGACGTTATTTTTACTGCGACTCCCCAGGGGCTGTGCGCGTCTCTTATAAATGAGGAGATTTTATCAAAGACAAAGATCATTGATCTGAGTGCGGATTTTCGCCTGAAAGATGTTGCTGTCTATGAAAAGTGGTATAAGATCGAACACAAAGCGCCGCAGTTTATTGATGAGGCAGTGTACGGACTGTGCGAGGTGAACCGGGAAGATATAAAAAAGGCACGATTGACTGCTAATCCGGGATGCTATACGACCTGCTCGATTCTGACGGCATATCCTCTTGCAAAAGAGGGGCTGATTGATATGAACACCCTGATTATTGATGCCAAATCAGGCACATCGGGGGCAGGGAGGGGCGCAAAACTTTCCAATCTTTTCTGCGAGGTGAACGAGAATATTAAGGCGTACGGTGTGGCGACTCACCGCCATACCCCGGAGATTGAAGAACAGCTGGGTTATGCGGCAGGGGAGAAAACAGTCCTTAATTTTACCCCTCACCTTGTGCCCATGAACCGTGGAATCCTGGCCACAGAATATGCAAAACTTAAAAAAGATATGACTTGGGAGGATGTAAAAGAAATATACGATAAATATTATAAGAATGAGAAATTTATCCGTGTGCTGGATAAGGATGTATGCCCGGAGACAAAATGGGTGGAGGGCAGCAATTATGTGGACATCGGATTCCAGATAGATAAAAGGACAGGCCGCATTATTATGATGGGAGCCATTGACAATCTGGTAAAAGGGGCGGCCGGACAGGCGGTGCAGAGTATGAATCTGATGTTTGGAGAAAAGGAGAGCGAGGGGCTTGAGCTGATTCCCATGTTCCCGTGATAGAAAAGAATTTTTCTAAAAAGAAACAGGACAGTCAGAGAGGTACATGTATGATACGGGTGATGACAATAGAAGACTATGACGGAGTGTACGCTCTGTGGAAAAAGATCAAAGGGTTCGGTATACGCAGCATTGATGATTCGCGGGAAGGCGTGGAGCGGTTTCTAAGAAGAAACCCCGCCACCAGCGTAGTTGCGGTAAAAGACGGAAAAATCGTGGGAAGCATCCTCTGCGGGCACGACGGAAGGCGCGGGTGTCTGTACCATGTCTGCGTGGACGAAGCATACCGGAGACACGGCATCGGCAGAGAGATGGTTGTATTTGCCATGAGAGCGCTTAAAAAGGAGAAGATCAATAAAGTTTCACTGATTGCATTTACGGCAAATGATGTGGGAAATGCATTTTGGAATACCATCGGATGGGAGCAGCGGCATGATCTGAACTATTATGATTTTACATTGAATGAGGCAAATATAACGGCATTTAACGGACAGTGACAAGAAGTGCAGAAAAGATGCCCGCAGCAGCGGGCGGGAAATGATTGGAAAAGGAGCGATAAAAACATGGAGATGATCGAAGGCGGCGTGACCGCGGCAAAAGGATTTCAGGCGGCAGCAGCAGAGGCGGGAATCAAGTATCAGGGACGTACGGATATGGCCCTGATCTACAGCGAGAAGCCGTGTAAGGCGGCGGGGACATTTACGACGAACGTGGTAAAAGCAGCGCCCGTGAAGTGGGATCAGGCGATTATTGAAGAGAATATAAAACCCCAGGCGGTTATTGTCAATTCCGGTATTGCCAATGCGTGTACCGGGGAGGAGGGTATGAAAGTCTGTAAGGAGACGGCAAAAGCAGCGGCCAGGAGGCTTGGAATAGATAAACACAGCGTGCTGATCGGCTCTACAGGAGTGATCGGAATGCAGATTCCCATGGACAGGGTCAAAGAGGGCATTCTGAAACTGGCAGAGTCCAAAAGTGCTGATTTTGAAAGCGGCACTGCGGCAGCCCGGGCGATCATGACAACGGACACAGAGAAAAAGGAAGCTGCCGTGACATTTAAGATCGGGGAAACAGCAGTGACCATTGGTGCAATGGCAAAGGGTTCAGGCATGATACATCCGAACATGTGCACCATGCTCGCCTTTCTTACCACGGATGCTGTTCTTTCAGGGAAAGCTCTGAAAAGAGCATTGAGCGAGGACGTGGAAGACACTTACAATATGATTTCCGTGGACGGGGACACTTCTACCAATGACACAGTGCTGCTGCTGGCCAATGGCAGGGCTGGAAATAAAAAGATCAGGTATGGAACGCCGGAATATGAGACGTTTAAAGAGGCTCTTCACTTTGTCAATGAGACTCTGGCCAAAAAGCTGGCAGGCGACGGTGAAGGAGCGACCGCTCTTTTTGAGGCAAAGGTTGTGGGAGCGCGTACAAAGGAACAGGCGAAGATACTTGCCAAGTCTATAGTCTGCTCCAATCTGACCAAAGCGGCGATTGCAGGACATGACGCCAACTGGGGGCGGATACTCTGTGCTATGGGTTACTCCGGGGCAGAATTTGACCCGGAGAAAGTCGATCTGTTCTTTGAGAGTGCGGCAGGCAAACTTAAGATCATTGAGAACGGGACAGCCCTTGATTACAGTGAGGAAAAGGCGACAGAAATATTGTCCCGGCCGGAGGTGACGGTTATTGCCGATGTCAGGGAGGGCAGTGAAGAAGCTGCAGCATGGGGGTGTGATTTAACCCACGGATATATTGATATTAATGCGGATTACAGGAGTTGATGTACGCACATCAGGCGCATGGCAGATTACAGGAGGTTTATCATGGATAAGAACATGCAGAAATATCTGGAAAAGGCTCAGGTGCTCATCGAAGCCCTGCCTTATATCCAGCGTTTTAACAGAAAGATCATTGTAGTAAAATACGGCGGCAGCGCCATGGTGGATGAGAGTTTAAAGCAGCGTGTGATCGAGGATGTGACGCTCTTAAAGCTCTGTGGATTTAAACCGATCATTGTACATGGCGGCGGAAAGGAAATCAGCAAATGGGTCGGAAAAGTCGGTATGAAGCCGCAGTTTGTCAACGGACTCAGGGTGACAGACGAGGAGACGATGGAAGTGGCTGAGATGGTGCTCGGAAGGGTGAACAAAAGCCTGGTGCAGCTCGTGGAAAGCCTGGGAGTGCGGGCGATCGGAATCAGTGGAAAAGACGGAGCGCTTCTTAAAGTTGAGAAAAAGTATTCCCAGGGACAGGATATCGGGTATGTGGGCGAGATTAAAGATGTGAACGCTCAGATTCTCCACGATCTTTTGGAGAAGGATTTTCTTCCCATTATCTGTCCGGTGGGGCTGGATGATGAGTACAATACATATAATATCAATGCGGATGATGCCGCCTGTGCCATTGCCCATGCCATGAAGGCGGAAAAACTGGCGTTTTTGACAGATATCGAGGGCGTATATAAGAATCCGGAAGACTCATCCAGCCTGATTTCGGAGCTTGAGGTGACTGAGGCAAAGAAACTGATAGAGGAGGGGTATATCGGAGGCGGTATGCTGCCAAAACTTCAGAACTGTATTGATGCTATTGAAAATGGAGTGTCCCGGGTTCATATCCTGGACGGACGCATCCCGCACTGTCTCCTCCTAGAGATATTTACGAACAAAGGAATCGGAACAGCCATCTTACATCAGAAAGAAAGCAGGTATTATCATGGTGAATGAAAAGATAAAAGCGGCGGAAGACAACCTTATCCATGTGTATAACCGTTTCCCTGTTGCGCTGGATCACGGGCAGGGAATGTATGTATACGACACAGAAGGAAAGGAGTATCTGGATTTTGCGGCAGGATTCGCTGTGACAGGGCTGGGCTATGGAAACAAAGAACTCGGTGAAGCGTTAAAAGCCCAGATCGACAAGCTGTATCACACCTCAAACCTCTATTATCATGAGAGCTGCGGGGAGGCGGCGCAAGAATTAAACCGCGTCTGCGGGATGGACCGGGTGTTTTTTACCAACAGCGGAAGCGAGGCTAACGAGGGAGCGCTTAAAGCGGCGCGGCGCTATGCTTTTACAAAAGGTACGGGCAGATATGAGGTGATCGCCATGGAAAATTCTTTTCACGGCAGAAGTTTTGGCGCAGTATCTGTCACAGGGCATGATTCTTACCGGGAACCTTTTGAGCCCCTTGTGCCGGGAGTGCGGTTCGCGCGGTTTAATGATCTGGAAAGCGTGAAAGCGCTGGTAAATGAGAAGACATGCGCCATTATCCTGGAACCGCTTCAGGGGGAGGGCGGCATCAATCTTGCCACCCAGGAATTTATGGAAGGCATCCGGGATATCTGCGATAAAAATGATATCCTTATGATCTGCGACGAAGTACAGTGCGGCATGGGGCGCACGGGAAGCATGTTCGCCTGGCAGGGGTTCGGCGTGAAGCCGGATATCCTCACTATGGCGAAAGCCATCGGAAACGGCATCCCTGTGGGCGCGTTTGCCGTGACAGAGAAGGTGGCCCGGTTTTCCCTGAAACCGGGAGACCACGGCGCGACTTACGGGGGAAATCCTTTGGCATGCACGGCCGTGAAAAAGGTGATTGAGATTTTTGAGAGGGATAAGATCGTGGAACACGTCAATAAAGTCTCCCCTTATCTGACAAGGCGGCTTGACGAACTTGTGTCAGAGCTGGACTGTGTTACAGAGCGCAAAGGAAAAGGACTGATGCAGGGTATTGTACTTACAAAGCCTCTTGCACAGGTCAATCAGAGGGCGATCGAAGAGAGGCTTCTTGTGATTCAGGCGCAGGGAAATGTGATACGGTTCGTGCCCCCGCTGATTGTGGAGGAAACACACATTGATGAGATGATCGAAAAACTGAAACGGGCTTTGGCGTAGACAAAAGACGTATGAACAGACCAGTCACAGGACATACTATGGGAAAAGCAGGCATAAACTGCATGGAGGTATGGAAAATGACTGGTCTTTTTATTGCCCTGATTTCCGGGGCGCTCATGAGCATACAGGGAGTATTTAACACGCAGGTTACGAAGACTACCGGCGTCTGGGTCAGCAACGGCTGGGTGCAGATCACGGCTTTTGCAGTCTGTCTTGCGGCCTGGTTTTTTACAGGGAGGGACAGTGTTGCCGCGCTGACAAAGGTAGAGCCAAGATACATGCTTTTAGGCGGTGTGATTGGCGCGGGAATCACATGGACAGTCATCAAGAGCATTGCGGCATTAGGTCCCGCCAGGTCCGCCCTTCTCATTGTGATCGCGCAGCTGGCAGTATCTTATATCATTGCGCTTTTCGGCCTGTTTGGGATGGACAGGGAGCCATTCTCATGGAGAAAACTGGGAGGACTGGTTCTTGCAGTTGCAGGGATCGCCATATTTCAGTGGGAGTAAACAAAAAGGGAAAAACACTGAGAGGAATTGTAATATTTCCGTAACAAAATATTTTGAGCGTAACAAAGAATTAATTATCTTGAGTTTCCGCAAACTGCATTGAAAAGATAGATATGTCCTCTCCAAGTACCAATCTGCCGTTTTTTTGAGAGTTCTGGAATGGCAGTGCCGAGAATAGAGGCACTTTTATAAGCCCCGCT
>CALWFY010000080.1 GCA_944377775.1 uncultured Mediterraneibacter sp.
TGATATAACCCTGCTTTTTCAGATTTCCCTTTAAAACAGTCAGTTCTTCCTCATAATTCCCCGCAATCTTCCTGAGCACCAGATTCTTGCCTTCGTCATCCAGCACCGGCCGGTCATCCCGTCCCACTTCCTCGAACACCCTGTGCGCAAGGCGTCCGAAACTTAAGACGTCAATATTCATGATACCGCCCGCAGGGTGCATCAGACACAAGTCTTTCTGTGTCTGCATGGTAAACTGCTCGGGCACGAGAATGAGATAATTCTTCTCCGGATGCCGGATGGAATCTTCTATAATGCTTTCATAAAGCCGGTGGGTTTTTCCACTGCCTGAATTTCCGAAAATAAACTGTAATGCCATATGGTCCTCCTGTAATATAGTCCTGGACATCAGCCCGGCATGTAAGCCGTCTGCGCTCATTATACCACACTGTACCTCCTTCCGAAATACAGCATATCTGCAAAAGTATTTTTCACATTCTATTTCTAAGAAATGTCCTCTGATTATTGACATTTCCAGATTCTTCTGCTATCCTTTTCGCAGAATAAGGGAGTGCACAGATACCTCCCGCAAGATTGGAGCTGAAAAGATGATTATTACTTCCTGCTGATCATAAAACCGCATGACAATTTATCATATAAGCTATTTCGTATTTCCGTACGAAAATGCCCTTATCCGGGCAGTCGGTTTTGTCATGCACACGCAGGAAAGTATTTTCATCTTCTTACACATACAGAGTTATGTCCGTTTTTGGACGGAGTGCAGTGTCTCAGGACACGTTTTGAAAGAGCCCGTATGAGATTAAGAAACCGCGGAAATCACTTTCCCGCGGTTTCTTTTTATCTTCTCCTCTAACCGGGAAAATTCCCCGTCTGCATGGAGAATAAATCCTTTCTATACGGAGGTAAATGCGATGTCACTAATACAGGTAAACAACTTAAGTTTCACTTATGAGGGCAGCTTTGACCCGGTCTTTGAGAACGTCACCTTCCAGATTGACACAGACTGGAAATTAGCCTTTATCGGCAGAAACGGCAAAGGCAAGACCACCTTTTTAAAGCTGCTCACAGACACATATGAATACAGCGGTTCCATCTCCGCATCCGTGGACTTTGAATATTTCCCGTTCGCAGTAAAAGATTCCTCTCTCATGACTTACGAGATTCTGGAAAATGTCAATCCTGTCATGGAACAGTGGGAGTTAATCCGGGAGTTGAACCTGCTTGATGCAGACCCGGAGATTTTGTACCGCCCCTTTTACACACTGAGTTTCGGAGAGCAGACAAAAGCGCTCCTTGCTTCCCTGTTTTTAAAAGAACATGCTTTCCTTTTGATCGACGAACCGACCAATCATCTGGACGTCCTTGCCAGAGAGAAAGTAGCGGATTACCTTTCCCGGAAAAAGGGGTTTATTCTTGTGTCCCATGACCGTGATCTTATTGACAGGTGCGCAGATCATGTACTTGTTCTGAACCGTCGGACCCTCGAGGTGCGCAAGGGAAACTTTTCTTCATGGTATGCGGACAAAACTGCAAGAGATGATCTTGAATTAAAACAGAACGAAAACCTGAGAAAAGATATCCACAAATTAAAAGAAGCGGCGCGTCAGGCTGCGCGCTGGTCAGACAAGGTGGAAAATTCTAAAATCGGAACGCGGGTTGCCGGGCTTAAGCCTGACCGCGGGCACATCGGCCACCAGGCGGCAAAAATGATGAAACGTGCAAAGACGCTTGAAAACAGAAAAGAAAATGCCGTCCGTGAAAAAGAAAAACTGCTCAAAGACGTAGAATCACTGGACAGCCTGAAAATCAATGTGCTGGAACACCACAGTAAAAGACTTATCTCACTGAGAGATATAACCATTAACTATAGAAACAACCATACAGGAGTTCCCGTGCTCTCCCATTTTAACATGGAACTTTTAAGGGGTGAGCGTATCGCTCTGACCGGAAAGAACGGCTGCGGCAAATCCAGTCTGATTAAACTGATTCTTGGAGAGGACATTCCTTATACCGGAGAGGCTGTCATTGCCGGCGGGCTCCGGATATCTTACATCTCCCAAGACACCTCACACCTTAGGGGTGACCTGTCTGCATTTGTTCGGGAAAGCGGAATCAGCGATACCCGGTTCTGCACCGTCCTAAAAAAGCTGGGCCTTGAGAGAATACAATTTGAAAAGAGAATCGAAGATTACAGCGAAGGTCAGAAAAAGAAAGTTCTGCTGGCCCGCTCTCTCTGCGAACCGGCTCACCTCTTCCTCTGGGATGAACCGCTGAACTTCATTGACATTTTTTCCCGTATCCAGCTGGAAGAACTGCTTCTTTCCTTTCATCCGACCATGCTTTTTGTGGAACACGACCGGGCTTTTCGGGAAAAAGTGGCAACCAGAATCATAGAAATACCCTGACTGCAAAGTGCAGGGCTACTTTTTCCCGGCTTTCTCCGGAAGCTGAACCAGAAGCACTGTCTCCCTCTCATCGCTGACCCAGATGAATGCGGTCAGCGCCAGCAAAAAATCGTTTGTTGATCTGTGTTTCATAATTTATTTAAAAAATTTCTCCATCACTTCCTGAGCGGGCATCTCCTGGCCTGTAAATAATTCGAACGCTGCCGCGCCCTGCCATAAAAGCATCCCCATACCGCCCACTGCCGCGCGGCATCCCGCCTCTTTTGCCTTTTTCAAAAGCAGTGTCTCTTTCGGATTATAAACAACATCAGCCACTGCCAGGTCTTTATGTAAAAATTCTGCGGGGATCGGAAGTATATCCTCAAGGGGACTCATTCCTGCGCGCGTCCCATTGATCAGGATATTGCTCCGGGCGATTGCTGTTCCAAGCTCCTCTCTGTCATCCAGATCAGCAATATATACATTTTCTATATCTGAAACCGCTTTCTTTATTTTGTCCACGGTCTTTTCTCCATTGGCATAGAACTCATCTTTCCGGTTAAAAATGGCGATCTCTTTCACGCCATCCAGAGCAGCCTGGACTGCAATAGCAGTCGCTGCTCCGCCTGTGCCGATGAGCACGATCTTCTGTCCTGCCACCTCAATTCCGTGCTCTTTCAGATTGCGGATAAAACCGGTTCCATCTGTAATATGCCCCGTCAGCGTGCCGTCTTCTTCGACCACCACGGTATTGCACGCCCCTACCATCTCTGCCGCAGGGGAGAGCCGGTCTGCCAGCTGTGCCACTGCCGTCTTATTTGGCATGGTCACATTAAACCCGCCTACATGAAGTGTGCGAAAAGCGCGGACTGCATCTTCTGTCTTTTCCAGCGGCACGTCAAATGCAAGATAAGCCGCATCTATGCCCAGCTTTTGAAAACTGTAATTATACATGGCCGGAGAGCCGGAGTGTCCCACCGGAGAACCGATGAGAGCATAAAGTCGTGTGTGTCCGGTAATTCGTTTTTCCATTATCGTCTGTCCTCCCAATTGCATGATCAAAAATAGAATATATACAGTATATCATGCCTTTTGTTTTACTTCAATACTTTAAAGCATGAATATTTTAAAGTGATAGATTGTCTCTCTGATTCTCCCCTGCCATCCATCCGAATCCATCAGGCGCACTTTATGCGAACTGGCTGTAATACAGGGCGGCGTAAGCGCCTTTCTTTGCCAGCAGCTCATTGTGGTTCCCCTGCTCGATGATATTTCCGTTCTCCATAAAGAGAATGACGTCTGCATCCCGTATAGTGGAAAGCCGGTGTGCGATCACAAAACTGGTTCTGCCTTTCATCAGTTTCTGCATGGCTTTGCTGATCTCGGTCTCCGTGCGGGTATCCACGCTGGAAGTGGCCTCGTCGAGGATCAAGATCGGCGGGTTGCACAGGAACACCCTTGCGATCGTGAGAAGCTGCCTCTGCCCTGCAGAGAGATTCGAGCCTTCATTATCAAGCATGGTATCATATCCCTGCGGCATCGTACGGATGAAATCGTCTACTTTCGCAGCCTTTGCCGCAGCTATGATCTCCTCGCGTGAAGCATCCGGCTTCCCGTATGCAATGTTTTCCGCAATCGTGCCGCCAAACAGCCATGTATCCTGCAGCACCATACCGAAGTTCTTCCTGAGTCCTTCTCTCGTCAGGTTCACAGAAGGGATGCCGTCCACCAGAATCTGTCCTCCGTTCACCTCATAAAATCGCATCAGCAGATTGATCAGAGTTGTTTTTCCGGCTCCGGTGCTTCCCACCACCGCAATTTTCTGTCCCGGTTCTGCCGTAAAACTGATATCCTTCATCAACAGTTTGGGCGGATCATACCCAAAGCTCACATGTTCAAAAGATATCGTTCCTTTCGCGCGCTCCAGAATGGCAGGCATGGCTGCATCCGGCTTTTCTTCCTCACTGTCCAGAAGTTCAAATGTACGCTCTGCGGATGCCAGCGCAGACTGTAAGGTATTAATCATAAAGGACGCCTGCGTAAGTGGTTCTCCCGCCTGATTGACATACTGGAAAAATGCCTGCACCACTCCGATCGTCATTGTTCCTTTCAGCATGGCTGCGCCCGCGATCACAGCTATCCCCGCCTGGCCAAGCCTTGTGATCAGACGGATCAGCGGATTCACGCTGTTTGTCATAAAATCCGCTTTCTGTGACGCCAGACGGTTATGGTCTGTACTCTTTTTCACCTGCTCAATGCTCTCTGCCTCATGGTTATAAGCCTTGATGATATTTCTTCCTGTATAATATTCCTCCACAATCCCGGACAGTTCTCCCAGAGAATCCTGCCTGAGCGCGGCATATTTTAAATTTTTCCCTGCCACCGCCCGTGTGATCAGCATACTGACCGCCATAAAAGCCAGGAATATAAGCGTCAGAAATACATTGTAATAGAACATAACTGCCACAGAGCCAATGATCGTGCCCACCGCAACAATCAATTTTAAAAGACCTGTCTGAAGCGTCTCCGTAATCTTATCCAGGTCATTGGTCACACGGCTTAATATCTCGCCGGATTTGTTTCTGTCAAAAAATTTTAATGGCAGTACATTTAACTTTGCCGCAATCTGCCGCCTGAGATTGAGCACCAGCATATCCGCCACATTTGCCATCAAAAAAGACTGCAGGTAATAAAAAAGCCATGTAAAAAGATACAGTACCGACAGAAACAGCAGACTCTCACCGGCTCCGTCCCATGTAAGGACATAGGCAGTTCCCTGCTCTCTTGAAGACTGTATGCTCTGCCAGATCGCGTCAATGACTTCCGCGCTTTTAAAAGGTGTATAGATAGACAGCGCTGTATACAAAACAATAGACAATCCGATGACAGAAAGCCGTGCCCTCTGAGGCTTCATCCGTCTGCAGAGCCGGATGACTGTATCTTTTGTGCGGTCAGGCGCATCATAATTCATTCTGTTACCCGCCATTATTCTTCGTCCTCCTTTGTCTGAGAATTTACGATTTCTCTGTATACTTCACACTCTTTCATCAACGAGCCATGGGTCCCTTTGCCCACGATTTTTCCTTCATGCAGCACGATGATCTGGTTCGCATGACGTATGGTGCTGACACGCTGTGCGATAATGAGTACGGCCACGTCTTTTGTCTCTTTTTCCAACGCTTTTCTTAAAGCCGCATCCGTCTTAAAATCCAGCGCCGAGAAACTGTCGTCAAAAATATACAGCTCCGGTCTTTTTACCAGCGCTCTTGCTATAGACAGTCTCTGTTTCTGACCGCCGGAAAAATTCGCGCCGCCCTGAGCCACAAAAGAATCAAGGCCATCCGGCAAAGAATATACAAACTCTTTTGCCTGTGCCACTTCCAGCGCATGCTCCAGCTCCTCTATGGAGGCATCAGGATTTCCGTATCTGAGATTATCTGCAATGCTTCCCGAAAACAGCCATGCCTTCTGCTGCACATAAGATATTTTTTCCCTCAGATGACGCTGAGTCATCTGCCTTACATTTTTCTGATTAAGCAGAAGTTCACCTTTTGTCACATCATGGAACCGCAGAATCAAAGATGCCACCGTAGATTTACCGCTGCCCGTGCCGCCGATGATAGCTGTCGTCTCCCCTCTTTTACATGCAAAATCAAGATCATGAAGCGTGTCTTCCTCTGCATCAGCGAACCGGAATGACACATTCTTAAATATCAGCACCTCTTCACTTACCTTGTCCTGTGTATCTTCTGATACCAGATCTACAATTTCCGGCGTATGGTCCAAAACCGCCTGCACACGGCTGCAGCATTCCAGAGCCCTTGGAAGGGTCAGTATGACCATCTGCGCCATCATCAGATAGAACAGCGCCAGAAGCGCGTACTCGATCAGAGCAGTGATATCACCAATCTGAAAGTGCCCTGCCGCCACCCTTGCGCCGCTGAACCAGTAGATAATGACCACGAACACGTTAATAGAAAAAAAGGAAAGTCCGTCCAGATTAGCGAACATACGGTTCGTCCGGATGGACGTGTCCGCATAATTGTAAAAGGCAATGTCCAGCCGTTCCTGTTCTTTCTTCTGTTTGTTAAACACCCGGATTACCCGCACTCCTGTCAGGTTTTCCAAAAGCACCGTGCTCATCCGGTCCAAAAGTTTCTGCAGACGCCTGAACAATGGGGATGCCATCCGCATAATCCCGTACGCACCCACAAACACTACACACAATACAGCCAGGAGGACACAGCCTGCCCATGTGTCCAGCCGGAATGTAAGAAGCAGGGCGATCACGAACATAGCCGGGACAGGAAGCACCATCTGAATAAAGCTGATCAGCGCTGTCTGGATATTTGTAATATCCGAAGTCGTCCTTGTCGTAATGAATGCTGTGCCAAACTGCTTAAAATCATAGACAGACAGTTTCAGCGACTTTTCATACAGCGCATCCCTGATGCCTTTGCAGACTCTGGTCGAGAGCTGAGAACAGGTCCAGGCGCCCAGGATTGCCCCTGCTCCTGAAATGACCGATGCGATCACAATCTGGATGCCTGTCATATAAAGGTCCTGCATCGTGCTTCCCGCGGTTCCCTCATTCATCATCTCTGCGACCAGTGTAGGAATATACAAGGCGCCCGCCACATCCACAACGATTAGGATGCATGTCAGTATGAATAATTTCCAGTAGGGTTTTATAAACCTCAAAATCAATCTCATTGCTGTTACTCCTCCTGTTTTAGGTTTTCAAAATAATAAAAAATAGGCTTCGCCTATTCAGCTCCCCTGCCCCTCAATCATGAGGGGTTAGGGGTTTCCTTTTGTTACTTTTTCTTGCATAATGGACTTATGAATATCTTACAAAGAATCTTTGCAGACCAT